>CAZVEM010000115.1:0-16044 GCA_964626165.1 uncultured Nannocystaceae bacterium
CATTCGTCGAGCTCTCCTCGTTTCGAGCCACGACCGCCAGACCCCACGAACACAGACGATGCGCGCGTGTCGGATCCCCGTTGCTTCGAATCGCCTCGCCGAGCGCCGCGATGAGGGCCGGACGAGCGCGGCGCACCGCAGACAGCACGCGGTTACGCTGCTCGGTGCTTGCGTGCCACTCCCCCTGCGCGTCAAAACGAGGTTTGAGACCGTCGATGTCGACCACCCCGACGACCGGGAGCAATTCCTCGCAGGTCACCGATCCGACCTCCCGACCGCCCGTGCACACAACGATTCGTGACAAGCCCTCGCCCACGGGAATCAGATCGAAATCAAAGCCAACCTCGCCCCGAAGGCCGCCCTCGTTGAGGGACACACGAGCCGCACAGGCACCCTCGCCGAGCTCGATCTTGGCCCAGACGGGCCGACGTTCGATGGCGCGCTCAGTCTGGCGCTCGAGCAACCAGGCCCTCGGCGCCATCTTGACCCCGCGGCCAAGCGCCGCCTCAAGAATCCCCTTGTCGGAGAGCTCGCCGAGCATGCCATCGATTTCGGGACCAGACTCGATGAGAACCGTCTGCGCGATGGCGTTGAGATCGATGCCGGCGACGTCGCTTCGTCGCTCCAACAGGCGGAACTCTCCTCCTCTCGCTTTGACGAGGTCGGACCACGACCACACACGACCGTCAGCGCTGCGAAGGAGCGGATACGATGTGACCCTCGCTCGCAACGGTTCAAGTGCCTGGCGAACAGCGTCGTCGCTGAGCGTCTTGGCGCGCTCCTCGGGTACGCTGCCGACCTTGCGAGCTCTGGGATCACGCCAATCCGGTGCTTCGAGCAGCAGCAGGCATTGTCGGACAAGCACGCGTGTTGCGATCTCGACGTCGCTTGACTGTTCGGGCTCGCGTACCGCGACGGCGCCATCTACCGCAACAATCGCGTCCACGAGCGCTGCGATCGCGCGCGGAATCAGACTCAGCAGCCGATCCATGCTGCCAGCCGTGATGCCCTGATACGAGTCCAGCACGCGCAGCCCTGCCCCGCAGGCCACGATCCCGATACCACCGAGGGACGATCGCAGGGACAAGGTCGCAACTTCGCGAACGAGCGTCGCGCACGGCTGATGCGCGGGGACGTGCTTCCCCTCCGCGGGCGGAGGGCCCTCCGCTTCGACGATCGCGAGCGTAATGCCCTTGCTGCGACGCGTCTGCGCAGAGACTTCGAGCGCGAGATCGACCGAATGGTGTCGCACGAAGTCGATGACTCCTCCGTGCTTTCCGAGAATCTGATCCCAGCGACTCGCGGGCTTGCGCAGAAACTTGGCACGAGCCATCACGCGTTCGATCACGCGCTCTTGAGGCAGGAAGACGATGCTGGGAAACGCGGCCCGCAGCGCGTCTTCAACCTGATCGGTAAGCAGCAAGGTTCGCCGCTCAAGCGCGCAATCGGGTGGCACTTTCCGCGTCGCAGTCGCGATGTCGCCGTGTGTCTCAAGCTCGACGCCGATCTCGTGCAGCGACCAACGCGATCCATCGGCGGCGTCAAACAGCTTCGCGTTGCGAATGCTCGTCGCCTGGCTTGCGAGCACGCCCTCCCGGAACACCTGTGAGAGTGTGGCAATTTCGCCATCCTTGAGTTCGCAGACGACCGACCACGCCGCGAAGAACCTCGGCGTGATCGCGGCCGTGAGCACGTGCCGTGCGAGGAGCTCACTGGGCCCGCCCGCCCCCGGCGAACTGGGACCCTCCAGCAGTTCCAAGGTGCCAACAAGCCCGCCGATCATCTGCTGAACGAAGTCCGCCGCTGCCTTACTTCCGATACGGACCGAATCGAGTCGCTCGGAGACCTCGAGGCCTTCCCCCTCAAGCGCAACCTCAAGAAATGGGATTCCGAGCGCAAGCGAGTCGACGAGCAGGCGGTGACCATTGACGATCCAAGTGAAGGTCGCGTTCGCGCTCGTCGCATTTCTGCGGAGCGCCCACTGACCGCGCAGCAAATCGGATTGGATGCTGCCGTGCCCGAACGCATCGGCGGCGGACAACACGGGCTGGGCGGGGGAAGACATCCAAATTCGCCGACGTCGTTCAACCGCGACGTCGAGAGAGACCAAATAGCCTCTGGACTCGAGAGGGACGTCCGAGAACCTTCGCCAGCGAGCGATCCCAGCCTCGTCGAGGCAAAGATACTTCTTTGCGTACTCGGGCATCGCGTCACCGCTCTCCTCACGGAGTTCGTGCGTGATGTAGTAAGCTAGCGAGGGACTGGTCGACTCAAATTCGTGCGTCGACTGCCATGCCGCGTCGACAGGCTGATGGATCACCAGCGAGCGTAGTGCCCTCTCCAAACGCAGAAGCGTCCGGCGATGGCCGACGCTCAACTCCAACGACTGCATCGCCGCCACTTGCCAATCGCGGACGCGCGCGGCGAGTACCATGAGGTGTGGGCGGTCGAAGAGCGGCCCTGAGAATTCGGGACTCTCGAGGCGGGCGGTCCAGAGCTCGCAACTTGCTTCTGCCAAACTGTCGAGGATTCCGGCGTACGCCTCATCGCGAACGACGTCTTCGCGCGATGCGTCCTTGCGGAGGGCCGTTGTGTACACGATCCAATGCAGTTTCGGGGGCAGAGATGGCGCGTCGCGGGTGTTGAGCCACACCTGCGCGAGACAGAGGTCAACGCGCGCGGTGTCTGCATCCGTCCACGCCGCGCATGCCACTCCCCACTCGAACTCATGTCGCGCGACGAGCCGAAACCCGCTCCGCGACATCGCGACCTCCTCGCTGTCGGCCCCGGCCTGCGCACCATCGAGGACAATGGGGAGGAGGCTATATCTGCAGCAGTGGCGAATGATGCGTTGCTCTTCGCGCTGGCCTCGGGCTGCCGCGATCGCCTCAAATGCGGTCGCGATCGCGAATGGCTCGCGAAGATGGACGAAGGTGCCCGGGGTCGCACCCGCCAGCGGGGAGTACACGGGTTCGGGGGCGTCCTCGCCACGACGCTGCGACCGCTGGTCCAGCTGGCCGCCGACGCCACTCACGTCCGCGCTCTGAAGCAACAGGAAGCTCGGTCGCAGCGCGCTGGCAGCGTTGAGCGCGAAGGCCAACTCCTGCAATCCACGCTGACGCGCGTCCTCCCTTGAGAAGAGGTGCGCGTGAAGATCGCGGACTTCGACTGGCGAGAGTTCCACACCGATCATCCGCATGCGCATATCGTCGCCATCGACGTCGACTTCGACGCACGTGGCACCCAGCAGCACCGCCGCCTGAATCAGCAACAGCACATACCGATGTGGATCGGCGAGCGTGAACTTCCGCAGCTTCTCGCGCGCCTTGGCGGCGTCGAGCGAGAAGCTCCCCTCGCCGAGCAGCTCGCCGCCCTCGGCGAGCTCTTCGATCAAGCTCCGCGCCTTCGCCATCGCGCCTCCGCTGCAAGTGCACACAGCTTGGAATCCGCCGCCGCATCAAGCCGCGTGCCGACCCAGAACATCTTCGTCAACATGTACGCCGCCAGCTCGGGCTCGTCCTGGGCCAGCTCGATCAGCGTACTCACGCCGTCGTGATCGGCGTTGACAAGCAGATGACGTGAGCGAGCGAACCACCCCTCGCCAAGTGCGGTGGCCTGCGCGAGATCGACGAGACCATGCGCGCTATCGTGGGTGACCGCTACGCGCGGAAGGTGCGGAGCGCCAGACGCGGGCAGCGAGCTCGCACGGGCGTGTGCCACGCGCACCCGCTGCTCGGCTGCGCTCTCGTCCAACGCGCGGCTCGACTCGATCTCCTCCCGCTCGCCGTTTGGGGCATGCGCTGCGACGCCGCCGAGGAAGTGATTCAGCGTGACCATCGATACTTTGGCGCCAAAGGCCCGCAGCAGCTTGCTGGTCTCGTCGCTCAACTTCGCGAAACGAGCGACTTCCGTCGGATCCTGGGCTGGAGCGGCGATGAGCCAGCGCTCTTCCAAGCTTCGTGCCCGACCGGGGCAGAGTCGGATGAGCAGGTGGAACGACGCCTCGTCGTCGGGATCGAGGACAAGGATCGGTACACCGAGTGCCTGGACGGCCGCGCAGAGTTCTCCTCGAGCGGTCGTGTAGAAGACCTCGTCGGTGCTGGCTCGCATGCGGATTTGCCCCACCGTACAGCGCTGACCGTTGGCGTCTGTGCCGAGCGCGAGGCTATCTAGGGGCGAGGTCCCTCGATCGGAGGCTCGACCGAGGTGCCAGAGCAGCGCCGGACTTAGCCGCGCTCGCTCGCCATCGACGGCGGTGCGCCACGCGTCGGCGAGTGCGGCCGTCAACTCGCGCTGGATGACGTCGCGGACGGTCGCCATCGCGCGCTCGTAGGAATCGTCCTGTATGACGCGATCCCGGGTGAGGGTGTGCTCAAGATGCGGCGATGAAACCTTGAAGCTGATGTGATCGAGGTCTGCGGGGCGATCGAAGCCTTCGGGCACGGCGGCTTGCCCGGTGACTTCAAGCAACGTGAGCCCCTGGTTGTAGTAACCGTGAAGAACCGCCCCATCGAAGCGATGGCCGACGACGACGTGGGAGAATCCGTCGTCGCGCTCCGCATAGATCGCGTCCTCAAGCGTGAACGGGCGGTTCACGGGCTGGCCATCACAACGCAACTCGACCTTGAGGTGCTTGCACCAATAATCCAAGACCGCGCGGCCGCGCTCGACAAAGTTCTCGGCTTCCGACCTCGTGCAGGCCCGAATGACTTGAATCTTGGTGCCATCAAACGCCTCGTCACGGCGGATCAGCTTGAAGGTCCGCGTCTTGTCAAAGAGCACCCGCCAACTCTCGCCACCGCGCGAGGTGTCGATGCACACTGCGTCCGGGTCAAAGCCGAACACCGACGAGAATCCGACACCGAACTTCCCGATCTTGGTCAGGTCGCCGTCCTTCGAGGACGCGAATAGACGCGTCAGCCGCGTCTGGATGATCTCTCGATCCATGCCGCACCCCCAGTCGTCCACGAAGACGACCAGGGCACCAACATCGGTTGCACCCGAGCCATCACGGGCATCTGGCTGGAACTCGAAGCGGACTTCGACTTCCTGGCTGCCAGCGTCCACCGCGTTCTGCACGAGCTCGCGCAAGAATGCGAGCGGGTCCGCGAACTGGTGCACCAGCTCGTCAAGCGCACGGTCCACTTCGGAGCGCTCGTCCGATTGCGCCATCAGGGCAACTGTACCAGGACCGATGAGCCCGCGGCCGATCACGCGCTACGGGGCCATCGCGTCCGCGATCGGTTCAATCGAGGAGCCGGCCAACTTGCCGAACGTCTCGCGACGCCGCTGTCGGGGTCTATCCCGAGACCATCGAGAGTCGGCGTTTGGGCCCGGCGGTCTCGACGTAGTCGGGATCAAGCGCGGTGTTCTTCTCGTCCACCAGCACGACCTTCGGCTTCCACGTGGCGGCCATCTCCTCTGGAATCTCGGCGAACGCAGCGATAATGACCTTGTCACCTGGCTCGGCCAGGTGCGCCGCAGCGCCGTTGATGCAGATGATTCCGCTGTCGTTGTCGCCTCGCAGCGCGTAGGTCGTCAAGCGAGTTCCGCGGGTCACGTTCCAGATATGGACTTGCTCGTGCTCGTAGATGCCTGCAGCGTCCATGAGCTCACCGCTAATGCTCACGCTGCCTTCGTAGTCCAGATCCGCGTGCGTTACGGTCGCGCGGTGGATCTTGCCCTTGAATACGTGGAGTCGAATCGTCATGGGTCCTCCGTCCCGGCCACGGTGGGTCCAGGCGTGTTGAGGTTGTTGTGGCCCGAAGCTGTGCTCGATTCAACTGTGCAAGCCTTTGCTGGGGGGCACCCAAACCCAGCCTGAGGTCCGCCAGATCGGGGAAAGCGCGCGCAGCGCCTGGTCCAGGAATGGCGCGGGCCCGGCCATCTCCAGAGGTTGGGGCGGCCCCTCCCATCCCTCCAGGTGGCGCCGGAGACCGGTCACCGCGGCGATGCACGCGAGGAAGACCGGCGGGCTCCGAACCACGAGCTCGGGCCAGACTCCGTCGAGCGCGATGTCCCTTGTGCAAGCGGTCAGGAGATTCAGACGCGCAGACCAGGTGGCCTCGGTCTCGCCCCGCCGGGTCTTCTCGACCTCCCCGACGCCAAACCACCGCTGCAGAGACAGGCGGGGATCGACCTCGATCAGATCGTCGTTGAGCGAGACCTTGCTGCCCAGCGCGCGGCGCAGATAGTTCGCCCGCGCGCCGATCGAGTCGAGGCCAACGTTCACGGAGTCCCCTGCACCGGCGCGCAGATAGTCGGCGATGACGTCCGCAGGACGCATGGCGTAAGGAGCGAGACCGCGCGCGCGGGAGACTCCTCTCCCGCCCGCTTCGCTCACCTCACCCACCTCACGGAGCCGCTCGGCGAAGGTGGAGAGCCACGTCACCTCCTCGACTGTGCACGCCACGGCGCCCGGGCACTCCAGCGTGCACCGGACGCAGGGCGGCAGAGTCAGCGGCGCATCGATTGCGACGACGGTGTGCGCACTCAACCAACGCTCCAAGTAGCCAAAGAGCGCCTCGTCGCGGAGCGGTCCGAGATACTCGGCGCTGCTGCCTGCGCCACGATGCTCCCCGCGTGAGCGCGCCTCTACCAAGGCCCACCCCGTGTCTCGCCGCTCAAGACGGGCAAGCGCGGTGGTCTTGCCGCGAGCGCCCCCAAGGCTGATCCCGATCACGCGCGTCAGCATCTGTGGAGCGGCTCCGGAGGATGCTTGTCTCACGGCGGCGCCCCTCGACGCGCTGCTAGGTTCGTCGTTCATCGATCGGTTCCTCGGGAGGGGGACGGAGCATTGCGTGCGTGTGCGACCGCCACGTCGACGCGCGACCACTTGCTTGGCCGCAGGCGCGCCTCGCCCCGGAACGAGGACCAGATTGTCGTGCACACATCGTCGCGCTCCGATCGAGCCGAGGCCCGACGACTCAAAGGCCGGCTACTCCGGACCGTTCTCGTGCACGGAGGGCATGCGCTCGGACAGATAGCGCAGGTATGCGACCGCGGCGGGCAACTCGAGGGAGGGGAGTTGATCGACGAGCTCACGAGCGCGCCGACGGAGGGTCTCTGCCGGTCCCTCGCCACGCTCACCGATCGGCTTTTCAAGCGGTACGTCCGGCTCGATCGGCTGCTGTGGATCGCCCCAGGGCGGGAACTCTCCCAGCGCGAAGTCCTTCGATGCGAGCCAGCCATTAATGTAGATGTGGAGCAAGTTCGAGCGGTACGCAAACCAGCGGTCTCGCTCGACCGGATAGGACAACAGCACATCCTTGTAGCGTCGAAATGCCCCCTTGCCATCGATTGCGAGGACCAGCCGCTTGCGAAGCGCCTCGTCCTCGACGGATGCCACAAATCTCTCCATCCAGCGGTACTGCTCGCGAGACGACGCAGGATCGAGATGGACAAAGCGTGCGGGAAACTGCCGAAGCAGAGCCTTCTTCTCGTCGTCCTCTGGCCGCGTGTCGATAATCGTCACGATCTGGCCGTCCTCGAGATCGAGGTAGCTGTGCGTGTCGGGAGCATTGTGTTCGAATGAGGTCTCGAGGGTGGCCCAGTCCACCTTCGGCCCCTTGGG
Organism: uncultured Nannocystaceae bacterium; assembly: GCA_964626165.1. Taxonomy (GTDB): domain Bacteria; phylum Myxococcota_A; class Polyangia; order Nannocystales; family Nannocystaceae; genus CAZVEM01. Next base: position 7,574 of record CAZVEM010000115.1, read on the forward strand.
GTCAAGTCGCATAGTGTTCTCGTTCTGCTGTCCGCACCGCAAAGACGGTGCTGCTGAGCCAATGCGGTGCTGTTCCGAATTGGTGCCGCGAAGCGCGACGCGCGCTGGCTTGGTCAGGGCCGGCGCAAGATCAAGGATAGACACGCCCCAGGCGCCGCGGCAAGGCGCAATCGAAGGAAGTGTACCGGCACGACACGAGGTCATGTCTCGGCGGCCACGTCTCTCGTTCGCGCTCCCTCGTGCTGACACGCGGCAGTCAATGAAGCACCGCCGGCTGCGATCAATTGTCGAGCCGGCGCAGCAGGCGGTCGATGGTTGTGATCAGGCCGCGGCGCAGCCGATCAAATCCACCCTCATCTTCGTCTTCGTGAGGCGCGTCGTTCCAACGCGTCTGCTCGTCGTCGACCTGCGAGGGGCCCCTCGTGTAATCGGGGTATTCCTCGCGGGCGTCCTCGGGGTCGTCATCTGACACCTCGCGCTCCGCAGCACGCGCTCCGTCCGCGTCGTGCTGGTCGCCCTTGGGCCCATCTGCCTCGTCCCGCCCGTCCGCCGCGACGTCTTCCGCGTCGGCGCGCAAGTCCGCGTTCGTGCGTGCGTCCCCATCAGCCTCGGAGGAGCTTGGCCCGGCTAGGGCCGCAGTATCTGCTGCGGAAGTCTCAGCGCGCTGCTCGACGGGCGTCACGTCATCGTGCTCGTCGAGCTCAGCATCCGAATGGTCGGGCACCGTAGTGGTTGCCTCGTCCTCGTCGACATCCTCTTGGTGCGCGACGGGGGTCTCATCCTCGCTGCTCGCGTCGGCCGGTCCTGGGCCGCGTCGAGCCAGCTCGGCACGGAGTCGGGCGTTTTGCGCCTCAAGCTCCTCGACGGGTCGCGAAGCGACGTCCTCCAGCATGGCCTGCACGCGCGCGAGTTCCCACCGAAGCGCCTGTTCGCGAGCCAACGCGCCCTCAAGCCGCGCCTGCACGCCGGCGAGGCCGGCTTCGCTGTGCTCGCCGGTCCCGCCTTCGTGAGCCAGATCTCCGGACTCTGCGAGTCGCATGTGTGCGTCGTCGAGGAGCTCGGAGAGGCGCTGCTTTTCAATCGCGTGAAGGTCTGCCTGCCGGCGTGCCTCCAGCAGTTCGGCACGAAGACCCGCCACGTCATCGTGACGATCATCCTGACGATCATCGTGAGGATGATCGCGCCCGCCGAGGTCGAACTCTCGCTCGCCCTGGGGATTCTCAAGCTCGATCATCGTCAGGGTTGCGGGCTTAAAGTCCGCACTGCTGACCGCGATCCAGGTATCGATCGCGAGCGTCTCGGCCGCCAGCGAGTTGTCGACGTCCACGGAGAAGTCGTCCTCGGCGTCGTCCTCAAGACCCGCAACCGTGATCACAGACGCCACCGTCGGCCACATCACCCCAAACAGCCGCGCATGCGGCAGCACCGTGCCAAGGATCTGCATGGCCGCGTCCTCCTGCGGCCCACCGGCGGTGGGTCCGGGAAGCATGAGCACGACCACACGACGATCGTCTTGCGCGTGCTCCTCGATGACCTCGATGAGTGCGGAGAGACTTGGCGGCAGCGTCTCGAGGTCGTCGGTACTGCGGACACCCTCAAGATTGACGACTGCGACTTCCCATCCCTCTTCGGCGATCGATGCGGCGTCGTCAATCCCGACGAAATGGACCCCGGGACGCGAGCGAGAGAACTCGGCAATGCGCGACACGTGATCGGTTGCGAGCCAGACGTCCTCGTCGTGAGAACGCGGTAACAATCGGTCCAACAGCGCATGGAGGACCTCCTCGCCGCGGCCACTGCCCGCGTGCAAGGCAGAGGACACGGCGCGTTCAAGCGCGGGATCGTGAAGGAGCCGATCGCGCCCACGCCAGAGCTCTTCCAGAAACTGGTATCGAGCTGCCCACCGCGCTTGGTCTCGCATGGAGACCGAGATCTAGCGCGTGCCATGGTGCGAGCGCAACGCGATCGGCCGCCTGCATTGCGATCGACCGCCAGAAAGAAGTGCTGCGCGCCGGCGCGCCGACGCGCCGGGCTCCGCCGCACCGCCCGACCGTCCCCCGCGTGCGGGGCCTTGGCCGAGGAGATAAGCCCAACAAGCGCACTCGCGCGCACGATCCTCGCCCCGTAGCTTCCCGATCCCCACCCTGCTAGCGTCCGCGGCCCGCGTCGGCCCGCTCAGGCTCGGACTGCCCTCACCGGTCGTGTCATGGATTCCAAGCTCCGAAACAAGCTCGAGGTCATTCGCGAGCGCCACCAAGAGCTCGCACAGCTCCTGTGTGACGAGCAGGTGATCGCCGACAGCCGTAAATTGACCGAACTCTCCAAGGAGCACGCCGAGGCCTCGCCAATCGTCGAGAAGCTTGGCGAGCTGGAGGCGCTTGAGGCTCAGCTCGTCTCCGCGAGAGAGATGCTCGCAGATCCAGACTTTAAGGAGATGGCCGAGAGCGACATCGCGAGCTGTGAAGCCGCGATGATCGAGGTCGAGCGCGCCCTTGAGATCGCGCTGGTGCCCAAAGACCCTCACGCCGATCGGGACAGCGTCCTTGAGATCCGCGCGGGTACCGGCGGCGAAGAGGCGGCCCTCTTCGCTGCGGACCTCTGGCGGCTCTACTCGCGCCACGCCGAAACGCGGGGCTGGAAAGTAGAGGTCGCGAGCCTATCCGAGGCGAGCGCGGGCGGCCTGAAGGAGGTCGTTGCGACGATCCGCGGGCGTGGCGTCTACGGGATGCTCAAGTACGAATCGGGCGTCCATCGAGTGCAGCGCGTGCCGGCGACCGAAGCGCAAGGTCGGATTCACACGTCGACGGCGACGGTCGCCGTCATGCCGGAAGCTGAGGAGGTCGACCTTGTCCTCAACCCCAGTGACCTGCGTATCGACGTCATGCGCAGCAGCGGCTCGGGGGGACAGCACGTCAATACGACCGACTCGGCCGTCCGTGTCACCCACATTCCGACTGGCATGGCGGTCCATTCGCAGCAGGAAAAGTCGCAGATCAAAAACAGGGAGATCGCGATGCGACTGCTTCGTTCACGCCTCCTTGACATCGAGATCCAGAAGCGAAACGCCGAGCGCGCCGCTCACCGCAAAGACCAGGTCGGCAGTGGTGATCGTGCGGAGAAGATTCGCACCTACAACTACCCGCAGGACCGGATCACCGATCATCGCATCGGCTACACCCGCCACGACCTGCCCGGCTTCATGAACGGCGACATCAGCGATCTGACGGAGGTGCTCGCGCGGCATGAGCTGGCCGAGCGCCTGGCCGAGGGCGACTCCCCGCACTAGTGCGGGGCTCACAGTGTCTGAAGGGCATGGCTCAGAGCGCTGGCCACTGCCGTTGTTGACGCGCAACATCAAGACCTCGGCCCTCGGCATGGCGCAGCAACGGGCACTGCCCGCCCCCGCTTGACCTTTTGCCCACGAGGGCGCCACCCTTGACCCATGAAGCGCTCCGTCCCCGTGGAGATCGGCGGCCACCGCCTGACGATCCGGAGCGACGAGCAACCCGAGTACGTTCACGAGCTCGCGGACTACATCGACGGCCACCTCCGCGAGATCGCGGCGCAGGGCGGAAGCACGACGCCCCATCGCGTCGCTCTGATGGTTTGCATGCAGCTGGCCGACGAGCTGTTCCGCGCCCGCGACCTGCACCAGCGCTTCAGCGCCAAGGTCGAGGCGCGCCTCAAGATGATCGACGCAGCGCTCGCCGAGCACGAGCGCTGCATTGACGAGTACTCCTCGGCCAAGAGCTAGCAGGTGTTGCACAACCCTGCGAGCACGACGTCGCTCTGCGGCAGTGGTACGCTGCGCCGCGATATGCCCGTCGAGGACTTCGAGAACGATGGCCAAAGCGTCGTCAACTACAAGGCGCGCTCAGCCGCGCTGCGCACGCTGATCGAACGCGGCTACGTCGAGCAATGCTCCGACATCGCGGCGCTCGATCGAGCGCTGTGCGAAAAGCCCGTCACCTTTTACGTCGGCATCGATCCGACCGCACCATCCCTGCACGCTGGGCATCTCGTGCCGGTGATGGCGTGCCGATTGCTGCAGCGACACGGCCACCGTCCGATTCTCGTCGTCGGGGGTGGCACCGCGATGATCGGCGACCCCTCGGGAAAGACCGAGTCCCGCAAGCTGCTGACGCAGGCCACGGTCGATGCGAACCGCACTGCGATTCGCGCCCAGTTCGGCCGCTTTCTCCGTCTTGAGGGAGAGCAAGGTGTCTCCACGCTCGCGGCCCTCCCCCCCGCGCTGGCTAGCGCGGATCACAGCAACACCCCAAGCGCAAAGCTGATCGATAACTCGGATTGGCTTGCGGGAATCGGCTATCTCGACTTCCTTCGCGACATCGGGCGCCACTTCACGATCAATCGAATGATCGCGAGCAAGACCTACCGCGACCGACTCGATGCCGAGCTCCCGCTGTCGTTTTTGGAGTTCAACTATCAGCTTCTGCAGGCCTACGACTTTCTCCACCTGCACCGCGAGCTCGACTGCACTCTACAGATCGGTGGCAGCGAGCAGTGGGGCAATATCGTCGCCGGCGTCGAGCTCATTCGCCGGGTCGGCGCGACGCAGCTGGTCGACGACTCTGCACCTCCTGCGCGCGCGGAATGCTTCGGTCTCACGTTCAAGTTGTTGACCACGGCGGAGGGCAAAAAGATGGGCAAGACCGAGCGCGGCGCCCTGTGGCTCGACCCGGAGCAGACCAGCCCCTTTGAGTACTACCAGTACTGGATCAACTGCGATGACCGCGACGTCGCCAAGCTCCTGAGACTGTTCTCAGAGCTTGAGCTCGAAGAGATCGAGTCACTTGTCCGCGACGGCGGCGCTGCGCTGCGGGTGGCAAAGGCCCGTCTGGCATTCGAGGCGACGCGGGTCGCCCACGGAGAGGACGCCGCGATCAAGGCACGCGTCGCGAGCGAGCAGGCATTTGGCAACTCCGACGACTGGAGCGAGGTGCCCTGCGAGGATCTGGCCGTCGATGAGATCGCACTGCTCGACCTACTGGTCCATCCGGCTGTCGGTGCATTCAAGTCCAAGCGAGAGGCGCGGGCGCGGGTCGACGATGGTGCGGTGCGTCTCAATGGCGAGCCCTGCAAAGACGCCGCGCATAAGATCCTCGCCTCGCATCAAGACGCGCAGGGCATTCGGATCCAGGTGGGGAAGCGCAACCGCTTCCGCGTTCGGCTCGCTGTGGCAAGCGCAAACTGAGTTGCGTCTGCGCGATGCCGTTGCGAGGAGGTCGCCGAAGAGCTCCGCGCGGCGCCTCGCCTCGCACGCACCATGCAGCGCTTTGTTGCTCGTCGGTCACGTTCGCTCGTTACGCTCCTCCTCGCGCCTCGAACTGCGTGCCGATCGCACGTCCGTGCACTAATCCGCGCGAGTCTTCGACCAGCGGCTAGGCGGCGATGCCGGGAAGCTCAAAGGTGGCGAAGAATTCTTCCGCGAGGTGGGCGTCCTGGATCTGGTTGGGATGGAAACCCGGCTCAAGGAAGCGCAGGACTTGGGCGACGAGCATCGGTCCGTCCCCGGTCATGAAGGTCGCGAGCGCCCTGAGCCGCTCGGCGCGCTCCAGTGCGGTCAGCGGGGCCTCCTGGGCCATCAAATGTTGGAAGCCACGTCGCCAGAACCACAAGATCACCGTCATTCCGATTGTGAGGCCGGCGGCTCGCACCACCCATCGATCATCGACGTCCATCAGGACGTCGTAGGCGACCGCCTTGTGTTCCACTTCCTCGGCTGCGTGCCAACGAAGCAAGGTCGCCATGGGGGCGGCGGCATGCTCGTGAAGATTGGGGTTACTTAGCGCGCGCGCTCCCAGCGTAGCGGTCAGATGCTCAAGCGCTGCGGTCGTCGAGAGCCGGAGGATCTCGGGTACCTTGGGCTCGATGACCTCGTAGGCCATGCGCTCGTACCACGCCAAAAAGGTGTCGATGTCATAGCCCTGCGCGGTGAGCTGCGTCAGCCACTCTTGATGCACGCGCTGATGGCTTGCTTCCTGACCCGCGAACTCAAGCACGCGGCGACGGAGTTCGGGCGAGACGCGGTCTGCATAGCGACGCACGCTCCGAATGAAGAAGCGCTCGCCCGCCGGGAACAAGGCAGACAGCGAGTTCGCCAGGTGGGTCGGGACCGGTTTTCCGCCAAGCCAATGCCGGGGCAGCTCACGAAGATCAAAGCGCGGTCGTCGGACCGTGAGCGCCGGTGATGCTGTCGTGTTGGGTGCAGATGACTCGCGCATGTGCCTGAGATTCATGATGGAACTCCGTTGCGACGCTGTTGCGGCTTGGGTCTGGCCCGGCTCTGGCCGGACTCCGGCCCGGCTTTGGCCCCCTGTGAGGGGCCGCGCCACATCCCCATGGGACTTCCATCCCGCGGCCCCACCCTGCCCCAGCCGTGCCTGCTCAACCCTGATCCAGAATTGAATTGAAGTCAAGTCAAGTCTAGGCTGGGGTTGTGGCAACTCGGCGACGCATCCTCCAATCGAGACCTCGCGCGCTGATCGTGAACCGCCACGAGGCGTCGCAGGCACGCGACTCGGGCAGGCGCGGGCCCGCACAGGAATCGGGGCTCTCGGCTCATGGCGACGGTCCGCAATCCGCGACGGTGGCCGCAAACGCGGCGCAGGCCCCCGCGCAAGCCGTGCCACCTCTCGTCCCACCTCTCGATCCACCTCTCGATCCAAGCGGTGGCACTACGCGCTCGTACATGAGCCAGGACGAACGCAATGCCCAACTCTTGGAGTGCGGACTTCGACTCTTTGGCCAGCGCAGCTTCGTCGACGTCTCGATCGACGACATCGCTCAAGCGGCCGGGGTGAGCAAGGGCTTGATGTACCACTACTTTGGGAGCAAGCGCGCCTTCTATACAGAGGTTGTGCGCTACGCCGCGAGCAAACTCGCCAAGGCGATCGCACCCGATGAGCGCCGCAGCGGCATCGAGAACGCGCGCCACGGCCTCCGCGCGTACTTTGACTTCGTTGCCGCGCACGAAGATGCATACCTCGCGCTGATGCTTGGCGGGCTCGGGGTGGATGACCTGGTCCAGCGAATCTTGGAGGAGACGCGCCAAGCGATCGTGTTGGACATTCTCTCGGGTGTCGGCGCTGCGGCTCCCGCCAGCGCACCTCTGCGGGCTGCCGTGCGGAGCTGGCTCGGCGCGGTCGAAGCCGCCGCCGTCGACTGGCTCGCGCATCGAGACGTGGAGGTCGATATCCTGGTCAAGATCCTCTCGACAAGCCTTTTCGCGCAGATCGTTGTCGCGGGGCGCAGTGCAGGTACCCCGATCCAATTTGAGCGTGCGTCGATCGAGCAGTTCGTCGCTGAGGTCGTCAGTGACAGCCTCCTAAGCCAGCTGTCGGGCAAGTTGGCGGCCGGGCTCCGGGCACGCATCACCAGCGCGCGTGCCAAGCGCTAGCTTCCTCGACTCCCCCACGTCGTTGCCGCTGCGAGAGCGCGGGCATAGAGTGCTTCATGCGCTGCGTATTGGGCTGCGGGTTTGTCGGCGCACCACTGGTCTCACGCTTGCTCGCGCTGGCGGTGGCTCCGACGGAAGACCGCGCCGAATCTGCCGCCGTCCCCGGCGGCATCCCCCTGACAGGTGCACCCTCGTTCGCGAGCCTCCGCACGATCACACGAAGCGGGCAGATCCGTGCCTTTGAGGACGCTGCCCACCTTGAGGGTGCCTCCGGTGAGCAACGCGCGTCCTCGGAAGCGGAGATTTCGCGACAAGACTCCGCGTCAAAGATAGATCGCCTTGCGCTCGATCTTCAGGTGGCCACCCAAGACCAGTGGACGCGTGCATTGTCGGGGGTCTCGCAGCTCGTCTGCGCATACGCGGCGGGCCGCGGCCAAGATCGACGAACCATCTATGTCGACGGCGGAACCAAGATCGCGAGGGCGGCTGTGGCGGCGGGGGTCGAGCATGTCGTGTACTGCTCGTCGACGTCTGCGCTGCCAGAGCGAGATGGACTGCTCGATGAGGATGCGCCGGAACGTCCCCGTGGTGAGCGAGGCGAAGTGCAGCGCGAAGCCGAAGACATCTTCTTGGCGACGCTTGGCAGCGCAAAGGTGTCGTGCACCGTGCTCCGGTTCGCGGGGCTTTACGGCCCAGGTCGCCCACTGGCCAGCCTATACCTGCGAGATCCGGGCGCGGTGGTGCCAGGCGACGCGTGGACCCACACCAACCTCGTGCACCGGGACGATGCGGTCGAAGCGATCCTTCGCGCGCTGGCACGAGTCCCGCGCTACCACGGAATTCTCCACATCAGCGATGGCGAGCACATGCCGCGTCGCAGCATGATTGAGCGCGTCGCCGCAGCGAAGGGCATGGCAGCCCCCAGCTTCGAACTGCCGGCTGATTGCTCTCGTGCGCCAAGCGGTAAGCAGGTCGACCACAGGCGCAGTGTGCAGGTCCTCGGAATGCGCTACCGCTCCCGCGACATTGGGGCAGCTTGAGGCGCCCTCGC
>CAZVEM010000116.1:0-16042 GCA_964626165.1 uncultured Nannocystaceae bacterium
TCGCCTCGATCGACCAGAGCCGCAGCGATGCGCTCCAAGATGTCGGGTGCAAACGTCCCGAGCCAGGTCCGATTGGCCGGCTGATGCTCAAGTCGCTGCGTCACGGCCGACCTCCTGCTTGGCGAAGACGCGCGCATGTCCACGGCGAGCGCAGCGCGTCGCTAATCATCGCTGCTGCGCCCGGCGCTGCCATAGCTCCGCGTGTACGTCACCGCGCTCCAGATCGAAACCACGACGGACGCGAGCAAGCACGCGCTCCCGATGGTCTGAGCACCGAACACCGGGACCGGGATCGCGTCGCCTCCAATCAGGAGTGCCAGCGCAGTGAGCTGGAGTGCGGTCTTGAGCTTGCCGCCGACGTCTGCCGCGAGCTCGATCCGATCGCGAAGCGCGAGCATGCGCAGTCCCGATACATAGAACTCTCGCGCCAGAATCAATGCCACCCAGATCGGGGCGACCCTACCCAGTGCCACCAGATACACAAGGACGGCGGCGACCATCACCTTGTCTGCGAGTGGGTCGACGAAGGTGCCAAAGAAGGTGACTTGTCCCCAACGTCGCGCGAGCTGGCCATCAACCGCATCGAGGAGCGCAGCAACCACAAAGATCGACATCGAGAGCTGATCCATGCGTGGACCACCCCCCACCAAGAGCAGTACAGGGATGATCAGCAGGACGCGAAAACCGGTGATCGCGTTGGGAAGATTCCAAGCGCCTCGGGTCGCGGAGCTCGGTGCCCGCGGCCGTGCCGGCCCGCCTGGCGGCGCATCATGAGGGTGCGCGTGCTTCGAGCTTGAGTGCGAGTCAGTCATGACGGCGGCCGTGTTCCGCGGAGAGTGTGGAGCGCATCCTGATGTGCGGACTGAGTCTGCGCCACCCACCGCCTGCTATCCGGCGCGACCACGCTGAGCGGCGATGTTGACCTGGGAAACCGAGCGTCGCCGAGCATTGGCCATTGCGCGCTCAGCTTCGCTTGCTCCGTCCTCGGAGCGCTGCGCGCGGACCTGGGTCTCTAGCCAGGACTCGCGTTCGCTCTGGGGCAGGCTGACGAACACCGCACCTTCGCCTTCGCAGAGCAAGAAGGGCACGTCACGCTCCATTGAAGGCACAACACTGCCAACCCATCCGACGAACGCGTCGACTCGAATCCGATGGGGTCGCTCAGGCGAGACTTTGACGGCGACCAGCTCGCCTGGCACGCGAATCGCGACGAGTCCCTCGCCGGCGACGCGCACGAGCTGAATTTCCAGGCCGCCGCGCGACCCCGGAAGCATGCCGACGTCCCACATCAAGCTGGCATCCATCGCCCAAAGGAAGGGCTCGACAAAAAAGCAGAGATCGCGGCGGAGCATCATCGGGTGGAAGTTCTCGCCCTCCCGCGACAGCACGAGATATCCCTCACCGGCAAGCGACGCGAGCCGGCGAAACACGTCCGGCACCGCACGTCCCTGCATCCTTCGGTTCAGCGGACGCACCGCGAGGTTCTCACTGGCGAGCAAGAGACCGTCGGTTCTCGTCATGGTCTCGCCGCGAACGTTGACCAAGAGATGCCCATCGCGCGTGAGCGTCAGCGAGGCGGCGGTCGGGGCCGGCGTCAACAGGCGCGAGTAGGCCACACTCGCGACGTCGGGGACCTGCTCGCTGCTCGGGTTGGCTTCGCTCATGAGACTGGCTCGATTCGGTGCTCGACGCGGGTGCTCGACGCGGGTGCTCGACGCGGGTGCTCGACACTTGGCTCGCAGCCAGTGCCGCGAGCGCACAGGAGCCTAGCATCGCGCGGGCGCGTCTCTCAATCGCGGGCGGGCCACTCCCGTGGCGCCACGCCAGCGGCCTGCAGGCGATCGTCGGGCGAATTGACGCTACTACTCGGCAATATTGCGAGCGGGTCCGCGGCGTCTCGTGCCCGCGACAACCTGCGCTTGTCGCTCGTAGGCGTAGTAGCGACGCAAGACCGCTTTGACGTAAGCCCGCGTGGTCTCGTAGGGAGGAACACCTCCGTACTTTTGCACCGCACCCGCGCCTGCATGATAGCCAGCGAGGACGAGCACCATGTCGCCGTTGAAGCGATTGGCCAGCAAGCGCAGGAACTTGGCGCCGCCATAGATGTTCTGGCGCGGATCCCAGGCATCGGTCACGCCGAGGTACTCGGCGGTCGAGGGCATCAGCTGCATCAACCCCATCGCGCCGACGCGGCTACGCGCATATGGGTAGTAGTTGCTCTCCGTGTGGATGACGGCACGGACGAGTGCCTCGGGCAGTTGATAGCGCAGCGCGGCGCCTCGAATGTAGCTGTCGTATCGATGATAGCGATCGCCTTGCAGGGCCACGGGATCGCGCTGGATTGGTGCGCCACGTGCCCCTTCTCCGCCGCTCCCAACGAAGCTCTTCCACAACTTCCAATCGCCCTTGCCGCGGCGCACGTTCGAGATGTGCACGCGGCCGTCGTCGTCGACGTACTTGTAGTAGTTGTTTTGCGACTTGCTCGCGCCGCTCGGGGGAGCCGCCTGCGTCTCGGGCATCGCGAGCAATGTCATCGCCACGGCGAGCCCGGCAGTGAGGCGCGCGACCGTGATAAGCGGGGCCGCCAGACGCCTTCCCGGATGAGCAGGTCCTCCGTCCACGCCTCGTTCCGCCGCGGGTAACCCAGAGATCCCGCGAGTGCGGTGACCGTTCGGCGATGGATTCCTCGCCCCACTCAGGAGCGCCATGGCGGACACCGTCGGCCGCTCGCGCTGCACGTGCACACGCCGCATCGTCGGATCGTAGCAGCCCGCGCCGAGGTCACGAAGAAAGCGGCGTCCCTGCCAAGCGCTCGCCTCGCGCGCGGTCATTCACGGGCGGCTCATTTGCAGCAGATGTGTCACGCCTCGCCATTGTCGGCCTGATCAGGCGTGGTGCGCAGCTTCGCGCTGGCCTCGCGTGAGGGCGGGCTCGCGAGCTTGTCACGCCGCACGCGCAGATACTCCTCGAGCGCATCGAGCGAACGCGGGAAATCTTTGCCGAGGAGCCGCGATAAGGCGCGGTCCGCCAGAATCTTCCCTTCGGTTTGGCAACCCGGGCAGTAGTTGAGCTCGCGGTCGGCGTAGGCGACCCGCTGGATCGGATCCCCGCAGCGCCGGCACGGCATGCCCCTGCGGCCATGCACGGCAAAGTCAGGTTCGAAGGCCGTCACGTGCTCGGGGAACGCGGTCACTGCCTCGCCCACCCTCCGCTCGACCCATTGCCCCAGGACGCGCCGCGTCGAGACAAACAGATCATGGAGGCGCGGATCGGTTGCCGTCCGGGTCAACGCGGTCGGGGACATGCGGGCATCAAAGAGAATCTCATCGCTATATGCGTTGCCGATGCCGGAGAAGATCCGCGGATCGGTCAGCGCCCGTTTGATCGTGTGCGCGTGCGCCCGAAGCGTCGATACGAACTCCTCCTGCGTGCACGTCAGGGGCTCCAGCCCACCCGGATCGAGTGCCAACGCTGCCTGCTGGTCGGTGAAGAGATGAAGAGATGCACGGCGCTTACTCCCCGCCTCACTCAGCCACAGCGAGCCATGCGCCGTATCAAAGCTCAGCTTGGCGCGTCGCGGTACCTTGGCCGAGCTTTGAGCCAGGTGCAGGCGCCCCGCGATCATCAAGTGGATCACGGCGCTACCCCCGTCGAAGTGAAGCGCGATGCGCTTACCGATCCGGCTACAGGAGCGCAGCTCCCCACCTTCGAGCGACGCGGACGCCGGCTCGACGGTGCGAAGGAGAAAGGGATCGAGGATGCGTAACCTGTCGAGCCGCACGCCGACCAAGCGCGAGCGAATCGCCGCGCAGTACGCCTCAATGTCTGGAAGCTCCGGCATTCGGGGCGACGGACGGTCCGACGCTGCAAGGGTAGCGTAGGGACCCCCCTCGCGGTCGTCGCGACGCGGTCCCGCCCAGCCGCGCAGCCAGCTCAGCAAGGCGACGCAGCGCACGGCTGCGCGCGGGACCAAGGCCTGCATGGGGGACCGAATACTGGGTCGCGCGTTGATCCAGGTCGATCGGCCCCCTACGCTGTCGTGCACGTGTCGACACTCCATGAGAGCGAGCACCTCGTGCTCGGCAGCGGTCTCGCCGGTCTTTACTACGCGCTTCAGGTCGCGGAGCACGCCCGCGTCACCATCCTGACCAAGCACAAACGCGAGTCGTCGAACACTGCGTGGGCCCAGGGCGGAATTTCGGCCGTCTTCGACCCCGATGACTCTCTCGACGCGCACGTACAAGACACCTTGACGGTCGGCGCCGGGCTTTGTGATCCCGCGATGGTTCGCTTGGCCGTCGAACGCGGTCCCGCACTGGTCCGGGATCTCGCCGACCGCTACGGCGTCGATTTTGATCGCATCAGTAGCAAGCGCGACGCCAGCTTCGCGCTCGGCCGCGAGGGCGGTCACTCCAAGCGTCGTGTGGTGCACCATCGCGATACGACCGGCTACGAGATCGAGCGATCGCTGATCGCCGCCGCGGCAGCACATCCCAATATCCAGATACGAGAGCACCTCGATGTCGTCGACCTACTCAGCTGGGCCAAGATCGATGGCAGTCGCGGTTGCTTTGGTTGCTACGCCCTCGACACGCGAACCGGTGTCATCGAAGTCCATGTCGCACCGGTGACGATTCTGGCGACCGGCGGCTGTGGCCGCGTCTATCGCTACACGAGCAATCCGTCGGTGGCCACGGGCGACGGCATCGCCATGGCCTACCGCATTGGAGCGACGGTCGCGAACCTGGAATTCATGCAGTTCCACCCGACCTGCCTGTTCCACCCCGACGCCAAGACCTTCTTGATCTCGGAGGCCCTCCGCGGCGAGGGAGGAATCTTGCGACGGCGCGATGGCGTCGACCTGATGGCCGACAAGCATGAACTGGGCAGCTTGGCGCCGCGTGACGTGGTCGCGCGAGAGATCGACGCCGAGCTCAAGCGTTCGGGTGAACCGAGCGTGATGCTCGACATGACACACCTCGATCACGATTACATCGTGCGGCGCTTTCCCGAGATTCACGCGCGCTGCATGTCGCTCGGCCTCGACATGCGCAAGGACCAACTCCCCGTGGTCCCCGCGGCGCATTACATGTGCGGGGGCGTCAAGGTCGATCCGCACGGACGCACCGACGTCGAAGGCCTCTTCGCGATTGGGGAGGTCGCGATGAGCGGACTACACGGTGCCTGCCGACTTGCCAGCAACAGCCTCCTTGAGGCGCTCGTCCTCGCAGATGGCGCCGCGCAAGCGACCCTGCAGGGGAGCTGGCGCGCACCGCCAGCGCACGATCGCATTGCGCAGTGGGACGCAGGCGCGGCCGTGCCCTCCGATGAGGCCGTGATCGTCAGCGCAAACTGGGAGGAAGTCCGCGGGCTGATGTGGAACTACGTGGGCATCGTGCGCAGCGATAAGCGGCTGGAACGAGCGCGACGACGACTCGCGATGATCCGCGAGGAAATCCGCGAGTACTACTGGCGCTATCGGATCACACGCGACGTGCTTGAGCTGCGAAATATCGTGCTTGTGGGCCAGCTCATCGTTGAGTCTGCGGCCCGACGCAAGGAGAGCCGAGGCTTGCACACAACCCTCGATCATCCCGAGGTCAACCCCGCGCTTGAGCACGACACCTGCCTTCGCAAGCACGAGGATCAGCTGGCATGAGCGCACGGACGAACAAGATCCAGGATGTGTGCCCGCAAGTCTGCGCCGCTGCCATCAGCGCACGGCAGACGATCGTGCCGGGGAGACGCGCGGGTAGAGACGCTTGCGCCGGCATCGCTCGTCGGGGCGTACGTGGATCGCTTCTGCTGCTGCTCCTTGAGGCAACCGCCTGTCACTCAACTCCTCGCATCAAAACGCCACAGGATGCGGCGCAGGCCTGGCGCGTCGCCATTGAGCGTGGTGATGCGGAGCTGGCGTGGTCGTTGCTCAGTCCGGGCCTTCAGGCGCAGCTTGGTCACGAAGGCTTTGTTGCGGCATTCGAGGCCTCACGTGAGCAACTCAAGAACGATCTCGCCGGATCAAACGCCGACTCACCCGGCGAGAAGCGAAGCGGCAAGGGCTCGGCGAAGCGCGAACGCGGTCCTTCGAAAACCGGTCACGTGACGGAGCTTCGGACCGCGACGACCGTACACGAAGGAGGACAGTGGCTGACCTGGGTCGAGGTCGACGGCCAGTACTTGGTCGCGAGTGGCCTCCCGGGTCTTCCCGACCTATCGACACCGGAACGTGCAATCCGCGCATTCATCGCGGCCGCTCGGAGCCAAGACCGGACAGGCATGGATCAGGTGCTCGCGGATGAGCTGGTCGAGATCAACCAGGAGCAACTGGAGGCTCGACTCGAGGCGATCGAAGCGGCGCTCTCAAGCGAGGGGCTTGAGCGCGCAGAGGACGGAACGCGCGCATCCCTCCTGTATGGTTCGGGGCGTCGCCTCGTGCTTCAGCTCCGCGATGGGCAGTGGCGCGTGGTCGGATTCAAGTGAAAAACGCGCGAATTCGCGCGAGTTTTCCGACCCACGTGGAACTTTTCCAATCCCACTGCATTTGTGGGCTGGCAACTTTTGCTGCCGGCAACTAACCTAGCCGCTGGCAAAGTGGCTAAGCCACTAGCCATGCGCCCAAATGACGGCGCTCAACACGCAGCGCAGGGAGCTGGACCCGCGAACGGGTGCCAGCGAGGGATACGTGGCCACCTACGTGTTTCCTGACCGTCACCCCATCCGCGCGTGCGCGAAAGGTCGAGACCGGCCTAACAGCGTAAAGCCTTGAAATCTCGCCGCGGTCGAGCGGCACAGGGGTTGCTAAGAGGCGAGCAACCAGAACGGAGCTCAGCACCATGTCACTTCAGAGCGCAGTTACGACCCCAGCCGATCAGGCGACGTCGACCCGGGCCACAGGATCCCGACCGGCGGCGGGGACGACCTCTAGCCACCCCGGCCTCACGCGCCGTCCTCGCTTCGCGGTGGACGATATCGTCGTGTACCCGGCGCAAGGCGTCGCAGAGGTGACTGACATCGAGGTCAAGCAGGTCTCGGGCGTGACCATGACCTTCTACCACCTGCAGGTTCGTGGCTCGGGTGTGAAGATCATCGTTCCGGTGGAGCGGGCGGAGGACAACGGGATGCGTCCCGTTGCGACCGAGCGCGACCAGCAAGAGCTCGCCGCACTGCTGCGCGTCCGGGACGTGCCGCTGGACCGCCAGACCTGGAACCGCCGCTACCGCAGCTTCATGGAGAAGATCCGTACAGGCGTGCTCCTTGAGGTCGCCGAGGTCTTCCGCGACCTTGCGCTCCTGCGCGCCCACAAGCAGCTGTCGCACGGTGAGCGCCAGATGATGAAGACCGCCAAGGACCTTTTGGTCCGCGAACTGGCCGTTGCGCAAGGTTTGCCGGACGACGAGGTTGCAGAACAGCTCGAGTCGATGTTTAAGCAGTAGCTGAGGCGGCCCCAAGCCGCCGAGCCACTGCTCATGGACATCGTCATCTCAACAGATCCCTGGCAAGACATGGACGTCGACGCTTTCGTCTGCCCGACGAATAGCCTCGGCGTCATGACGCAGTACCCCACGTCGAAGATTCGGGAGCTCTGCGGGAAGGATCTTCAGCCGCTGATCGAGCCCCACACGCCGCTGGCAGTGGGCGCCGCGTTCGTCACCGACGCGGGTCGCATGAAGGCGCGCTGGCTCATTCATGTGCCCGATACCGATCGCCCCGGCGGCCAGGTGCAGGTCGAAGACGTGTTGCGGGCCACAACCGCGGTCCTGGTCGCCTGCGAGGCAAAGAAGCTGCAGACGATCGCCATCCCGCTGATGGGCGCGTTTGAGCACGGGATCCCGGCAGAGGAAGCCGCGCGCGCCATCCACAGCCAGCTGCGAAGCCATCGCGGCGAGCTGCCGACGAAAGTCTACTTGATGGCCAACAACGACGATGAGGTCGACGTCTTCGAGATGGCGATCGAGATCATGGCCTGATCCTCCCCTTTCCCGCCCTCTCTCGTCCCCTCTCGCGGAGTAAGCCCAGCATGTCCCCCGCGCAGCTCTGCCTCATCGTTCTGCTCGCCTTCGTTGGCGCCGCGATGCTCGGGCCTGGCGCTCTGATGCGAAGCGTCACGCGAGATGACCCAACACCGATGAGGCGCGCAGCGCTGTCGCTTGCGGTGGTGCCGGGCTTTTGCGTCGCCGCGATCCCGCTGCTGGAACTTGGAAGACCGCGCTGTGATGAGCTTGCGGGCCAGCTCTGCCGAGGCATCGATCCCGGTGTTGCGCTGGTCATGTTCGGCGGCGGTGCGTTCTTCGTGGCGTTGGGTCTGCTCTACTTGCCGCGAAGCGCCCGCTCGGCGGGTGCAGACCTCAATGCAGGGTCCGGCACATCCGGCGACCACGGACACCCAGGCACGGGCAAGCCCGCGCACGTCCAGGGCGACGCCGACAAGTCCGACGGCGATGTGGGCGGCTCAAAGACCCATGCGGCCACGCAAGCCGCCTCCCCGATGGCCGAGTTGCCCGCGACCCGCGTCGACGGTCAAGAAGCGTCGTTGAGTGGCGCGCTGGAGTCGATGGCTGTTCGACTGGTCGAGGGTGATCGCGTCGTGCTCGTCAGCAGTGGCGAGGTCGACGAGCGAGTCCACCAAACGCTGGAGATGCTTGCCGACGAGCTGCAGGCGACGCGAAGTGTGGTCGGCAGCGACGACTCTGCCGCGCATCGGCTCGCCGGAGCGAGTGCACTTCACGAAGACGCGCTGGCGCTCGCACTCGCCGGAGGGGCCTTCGACGTTGTGCTCTTCGTTGATACTTTGGTCGGCGGCGACTTCAACGTTGAGCGCATTCGCGGTCTGGAATCACTGGCCTTGACGGCTCGCCGCAACGATTTCGTGGACGCCGCCCGTGTGGCGCTGCTCTGCTCGGCAGACGACCACCACACGGTCTCTCTCGCGCTCTTGCGCGAGGTCCAGTCACTCCGCGTCCGTCGAGCTCGTCTAGCTCGTCGAGCCGAGCGCGTGGAGCAGCCGATGATCCGCCTGTCGGACATGAGCATCGAGTCCCAGCCTGCGGTCGCCAGCCATGGCATTGCCGCGAGCCTGTCGGCCGGGCCGGCCCTGCTGAGTGTTCCGCTGCGCCAGACCGTGGTCACGCGTTTGGATGATGGGAGCCAGACCGCCCCCGCTGCCGCGTCACCTGTCGCCGAAACGGTGGACAGCCACTCGCCCGGCGACGTCTCCACCAGCGACGCGTCACCCCATGGCGCGTCCCCCAGTGACGCGCCCGCAAACGTCCCATCGGTGGACGCATCGAGCGACGCAGCCTCTCACGCATCGAGCGGCGCATCGAGCGGCGCATCGAGCGGCGCATCGAGTGAGGCATCGAGTGACGCACCCGCCGATGCATCGAGTGACGTATCGGTGGATGCACGGAGCGACGCAGCCTCAGACGCATCGAGCGGCGCCTCCACCGGTGTACGGAGTGACGCATCGAGTGACGCGGCCTCAGATACGTCGGGAGAGCAGGACGGCGCGGACACTTCGCGCGGGCGCGGCGATCGAGATGCGGACCCAGGTGCGTCCGACACCTCGCCTGAGGGTGCGCCACCGCCTGCACCCGCCGCCTCGGAGTCAGAGCCACCCACCCCCCAGTAGCGGGAGCCTTGCGATGCTCGACTCGTCACCCCGAGCGACGCCCGATCGAATGCTTCGCATCGCGTGGACCTTCCTCGCGCTGCTGCTGAGCGCGCTTGCGGCGTGCACCGCTCGTCCATTGGGGGGCCCGCGCGCGACGCAGGCTTGCTTTGATCCGTCTCGCCTTGTGATCGAGGTTGCGATTGAGAACCCGAGCGCGGCCAGTCAGCCACTGCGCGATGTTCGAGTGGAAGGAAGTGCCTGGTTCGCCTTCGAGATCGCAGCTGACTCGCTCCCAACCTCGATCCCCGCACGCTCAAGTGTCGCGATCCCGATCCGCGCGAATCGTCGCGCCTTCGAGGAGGCCGTTGCGCGCAAGGATCCCAGCCAGGCCGGCCCACCGATCGGGCGAGGCGGCCCACTTGATCATCGCGCGGGCGATGCGGTCCTGAACTTTCGCGTCGGTGATCGACCCGGCTCGGTGGCGTTGGCATTTCGCCCTCGTCCTCAGGCAGGCGATCGCCTCGGACTCGCCGCGAGTGCACTGGCCATCCTCGCCGCGCACTGGTTCGCGCTGATGGTGATCCTGGCCGCGTTCCCGAGCGACGGGACCGCCCGCGCACCCCTTCAACCAAAGAACGCGACCTTCCGCGCGCGACTCAATGCGCGCCTCGAGGACGCTGCGCGCGAGTTCTCGTCGCAGACGGCGCTGCTTGGCATGGCGCTCATGCTCGCCGCGATGCCCCTAGGCAGCCTCGAGCTTGCTGCAGCCCGGGTCAACGGCGCGCCGCTCTCAGGTCCGAGCTGCCTTGGCGCGACGGATCGCGCGGAGTTGAGTCTGCTCGATGGTGAGTGGGCCGGGGCGGCGATGCTCGTGGGTATCGCACTGCTCATCACGCACGAGATGCTGCGTGGAAGAGTGGGTCGACTCGCCGCTCACTTTGCGATCGCGGGTGCGGTCGTCCTCGCCTATGCAAATCGCGGCATGGCGTCGTCGATGCGTGGTCCGGACGGCGCCGCCGCGCTCGCGGCTCCGGCCGGTGCACGCGACGGTTGGTTGTCGCTCGCGTCGTCCGCATTGCTCGATGCATTCTCCAGCCCGATGACGCTGGCGGCGATCGCCTTCCTCATCGCCCTCGTCGCGCTGCATCGTGCCCCGGCCGGCGGCGCACCGCGGCCGCTCTCGCTCCGCGATGCTGCAAGTCCAGCCGCCGCGAACTCGCAAAACGACCCCGCACGTCTCGCGCAGGGAACCAGGTCGGCCTCGACCAATCACTTCACGCTCGCGCTGCTTTGGGTTTGCGTCTTCCCTGGTGCCCTGACGCTCCCGGTCGAGCTCCCGCCCGTGCTGCAGAGCGCGGAGCTTGTCGTCGCGATCGCGCTGCGCACCCTGGCCGTGATCGGCGTGCATCTTGTCTGCGCACGTTTGGCCGCGGCCGCGCATGGGCTTCGGCGCGGCAGCCTCGAAGCATGGTCGCTCGCAGCCGTGGCTGTGGCGCTTGCGATGTTCGCAGCGCTCCCGGGCGGCTAGGAGGCTGTCGAAGAACCCCCGTGGAGTGCATGGGCGTGCAGTCGCGATGCAGACCGAGCCGCGAGGAGGGAGCGTACCGGGCGTACGTGACCGACGAGCATCAAAGGGCTGCATGGCGAGGGCCCGGCCATGCGCCGCGCGGTTTTTTTCGACAGCCTGCTAGCCTGCTGTCCTCGCATCCTCGCGTATCCACCTGACTGGGGCGACGGGCAATCTCGAGCCGGGGACCCGTGCGCGCCCCTATCAAGCATCGTGCCAACCGCCGCTGACGCCTCGTGCCCGGCGCTCACAGAGGGAGTACGAGCGCTCCCACAAGATCCCCATCCTCGCCCCAATCCTGCGCGCGCTGACGGACGCGACGTCGCGTGCATGCATGCTAGAGTGCTGCGGAGCGGGTCATTCGACGGCGGAAGTTCAACCGATACGTTCAACCAGGGTGCCGTCTCTGATCGCGGGTGCGCAGGCCCGTGCGGCGGGAAGCCCGAAGCGAATATCGCGGCGCCCACCTACAGGGTGTAGGGGTTGGACTTTCCCTCCGTCGAGTGGCCCGCTCGATTGATCGAGCGCCGCAACGCGGGGCGCGATCGCCCTCGGCAGTTCCGCCGTAGACCTCCGCGCGGGACCTGCTCGCGAGAGTGCCTCGCGAGACCTCCGCGTGAGACCTCCGCGCGAGACCTCCGCGCGAGAGTTCTGCGCACTCACGCAGCGTCGCTACCAGTTCGGCATCGCGTGCAAGAGCTCCAGCACGCTGCGCACACGAAGACGGACGCGATCCTTACCGCACAGCGCCAGCGTGTCGAACAACGGTGGCGCCGCGGTGCGTGCCGTCACCGCGATACGAAGGAGCGTGAAGAGCTCCTTGGTCTTCCATCCCCGTGTGCTGGCGTACTCGCGCGAGAATCCTTCCAGCGCGTCTTTCTCAAACGAGCGCGCCTTGGGATCTGTCTCGATCGCGGTCATCCACCCACCGAGGACATCGATGATCTCCTCGCGCGGGCGCTTCTTCTTGAGACACAGCTCGTCCAAGACGGCGTCATAGTCCAGGGTGCCCCCGAAGAAGAAGCTCACGTAGGGCACGAAGTCATCGAGGCGAACGATGCGCTCTTGTGCGTGCGCGAGCATGGCGGTCAGCCGATCGGTCGCCAAAGGTCCAGCAAGGACCAGCTCCCGCAGTTTCTCGACCGACATCGCTCGGATGTCCTGTCCGTTGAAGGCGTCGAGTTTCATTGGGTCAAAGACCGGTCCGCCAACACTGACCCGTGACATGTCAAAGCGCTCGATCAGCTCTTCGATCGTGAAGCGCTCGACATCATCGCCCATCGAGTAGCCAAGCGTGGCCAGGAAGTTGAGAAAGGTGCCCGGCAAGTAGCCCAAGTCACGATAGTGAAAGATCGAGACGGGATTCTTGCGCTTGGAGAGCTTGCTCCGGTCAGCATTGCGGAGAAGCCCGAGGTGGTAAAACTCAGGCGCTTCCCAACCAAAGCTCTGATAGAGCAGAATGTGCTTGGGCGTCGAGGTGATCCACTCTTCCCCGCGAATCACGTGGGTGATCTGCATCTCGTGATCGTCGACGACGTTCGCGAGGTGATAGGTGGGAAAGCCGTCCGACTTGATCAAGACCTGGTCGTCGATGAGTCGATTCTCGAAGTGGACATTGCCACGCAGGCCGTCGCGAACCACGGTCTCGCCGGACAGCGGCACCTTCATGCGCACGACATGCTCCTCCCCCGCTGCGGCTCGCTCCGCAGAGCGAACCGCGTCGAGGTCACGGCAGTGGCGATCGTAGCCAGGCGGCCGACGCTCCGCCTGCTGGATCTTGCGAAGCTCCTCAAGCCGATCGCGTGTGCAAAAACAACGATAGGCGTGCCCACTCTCAACCAATGCGGCGCAGTGTTTGGCGTAGATGGCCAAGCGCTCGGACTGCCGATAGGGACCGAAGGGACCGCCGATGTCGGGGCCCTCGTCCCACGCGAGTCCGAGCCATGCCAGCGCGTCCAGGATCGAGCGCTCTGAGGAGGCGCTGGAGCGGTCCTGGTCGGTGTCTTCGATGCGCAGGACGAACTTCCCGCCGTAGTGCTTCGCGAAGACGTAGTTAAAGAGGCCAATGTACGCAGTGCCCACGTGCGGGTCGCCTGTCGGGCTTGGCGCGATACGCACGCGCGGGGGCATCTTTCCCGCAGGGCCGGAAGACGGCTCAGACATGCGCGCTTGCTACCACAAAGCCCGCGCAGCCGGTTACACTCCCCCGGTGCGAACGGACGGGGCGGATAGCTCACTGATTGAGGCCGTGTGGGACGTCGTCTCTCGGCGAACGCTCGACCGCGCGCACGCGGCGGTTGAGCTGTGCCAAGCGCTGATCCAAAGCGAGGGCGGACTCAAGCGTAGTGGCGACCAGCTCCTTGTGGGTGACCGCGACCTTCAGCAAGACCGAGAGTTTCTCGCGAGACTCGCTCGCGCGTGCGGCCTTGGATTTTGCATCTATGCCGGCAATCGCCGCATCGCGACGGCAACCGTGCTCGATGCCGGCATCGCGCCCGATCTTGGCGCACATTCTTCGGCGCTCCTGAGTGATACCTGCCTGCGTCGACGAGAGAACTTCAAGGGCCACATCGACTACGGCGGTCGTCGATATCTCGTGGTCGCCGCACCGCTCTTTGAAGGCAAGACGGGCCAACGTGATGGTCAGCCCGTGGGCATCCTTGAGGTGTTCCAGGACGAGCGCTCCCACCTGGATCTGATGGGTGCCGCGGTGCGCGCGGGAATGGACGAGCAGCTCGCAGCGGTCACACAGCGCAACGACAGCATGGACCAGATCACGAGCTTCATTGATGACGTCGGTCGTCGACTGCAGCTGCTGGCCCTCAATGGAAACATCATCGCCGCGCAAGCGGGCGAGCACGGACGGGCCTTTCGCGTGGTTTGCCGCGAGCTAGGTTCGCTCGCCGAGCAAGCCAAGCAAACCGCCGAAGAGGTCGGAAAGGTCGCGACCGCACTTGGCGTCGGTGGGCAGGGAGATGATCCCTTTGGCAGTCTGACAGGCACGCGGGAAGCCGCAGGGCGCGGAACTCAAGGCCTTGGCGGTGAGGTCGGAGGCACGAATCGCGACGGTGACATCATCGACGACACCACACAGACGATGGCATCGCTGCGCGCGTCGTTTGAGTCGCGTTAGTACCTGACCGACACGCGGCAAGACGAGCAGCAAGACAGGCAGAAGTGAATGCGCGGCCATGCGCAGCGCAGGGTTCTTCAGCAACCTGGGAGCTGGCTCGCCGCATCGATACGCGTTGCCGCGCCTCGTCGATCTGCGACGCTCGGGCAGGCCAGCACACGACGCACGCTGCCGAAATCAGCGACCGGCGCCCATGCCGCGAGTCGCGAGGCGTTACGAAAGCGCGCCCAAGTTTAGCGCCGCCCATACCCCCGCGCCCGCGATGAGGGATGGATGGATCTCCCCTCACCGACGCGGGCTGTGCTGAACAGACGCCGACGAGCTGCCGCCATTCCGCGGAGCGTCCCGAGCGCACGCAGCCAATCGCCCCTGAGGAGATCGCGCGACGCCTCGAATCGTGTGCTGGACGGGGGCTCGTGAGGGTGCCGCGGGCATTGGGCGTTTTCCCCATGGTTTTCAACGAGTTATCGGTACATGGGGGCACGGCCTGGGCCGCTGCCGTTGGGAAAACGTGTGCGGTTTCGTGGGCTTAGCTCTTGAGCACTGCGCCTGTGCCGTGTTACCGCAAGCAAGTCACCGTCCGGAGTTGCGCGATGGACCAGATCTTCGAAAGTCACTTTGGTGGTAATGGCTCCAACTCAAGCGGCGGGGAGGTGGATGGCTACTGCCCGCGCTGCCGCGCCGACACGTCCCACACCATTCTCGAGAGCTACGGCGAAGAAATTCGGCGTGTGCAATGCGCGGTATGCGGTGATGTCCATCCCTTCAAGCGGCCGCGTGGCGCGGAAGAGGACGCGGAGCCGATCGCAGTGGCACGGCGCAAAGCCCTCAAGAAGATGGACTGGCAGTCGGGCGTGGAATCCTACGACCGCGGCACAGTGATTCGCTACTCGCCACGGGCTCAACTGTCACTGCACCAGTTTGTCGTGCATCGCGACTTTGGCGTCGGCTTTGTGAGCGAGATCATCGATGCGAACAAGGTGGAGGTCGTGTTCGCGAATGACACGCCACGCAAGCTGATCCACGGCCGCGGCGAAACCCCCGAAGAGCTCGCGGGCGAGACCGTGCCGACGGAGGAGTTTGAGTCGATGCTCAAGCTCCAGTACGGCCCAAGCCCCGATGAGATCGCCGAGCAACGCGAGGCCCGCATCGCTGAAGAAGAGGAGGAGCGTCGCCGGAAGGCCGAGGAGCGCCGACTCGCAAAGGAGAAGGAGCGTGCCGACGAGGAAGCTCGTCGCGAGGCAGAGCGACGGGCACGGGAGGAGGAGCGCGAGCGCAAGCGACTTGAGCGCGAAGCCGAGCGCAAGGCCCGTGAGGAAGAGAAGGTCCGTCAGAAGCTTGAGAAGGACGCGGAGCGACTGCGCCTCAAGCAGGAGAAGGATCTTGAGGTGCAGCGAAAGAAGGACGAGCGCGATCGTCAGATCGAGGAGAAGCGCCTCGCAAAAGAGAAAGAGCGCCTAGACAAGCTCGCGGCACGCGAGCGCGCGCGCCAGGCAGAGGAGGCCAAGCGAGCCAAGCTGGTGGCAGAGCGCGAGAAGGAGCGCCTGCGCGCGATCGCTGCGAAGGAAGCCGAGAAGCTCAAGAAGCTCAAGGAAGCTGAGAAGCTCAAGGCCGCCAAGGAGGCCGAGAAAGCAAAGAAGGCCAAGGAGGCCGAGAAGCTCAAGAAGGCCAAGGAAGCCGAGAAGCTCAAGAAGGCCAAGGAAGCCGAGAAGCTCAAGGCCACCAAGGAGGC
>CAZVEM010000117.1:0-16022 GCA_964626165.1 uncultured Nannocystaceae bacterium
CGGCGATGGCGACGGCGACGGCGACGGCGACGGCGATCCCCCCCTGCCCTCGGAGTGTTTCGCGATGGGACTCGTCAATGGGCCCTGGGAGGACGGGCCCTACTACGATGACCTCGGCCTCGTGATGGGCTCCCACTGCACCGGCACGAATCATCAGACCATCGAAGGGGTCGAGCGCGTCGTCTTCCTCGGAGACTCGGTGACCGTGGGCAGCCCCCGGACCCAGCCCCTGGACGTCTATCGCGCCAAGCTGGCGGATTCCCTCGCGGACCACTTCGGCCTGCCCGCACCCGGAGCGCTCTGGAAGACCTACGATCCGTTTACCGGTCAGTCGATCCAGATCGACGATGGTGCATTCTCGAGCTGCGCCGAGTGGGGAGCCCGTACCGACGACTTTCTCATGGGCGGCAACCAGATCGCGCAATGTTTCTCCGGTGATGACTTCGACAAGCGCACGCTGGTCATCATGACCATGGGGGGTAACGATCTTTCGTCGATCACCCAGGACGGCATCGACGGCGTCCCGCTCGATCAGATCTGGCTCAACACGGAAGCCTTCGTCGATCTCCAACGCGACGCCATCGCGTGGCTCAAGGAGCCGGGACGATTCCCCAATGGCGTCTTCGTCGTCTTCGCCACCCCGCCCGAGTTTACCGATGGCACCGCGATCGTGACCTCATGCCCCGCATCGCAGCTCGGCGGCTTTGACATGGACTGGGCCAACCCGGATGACCTCGTTGAACTCGGCCTGTGGATCGCCGAGGAGTACGCATCGATCTCGGTCGAGCTTCAAGTCGACATGGTGTTTTTCCTGGAGCAGTTCTGCGGTCACGGCTACAAGCGCAACGACCCCAGCATCGCCTGCTACCGCGGGCCGAACCAGCCACAGTGGTACGACCTAAGCTGCATCCACCCCAACACCGAAGGACATGCGCAACTAGAGAACTTCTTCTTCAACACTGTCAGCGAGTAGCTGGTTTCGAGTTTCGACCGACAGACCTCATGCTGCTCGTCAGCGTCACGTCGAGCGCCGCGTCGAGGATGACGCTCGAAGAGTCTCGAGCTTGGCAACCCGCCGCCGAGCTCAAAGTGGCGCGGGGTGTGGCATCGCTGTTCCCTCAAGTCCCGCGATGAGATTCGCGCATGCGAGGCGGGTCATTCTTTGCCGCGTCTCGACGGTTGCGGAGCCGATGTGCGGCGTAATCAGGCAGTTGTGCAGGGCGAAAAGCGGATGCTCCGGCGGCAGTGGTTCGGGCGTCGTCACATCGAGGGCGGCGCCAGCGATTGTCCGGCTTGAGAGCGCGCGCACCAGTGCATGTTGATCCACGACGCCCCCGCGCGCCGTGTTGATCAGCAGCGCGGTCGGCTTCATGGTCGCGAGTCGTGCGTCGTTGATCAGCTCGCGGGTCGCGGCGGTGAGCGGGCAGTGCAAGGAGACGATGTCGCTGCGTGCGAGCACTTCGTCCAGCGATAGCCGGAGCGGTACGCCGCCCGTGAGCGAGGGAGCCCTATCCTCCGTCGCGTTGATCCGTGTCGCGTTCGCCGCGCTCGAGTCGGCGTGGTCATCCGGACGACCGCAGTAGCAAACCGACATGCCAAACGCCTCGGCCCGCCTTGCCACCGCGCGGCCGATCGCCCCCAAGCCGACGATGCCAAGCCGACGACCCGCAAGCTCGCCACCCAGCCATCCCGTGATCGACCAGCGCTGCCAACGTCCCGCCTTCGCGTCAGCGGCCGATCCGACCAGGTGACGCGCGAGCGCGAGCATCAGCGCCATCGTGAGGTCCGCGGTCGCATCGGTGAGCACGCCCGGTGTGTGACCCACCGAAACGCCTCGCGCCTTGCAGGCCACGAGATCGAGGTTGTCGAGTCCGACCGCAACATTGCTAATCACCACCAGCCCGGGCCACCGCTGCAGCTCGGCCGACCCGATCCGCTGATTGAGCGTCGTGAGTGCGCCCACGACCTCGGGCGCCCACGGCGGATTCATTGCCAGCGTGCCGCGACGCAGCTCGACGTGGGTGAACTCAGGTAGCCAGTCCTCTGGGATATCCGGGTCGATGAGCACGAGCGGTGTGGGCACCCGCACAGAATCACCTAGTTGCGCGGCGCTTTGCAGCACAGATGTCGTTTTCCCACCGGTTCCCCGTCGACGCCGCGTCGCGCTACAACCCAGCGGCGCCATGCCGGATCACGCTGCGACTTCGAGCCACACCAGGACGCCGTCCGCCCAGCTCACGCCTCCCCCGGCGGGTCGGCCCGGCGACGACACGACGATCCACGCGACGGACCCCGCGACGGGTGAGGCGCTGGGGGACGTGCATGTGCACACCCGCGAGGAGATCGAGGCCATGATCGCGATGGGCCGCAAGGCTCAGGTGGCTTGGGGCAAGACCAGCTTTGCAGAGCGACGCGCGGTGCTTCGCACTGTCCTGGCCATGGTGGTCGAGCGCCAAGAGGAACTCTGCCGTCTGGCAGTTCGCGATTCCGGCAAGACCATGGTGGACGCCGCGATGGGCGAGGTGTTCCCCGTCTGCGAGAAGCTCCGATACACGATCGCACACGGTGCTGCTGCGCTCGCGCCCCAGCGACGCCGTGCGGGCTTCCTGATGCACAAGCAGGCGCGCGTCGAGTATCGGCCGCTCGGCGTCGTGGCGGTCATCTGCCCGTGGAACTTCCCCCTCCACAATCTCTTTTGCCCGACGATTCCGGCGCTCTTTGCCGGCAACGCCGTCGTCGCCAAGGTCTCGGAGTGGACCTCGTGGTCGGCGGCGCCCTACCTTGAGATCTGGCAGCAGGCACTGCGCAAGCACGGCCACGATCCGAAGCTCGTGCAGGTGGTGACTGGCTACGGTGATGCTGGCGCCGCACTCGTTCGTGGCGGCGTCGACAAGGTCTTCTTCACGGGCTCGCCGGGCAATGGCGTCAAGGTGATGGCCGGCGCCGCGGACACGCTCACGCCCGTCGTGCTTGAGCTCGGCGGCAAGGACCCGATGATCATTCTCGACGACGCGGACCTCGATCGCGCGGTCGATGCCTCCTTGCTGGGCGTCTTCACAGCCTGCGGGCAGATGTGCGTCGGGGCAGAGCGCCTTTATGTGCACGCCGGCGTCTACGATCGCTTCGTCGAGAAGGTTCGAGCCAAGGTCGCTGCGTTGCGGCAAGGTCCGCCCCTGGGCGCAGAGATCGTTGACTGTGGCGCGATGACGATGCCGCATCAGCTGAACATCGTCGAGAGCCTGGTCCAAGACGCGGTCGACAAGGGAGCGCGGGCATTGGTGGGTGGGCAGCGCAACACCACGGTCGGCCCGCAGTTCTTCGCACCGACACTGCTCGTCGACGTCGACCACCGCATGCGCATCACGCAAGAAGAGTGTTTCGGCCCCGTCATGGTGGTCATCAAGGTGCGCGATGACGCCGATGCGGTGCGCCTCGCCAACGACTGCCCCTTTGGTCTGGGCTCAAGCATTTTCTCGCGCGATCGCAAACGGGCGGAGGCTATCGCCGCGCAACTACGCACGGGCATGACGGTCGTCAACGACTATGGGGTCGCCTACATGATGCAGGACTTGCCCTTTGGCGGCGTCGGCATCTCTGGAATCGGCCGCATCAATGGCCCGGAAGGTCTGCGCGCATGTTGTTACGAGCACGCGGTCGTCACCGACTTTCTCCCGGTCGGCAAGAGCGTTGCAGTCCACCCGATTCAACCCGGGAGCTACGGCATGGTCGAAGGTGCGGTCAAGCTGATCTACGGCGACTCACTCAAGACCCGCGCGACTGGAGCTCTGCAGGCCGCGAGGTCGCTGCTTTCGATGCGCCGCTCGTCGTAGCGCGACGTAGCGCGACGACGCCCTGCGAGCGCGGCCGCGGCGAGTTCGGATGTCGCGGACGGTCGCTCCCGGGTGCTGGAGCGAGTGCTCGTGGCGAGCGACAGAGCGTGAAGCAACGAACGTGACGTGCCGAACTTGAACTAGCCCGACTCATAAGGTCGCGAGATCACGCAGACATTGAGCCCGCCCACCCCCATCGAGAGCTTGCCGACAACGCTGGACTGGATGCGCGCGGCATCAGGTGCGCTTTGCGTCTGATCCTTTTGTGTCCGATCGAAGATGAAATGCTCGTGCAGCTTGCGAATCTCTGGGTTGAGCTCCTGCGGCGTGATGTTGGTCGGGTACATCTGCCCCTTAACCACCCCGAGATATTGCGCCGTGAGCTCCCAGCCACCGCCGGCGCCCATTCCATGTCCGAGCCCGCCTTTTCGCGCGCTGAAACGACACGAGGCCGGAAGGACCTCGCGTAAGAGTTCGACCTCGTTGAAGTCGCCAGGGGTGCCCGTCGCGTGCATGTCGAACTCTGCGACCTGCTCGGCCGCGACGCCTGCATCCGCCAACGCAGCGCGCACCGCCGTGATCGGGCCTTCCTTTGAGGGCGTAATGATGTGATCTGCGTCAGATGAGATGCCAACCCCGACGGGCTCCAGACCCAGCGGGCGGAACCCCTTGGCGATCCCATGCTCAAGATCGCCGATGATCCAGATCGCCGAGCCACCGGCGACATGCGTGCCCCGCATCCCGGTCAGCGGCTTGGACACGCTGCCGTCGTGCGATAGCACGCGGGCGTTGTAGAAGGTGCCGACCGAAAGGGGATGGGGCGCGGGCTCCGTCGCTCCGATCACGACCATCTTCGCCTCGCCGCGCTGGATCGCTTCGATGCCGAGCTTGAGTGAGAAACCAAAGGCCGAGCACGCGGCCAGCGGCGAGAAGCTCATGCCCGTGATGTGTCCGAGCATCGAGATCTGTGCGGACGGCGTCGACGCGATGTTCCACAGCAGATCGGCCGACACCACGTCCCAAGGCGCATCCGGTGCGCCATAGTGGGTACGAAGATCTCGAATCGCGCGCTGTTTGTTCTTCAGCGCGACAGCCTTGGCAGATGCAACTTCGCCCGCGAGGTCGGCGGCCTCGATCGCGCGCAGTTTCTCGAGGTACTCCGCAAGACCCGACGAGCGTTGCGCCCAGTAGGCGTGCCAATTCTCCGTGACTTCCTCAAGGTCGTCGTCGCCGGCCGCCGCGGGATCTTTGGGGGCGTTGGCGTCGACTTCGCCCCCGACATGCTTGGCCAATGCCTCGTTGCGCGTGGGCTGGGCCCAGAAGCGATTCCAGCGGCGCTTGGCGCGATCGAGTTCTCGTCCGACTCGGTCGTAGGTCTCGAGGTCCGTCAGCCCCGAGCCGAGGATCACCTGGGCCCGTGTGCCGAGGTTTCGCAGCTCTGCCTCGATGCCCGGATTCTGCGACAGCGCTTGGATGAAGGACGAGAGTGCATAGTGCGTCGGCGTCCCGAACTTGCGAGCGATCATCGGAGAGCGGCTCGGCGGGAAGCGAGCGTCGATCCACGCGCGGACGTCGTCGAACTCAAAATCTGGTTGTCCGACCAAGAAGTTGCTGGGCCCAAACCCATCAAAGGGCCGCAGAAAGCTCGTCGGCTCGCGCATCTTCTCCGCAAACACGTCTACGTTTCGCGAACCAGGGGCCACGACCCCCCAGCCGAACACTCCAATACGTCTCCGTGTCATGCGTCATGGCGGTTGTACCCGAGCGCGCCACGCAACGCAGTGTCAACGTATCGCGCGTGCCCCGCTACTGGACCGCTGCACCCCGGCGGCGGTGCGCCACCGCGTCTCAGGTTGCGCAGTCGCACCAGGTTGTGAGCACGCCGCCCCCCCAGCTGCTCCCCGAATCCAATCGCCGCTCCTCTGTGCGCAGTAGTCGGACGCGGGACGAGCTCCCCTCGGCGGGGCCTCCCGCCAAGACCGCTCGCCCTCTTGTTGGCGCCTCGCGTCGTCGCGGGCGCAGGCCAGGCTCGTCGCCTCTCTCGGCTGGTACGCTGGGCCGTGGTACGGACAATTGGAGCGATTCTCGCGGGCATCGCTGCAGGCTTTGTCGTCGTCGTTGCATTCGAGTCCCTGGGTCCGGTCGTGGTCCCGGAGATGGCACAGATGTCGCCCGAGCAACTGACGGACGCCAAGTCACTGCTGGCAAACCATCCCCAGCTCGGCGCGATCGTGCTCCTTGGATTCATGCTTGGCGCGATGGTTTGTGTCGGCGTCGCAAGTCTCATCGCAGCCCCTGTGCATCGTCTGAGGCTGGCCTTGAGCCTGGGCGGACTGCACTTTCTCCTCGATATCTCGAACTTCTTCCTCATCGAGCACCCGATCTGGATGATCGTGGCGACCTTGCCGATGGCGCCGCTGGGTGCCTACCTTGGCTATCGACTGGTACAGGCGATCGCGCCCCCGCCCCCCGAGGGGGCGAGCCCTTCAAACTGACAAAGCTCCGATCGAGCGCGGCCGCATCTGGTCGGAGCTTCGCCTGGGACGGGCCACCGCCCGCGCAATCGGGGGAATTGTCCACGCCGCGGCCGCTGCGGGGCGCGTGACGTGGTTTGGATGTCCTCCCCGCGCTCAGATCGGCAGACTTCGTAAGGGCCCCCGCGCAGGTGGCGTTTCGGCGCTGCACCGGCCCGCGTCGTCGTGCGTTCGCTAGCCCCGCCCTCCCCTACGGCCTCGTCATGCGTCGACTCACACATTCCCGCGCCTTTGTCTCTCTCTCCGCTCTCTCGCTGATGCTCGTGTTGCTGGCCGCATGTGCGGATCCGCCGGGCGCGCCGCCGACCGATGAGAGCACCGATTCGGAGCAAATCGCAGGGTCGATCGCGGAGGTCACTCGAATTCGAGGGGCGGGAGGACTGCACGAGAGCAACGCAGAGGCCGGCGTGTTTATGGGTCTTGGCGCTCGCCTCAAACGAGGTCAGACCCTTGAGGCGCCGCTGGGTGTGCAGGCCGAGATTCGCCTCGATGGTGGTGGACGCATTCGACTCGATGAGGGCACGAGGATCACGCTGCCCAAGTCAGCCGGTGATCCGATCGCGGTTGAGACCGGCGACATCGTGATGATGCTGGTGGGCGAGCGCAGCGACGCCACCTCACCCGTGATCGAGCTCGGCGACGCGCTGGTCACTCTCCAGCACGGTGAACTTGCGGCGAGTCGGCACGACGGTACTCGCAGGATCGCCCTCGTGCAGGGCGCCGCCACGATCGCGCAGCGCGGCGAATCGGTCGCGCTCACGCCCGGAGCGTCGATTGAGCTGCGCGACGATGCGGCCGTGGATCCCAATGCCCCCGGCGTGGCGCGCGTCGATACGGATGCTGGCCCTGGGCTCACCGATCGGATCATGTTTGGACTCGCGCCGTTGCGCGACGCCGCGTGGTCCAAGCTACTTGACGCCCTCGACACCGATGTCGCACCCAACGCCGACGATGATCCGGGACTGCTCTCCCCCGTGATTGCGGTGCAAAAGCCCAACCCGCTCCCCACGATCGCCGTCGATCAAGAGGTACTTCCGCCGGGCGTGGGCACCTTGACCGCACGACGCGCGGGATCGCAGGTGCAAAGTCAGCGACTGCGCCTCGTGGATCAGCGCGTCACCGTGACAGTCTCGGGTCGGATCGCGCGCACCGAGATCGAGCAAGCGTTCCACAACGACGCCAATGAGCAGCTTGAGGGCACCTACCGGTTCCCCTTGCCCGCGGACGCCTCGATCGCGGGTCTCGAACTCCTAGTCGGCAAGACCTGGATGAAGGGCGAGATGCTGGAGAAGGAGCGCGCGCGTCAGATCTTCAAGCAGATCGTCGACGCGACCATTCCGCGCGACCCGGCGTTGCTTGAGTGGCAACAGGGCAATGAGTTCAAGCTGCGAATCTTCCCGATCCCTCCCAAGGGCGAGCGGCGCGTTCGTCTGGCGTATACGCAGGTTCTCCCCGAGATCGGCGGCGAGCTTCGCTACCGCTATCCGATGAATGGCAGCGGGGCCGGCGGCACCGAGATCGAGAACTTCAACGTGGATTTTGCGATTGATGCGAGCGCGATGAGCCCCGCCGAGCGCGACCGAATCCGCAGTCGCGCGGTCGATTTGCAGTCATCGACCGAGCAGGGCGTCTTGCACATGCGCGCCACGATGCGCGACTTCATCCCACGTGGCGATCTCGGCGTGGACATCCCCGCTCCCGCGGCCGCAAGTGAACAGCTGAGCTTCCTCGATCGCGACGGTCAGGCCTATGTGTCGACGGTCCTTGAGATTCCCAATCTCGCACTGCGCCCGCCTGAAGGCGTCGAGTGGTCCTTCGTCCTCGACCGAAGTCACGGCGTCACCACCGAACTTTGGCAGCTGCAACGTGGCCTGTTAGAGGTCGCGATCGCCCGTATGGCCGCCGAGGATCGCTTCACGGTGCTCGCGTGTGACACCGACTGCGACGTGCTTGAGGGCGGACTGCGAGAGGCACGAAATCTCCAAGGCGTGGAGGCCTTCCTCAATGCTCAGATCCTCTCGGGCGCCAGCGACCTGTCAGAGATGCTGCATGACGGCCGAGAGGCGCTCAGCAAGTCCCGACCGGGCACCGAGCGTGTCGTGGTGCTGCTCAGCGACGGCGTGCCGACCTCGGGGCGGCTCGCGACCGATGAGCTGGTGGACCAAGCGCGACGCGAGCTCGATGACATCCGCATCGAGGCAGTGGCGCTTGGCGGCCGCGCCGATGTCACCGTTCTCGACGCGCTCGTCCGCACCACGGGTGGCGACCTCCTGATCGCCGACCCCTCTGACGACCTCGATGTCGTCGCGCGCGAGCTTGCGCTGCGTGCTCGTGTCCCTGCGGCGCGCGACCTCGAGTGGGACCTACCGCCCGGTCTGGTCGACGTGCATCCCAAGCAACTTCCCGCGATTCGCAGCGGCGATCAGATCATGCTGGTCGGCAAGATGACCCGGCCGATCGACGGCACGATCGGAATCCGTCGGCGCGGGAGCGAAGCCAACCTCATCAGCTTTCCGATCCAGGTGGACGCCAGCGCCAAGAGCTCCGCCGACCGGAGCGCCCATCTGCCTCGAACGTGGGCACAAGAGGAGATCCGCTGGCTGACGGCAACGCAGGGCGTCGCCGCGCGCGAGCAGATCATCGCGCTCTCCCGTGCGCACAACGTCATCTCTCGCTGGACCGCGCTGTTGGTCCTCGAGAACGACGCGATGTACCGCGAGTTCGGCGTCAAGCGTACGAGCGAATCGACTACCGGCTGGAACGGTGAAATCGCCGCGACCGCAGGCACGGCCACGTCCACACCGCAGCCCGACGCCGTCCCCTCGACCGAGCCTCCAAGTGAGCTCCCCGTCGTCCCCGCGGACGCAGCATCGAGCGCGGACTCCAAGTCGATCATGGGCGGCGCCAGCGGGCAAAGCAGCGTTCATTCCAAGGAAGAGGCAGAGGCACAGTGGTCGAGCGGTGGCGACGAGTTTGACAACTTCGAGCGCAGCGAGAACCGCAAGAACGCCGAGTCCTCCCGCAGCTCCGCGGCCGAAGACCTCTTTGACCCCTTCGTCGAGGATCCCTCGCCGGGAAGCGACGATGCCGAGAAAGCCAAGAAGTCCGCCGGTCCCTCGCAGCCCGCCAAAAAGCCGTCCGGCGGCGCCGCGAACAAAGATGCGATGGGCAAAGCGGACGCCGGCGCCTACATCCTTGACGATTTCGACGGTGGTTATGGATACGGCGGCGGCTACGGCGGGAAGTACCGCTGGCATCCGAGCATCGAGATCGGAAAAGCCAAGGACATCAGCGCCAGCGCTCGTGCCCGTATCGATTCCATGGTGGCCGCCCGTGATGGGGATCCGACACGACGCAGCCTCCATCGTCGACTCGTGCGCGCCGCTATCACGGCCGGTGATCCACGGGCGATGGGATTCGCGGAGGATTGGGCGCAGAGCGACCCCGACCATGCGCCCGCACTCCTGGCGCTCGCGGACCTGCTCGCTGCCCGAGGCGAAGCGGAGGCACCTCGCGTTTACGCGAGCGCGGTCGAGGTCGATCCATTTGACAGGGACAAGCAGCGCATTCTCGTGGCAGCGAACCTCGCACGCGGCGACCTGGCCCGTGCCTGCTCCCACCAACGTGCGCTGGTCAGCATTGACCCCAAGGACAACAACGCCAAGGTCACACTCGCGGCGTGCCTCCATCTGATGGGCCGCGAGCAAGCGTCGCGCGAGATCGAGTCGACGACGGTGCTCGACAGCAAATCACGCAATCGACTCGATATGCTGCGCCGCCTGCTCCCCAACGAGCTCACCAAGCTTGAGCAGACCCATCGCCCGAGTGGCAACGTCTCGCTGTCGCTGAGCTGGACCGACCCTAGTGCGGAGCTTGATCTTGCGATCGTCGATGGACGCGGCCGTCGCCGCAGCGTGCTCCACGACCAGGGGCTCGTCTTTGAACAGAGCCAGGGACGGGAGGACACCCGCGCGAACCTAAGCTACGGCCAGTCATGGAGCGTCGAGATCACACGCGCAGACGCTGGCCGCGCCCCAGTTCAGGCTCGCCTCACCGTTCGCGGTGAGGGTGTCAGCCAGACCTTCAACGTCGAGGTCCGAGACGGCACCGTGCGCGTAGCCCGAGTGCAAAACGTCGCGAACCGCTACGGACACTACTAAGCGGGGCCGCGGCGCGGGGCCATCGCTCCGCGCCGCAACGCGCCTCGGCGACCCCTGTGACCCGTGGCGACATGGCTCACGACGCATGGTACGAAGCGACATGTCGCTTCGCCCTTGGACGAGCTCTCTGGACCTCGCGTTCGACCATCGGCGGCACGTCGAGCTGCGAAGACTCTGGTTGCTGGTCGGGCTTGTGGCGGGGATCTCGGCGTGCATGTCGGCGTGCATTGCAGCGCAAGAGGAAGCGGGCGTCGACGAGCCCTGCGACGATGAAACCCCGTGTGCGGCGGGTAGCGAGTGCGCCGGCACAACGTGCGCGCCCACCTGCGCAACGGATACTGCCTGCGACGACGCCGAGTACTGCACAAGCGCAGGCGTATGCCAGCCCGACGAAGTCCCCGCCTGCAGTAGCGACGCAGATTGCGCTGCCTGGGAAGTGTGTCGCTACGGCTACTGCGCCGCGCCAAGCGACATCGACTGCACGCCGAGTCTCAACGGGGATGTCTGCGGCACCTACGGCCTCTGCGTCGACACCGACTCTGACGGTGCAGGTCAGTGCACGACCGCGCCGAGCTGTGCCGAAGATGGCAGCTGCCCGGTGGGCGAACTGGGCGCGGTGTGCAATGAGGGATACATCCCTGGAAAGCTCGGCGTCTGCTTGATCGGCTTTTGCCGTGAAGATCTCCACTGCCCCGCAGACACCAACTGTGTGCGCGGCGAGCTCTACGAGGTCGGCACCTGCTCTGACGGCACGCCGGGGAGCAACTGCCTCACAGACGACGACTGTCTCGCGGGCGGCTGCATCGGCGTCAGTGGCAGTGTCGGCAAGTGCGTGGGCTAGGCGCTCTCGCGGTGCCAATCGACCACGGACTGAGCGAGCGCGAGTCCGCTCAGGTACGCATCCTCGACACGCTCTCCCGTCACCCAGTCGCCGCAGACCCCAAGTCCCAGCTCACCGTCGTAGATGCAGGGGGCCTCCAAATTTCCGTCGCTCTCGACGTCGGCGCGGAGGCGATCGATCAGCGGCGCCGTGGCGCGAGCAAATCGCCAGCGGTGGAGCTCGGTGTGGCGCGGCCGAAGATCTCGGCCCGTGAGTTCGGCGAAGGCACGGAGCATGCTCGACTCAATCTCGCGGGCGTCCGCATCGATGTGCGCGGCGCTAAACGCCGGACTGGCGTGGAGCACGTAGCTCGAACTCTGTGGTCGCCGCGCTTTGCTGTCGTTACGAGCGACCCACGAGAGCACCTGCGCCGCATCCCCACGGAGCGAAAGCACGTCCCATTCGAGCGCGAGCGCCTCGGGCAGCACCACCATCACCGCGAGGCACGGCGTCATCTCGACCATCTGAATGCGTCGCTGCATCCATGGAACGCCCGCCAGAAGCGGCACGGCCTGCGGGGCTGGGATTGCGAACAGCACCCGATCGAACCAGCCAAGATCTTGGGGTTCGTCATTCGCCCCCGGATCCCCAAGCAAGCGCCAACCGCCGTCATCCCAAAGCATTCGCGCGACTCGAGATTCAAGCTGCACTTTGGTTCCGCGTGCGAGCTCGCCTGCGATCGCGCTCATGCCCGGCGTTCCGACGAAGCGCTCGACCTCCTGGCTCGTGTCGGAGCCCATGTCGTCGGCACGGGCCGCCGCCATCGCCGTCGCGGGCGTCGCGGCGCGATCCTCTGCTTCGCCAAGCACCTTCCACCGGGGACGCCACAGCGCCGCGACGCCGCCCTCCACCCAGCGACGGACCTCCGCACGGAAGCGATCGTCACGAGCCGTAATGAACTGAGCGCCGTGATCGAATCGATGCTCGCCATTGCGTCGCGTGCTCGTGCGCCCACCGGCGCCACGTGCTTTGTCAAACACGACGACCTCGGCGTGCCCATGCAGCTCGCGCGCGCAGACCAGTCCCGCGACGCCGGCGCCCACGATCGCGGTTCGACTGAGCGACATCGCTGCGGAGGATAAGGAACGCAGTCGCCGCCGTCACGTCGCTGCGGCCGACTCGCCTCCTCCGCGTGTGAATTTTTCCAGCCGACGCGCTCATCGCTCGGTCAAGCTGTGGCGAGCTCGGCCCGGGCACGCGCGCCCGCGTGCGAAGCAGCTCGGCCGAGCTGACGTCCCTCGTGGGGCCGGGGAGCACGACGCTCGAGTCGCGGCCGCGGTGTGCAGCGGCCGCCCCGGTCAACCCCTTCTCCATCGGGCGTCGCGATGTGACCTGACACATGCATAGGCCACGCGCGCCTGTCATGAGTCCAATCGTGGGCAGAGCCGGACCCCGACGAGCCGGGATAGACTCCTGGTTCTGTGCGTCGCCGCACCCGCGCGGCGGTCCTCGTGGACACTTCGCGGACAAGGGTGCTAGAGGCGCAAGGCGACCGCCACGGCGACACGGATGACGATGGAATCGGGCTCACGCTCCACATTCAAGCCTTCGGGCGCCGTGCTGGTCACGGGTGCAAGCGGCCACGTCGGCGCAAACGTGGTGCGCCGACTTCTTCGTGAGGACGCCGCACTGCGCCTGCTCGTGCTGCCCGGCGAGGCGAAGCTGCCCTTTGCGGACCTTCCGCGCGAGCGTGTGGAGCTGGTTGAGGGGGACGTGCGCGATGCCGCGAGTGTCCAAGAAGCGATGGCCGGTTGCTCGCACGTCTTTCACGTCGCGGCAAAGCTCTCGACACACACTGCGACGGCGAAGGAGGAGCGCGAGATCTGGGACGTCAACGTCATGGGGACCAAGCACGTCGTCCGCGCGGCGATGGAGGCCAAGATCGAGCGCATGGTCTTTACCGGCTCCTTTTCGTCGGTCGGATTTGATCCCGATGACCCCGCGCGCGCAATGAACGAGGACGCGCCGTTCTATCCCTTTTTTCCGTGGCTTCCCTACGCGCGGACCAAGGTGCTTGCCGAGCTGGAAGTGATGAAGGGAGTCGCGCGGGGACTCGACTGCGTGATCGCGACCAGCTGTGCCTGCATCGGGCCCAATGATTTCGTGCCTTCGAGGCTCGGCGGAGTGCTACAGGACTACGCGCACGGCAAGCTGCGCGCCTATATCTCCGGCGGCTTTGACTTTGTCTCGGCCAGCGACTTGGCGGAGGGACACCTCCTGGCGATGAACCACGGACGGCGTGGCGAGAAGTACGTGTTCTCGTCCGCGTTCATGACCTTAGGCGAGCTCCTCGACATCTACGGCGACGTCTGTGGTCACAAGCTGCGTTTGATGGAACTCTCGCCGTCGGTGATGAGCGCCGTCGCCAACGTCTACTACGGCGTGTTTAGCCGCATCTTTCCCCAGCTCCCGCAACGCCTCACACCGGGCGCGGTCGCCATCCTTCGGATGCACCGCAAAGCCGACATCAGTAAGGCCAAGACCGAGCTGGGCTACCGACCGACGGCCGTCCGTGACGCGGTCCAGGACGCGTACGACTTCTTCGTCAAGCACGGCATGATTCAGCCCAACGCTTCATCGCGCCGAACCCATCGCCACGCTGCCGCCCAACACGAGGCACACCATGCTGAGAGCCCCTAGCTTCCCGCAAGCCAAGAACCTGCGTCAGAAGGCCCGATCTGCCGGGACCCACCCCGACCACTGGTACGTGTTTGAGCACGCCAGCGCCGTGCCCGTCGGCAAGGCCGTCGAGGCGCGCTTCTGGGGCAAGACCTTCGCACTCTTTCGCGGTGACGATGGGGTGGTTCGATGCCTGGAGAATCGCTGTGCGCATCGACAAATCAAGCTGTCGTCGGGTCGCGTCGAGGGTTGTAAGGTCGTCTGCCCCTATCACGGCTGGACCTACGACGCCAACGGCAAGCTCGTCGACGTGCCGCACGAGCGCTTTGGCCGGAGCATCCCGAATATCTCGGTGGCGACCTATCCGGTGCGCGAGCGCTACGGGCTGATCTGGGTATTCCCCGGTGATCCAGAGCTCGCCGACAAGACGCCGATGCCTGAGATCCCAGAGCTTGAGGGTCGCGATCGCTGGGCCTGCGTTCCCTTCGACTACACCTGGAACGCGCACCACACCATGATCGTGGAGAACACCTGCGACTTCACCCACGAGACCCTGCATCGGCGCTGGCAGCCCTTCTCGGGCGCCAAGCTCACGCGACTTGAGACCGTCGATGATCGTGTGTTTGTCGAATACGACACCAAAGTCGGCGCAGGTAAGATCTTCGACAAGCTCATCGACCGCGGCCAGAGCGAAGCCAACCACATGCGGCTCTGCTTTGACTACCCGCACCAGTGGTCCAACACGGACGAGAAGTACAAGCACTGGATGTTCGTGCTTCCGATCGATGAGCGGAGCACCCGTTGTTTCTTCGTCTTCTATTACGAGAGTCTCAAGGTCCCCTACCTTCCCGTCCACATCCCGCGGTGGCTCATGACGCCACTGCTCACTGCAGCCAACCGGATCTTGATGAAGCCGGTGCTCGATGAGGACGGATGGGCCGTCGAGCTCGAGCAAAAGGGCTACGACCGCTTCCATGACCTGCCCTTTGCGGAGCTGAGCCCGGTCGTGAAGGCGTTCCAAGAACTCACCGTGAGCCGCTGGGAGGCCTACCTTGCGAGCCGCGATAGCGTGCCTCGCATTCGTCGCCTCCCCGTGGTTCCCGACCAAGAAGAGCAGCGCGCGAGCTAGCAGGTTGTCGAAGAACCCCCGTGGAGTGCATGGACGTGCAATCGCCATGCAGACCGAGGCGCGAGGAGGGAGCGTACCGGGCGTACGTGACCGACGAGCAACAAGACGAGCAACGAATGGGCTGCATGGTGAGTGCGCGGCCATGCGCCGCGCGGGTTTTTTCGACAGCCTGCTAGCCCGGGGACCGCCGGGCGCGCTGAGTTCGGCGCCGCTGCGCCGGATCGGAGCGGAGCGCGACGGCAGCGCGTCACCGCGGTCGCGGGCCGACGGTGCTCACGGATATTGGCCGCAGTGCTGAGATCGCCGCATGAGGGCCGGCGGCCCTCGCACTAAACCTGCGGCATCGAGCCTGCTATCTTCACACTCGACATGCTTGAGAAGCCCAGCGAAGCCGAAGAGATGTACTTCAAGCGGATGGAGCTTGAGCACCGCAAGTCGATCCGCACGCGCGTCGACGAGGCGGCCGCCCGACTCTCCGAGCGCCGTGAGATCGCAAGGGCCGCGGGCACGGCGGACCTGCATGTGGCCGAGCAAATTCAGGCGCTCGGCTTCGACGCAGAGGCCGCACACGCTTTTGATCTGCTCCCGCTCATCGCGGTGGCATGGGCCGATGGTTCGGTGAGCAAGGA
This sequence comes from uncultured Nannocystaceae bacterium, assembly GCA_964626165.1. Taxonomy (GTDB): domain Bacteria; phylum Myxococcota_A; class Polyangia; order Nannocystales; family Nannocystaceae; genus CAZVEM01. Next base: position 15,782 of record CAZVEM010000117.1, read on the forward strand.
GGAGCGGGCAACCGTCCTCAAGGCACTCGAGTCCCGCAACGTCGCTCCCTCGACGCCGACCTTTCAGTTCTTCGAGGCGATGCTGGAAGAGCCCCCTTCCGAGGCCTGGCTGCGAGAAGCCTACGATGTGCTTCGCTCGCTGCTCGCGGGCCACGACGCGCAGTCACGTGATGTCATCGATCTCTGCACAGACGTTGCCGCGGCGAGCGGCGGGTTCCTCGGCATCGGCGACAAGGTCAGT
>CAZVEM010000118.1:0-3608 GCA_964626165.1 uncultured Nannocystaceae bacterium
CGCCGGCCGACCCGGCGGCCCAGAAGGACCGCCTCGCCCGGGCCGCCGGCGCGCCGCGGCCCGCCACCCCGCCCCCGGCCCGGCCGGTGCCCGGGGTGTCCGGCAACCCGCCGCTGCCGACCGGCCGGGTGGTCAGCACGCCGTCGGTCGCCGACCTCACGCCGGCCGAGCGGGACGCCCTCGCCGCCGTCGGGTGGACGCCGGAGGACGGGCTGCCGACGACCGCGGAGGGGTTCAAGGAGCTCCAGCAGCACGTTGCCAAGCACCTGTCCGCCGAGGTGCCGCTGCCGGTGCCGATGGACACGCCGCCGGTCCGCCCGACCCCCGTACCCATGTCGACCCTGCCGCCCGCCCGGCAGGAGCAGTTCAAGGCGGCCCTCGCCGGCATCACCGGCAAGGAGGAGAAGGCCAAGGCCGTCGCGGCCGCCCAGCAGACGGCCGTGTCCCGGGAGGCGGCGATCCCCGGCATCACCGCGGCCGCCGCGGCCTCGGCCGCCGCCATGCGGGCGTTCGAGGAGCGGATGACCAGGGAGATGTCGGTCGAGGTCGGGCCGGCGCCGGCCCAGGCCCCCGAGCAGGTGGCCGTGAACCCGGCGGCGGTCGAGGCGGTGAAGGTGCACAACCACTTCGCCCAGCGGGCCGAGGCGGCCGCCCCGCCGCCCGCCCCGCCGCCCCCGCCCGCGCCGCAGCCGCCGCAGCCGTCCGAGACCGGGGCGAACGCCCAGCTCGCCGTCTGCCCGCACTGCTCGTGGGACCTGGCCCAGGCGGACCCGGTCGAGCCGACCTACGGCGACAAGATGTCGTTCCTCCAGTGCATGTTGGGCGGCGTCCCGTACACGAAGGAGTACCGCCTGTTCGGCGGCACCCTGGCGGTGAAGTTCCGCACCCTGACGATGCGCGAGCTCGACCTGGTGTACCTCCAGACCGCGGCCGACGGGCTGCCGACGGAGATCGACTACTACGAGCGGCTGAACCGCTACCGGTTCTGCCTCCAGCTCGGCCTGGTCCGGTCCGACGGCCCCGGCGGGTTCGTGCACGACCTCCCCGACGGGTACTCGCACGCGGCCAACCGGTCGGCGACGGGGGTGTGGGTGACGGCCGAGCAGGAGGCCGGGATGTCGCCGAAGGAGACGGGCCTCCCGCACATCATCGACTACGTCATCACCGACGTGCTCAAGACGGAGGCCGTCTTCCGCGTCCTGCACAACACGTGCAGCGAGTTCAACCGGCTGGTGGCCAAGCTGGAGGCCATGGCCGACAACTCGGATTTCTGGAAGCCGACCGGGGAGCAGTCCTGACCGTCCGCGCCGCCGCCCGCGGGGTCATCGACTTCTCGCAGGCGCGGGTGCTGGACGTGCGCTGGTGGCGGCGGGCCAACGCCCTGATCGAGGCGATGGCCGACGAGGACGACCTGGCCATCCGCCGGGCGGCGTTCGACCTCCAGCGGTCCCTGGTCGGCAACGGCGGGCTCACCAAGGAGAGCTTCGCCGAGTCGCAGAAGGCGGTGAAGGCCCTGTTCGGCGACATCGTCGGCATGCTCCGGCCGTGGGCCGGCAAGGCCGACAAGGTGGACGGCCTGATCGCGGCGTACAAGCGGTACGTCGGCGACCCCGACGACCCCGAGTTCCGGGAGAAGCTGATGCACGACCGGGAGATGCTGGCCCGGGCGGAGGCGGAGGCGGCCGCGGCGGCCCCGGAGGCCGAGGAGGCCCGGATCGACCGGCTGATCCTGGAGCGGGAAGGGTACTACAAGCGGCAGCGGGCCGGGCAGCCGGTCCGCTAGGAGGTGAGGATGGACCCGTCGGCCGCCGTCCTGACGGACGCGGGCATGGCCTACCGCCCGCTCGCCACCGGGTACGAGCACCACCGCCGGTTCCCGACGCAGGGGCTGCCGTTCACGAACGGCCCCTACGGCGGGCTGGCGGCGATGGCCGTGGCCGCGCCCATGCAGCGGATGATGGGCGACTACGGCATGGTGGCGATGGGGGTCGGGCACGACCAGAACGTGTACGACCGGATTCGGAACCAGCAGTTCACGCTGATGCAGATGCAGGCGATGCAGCAGGCGGCCCAGCAGGACCGCCAGGCGTACATGCAGACGTTCCGCGGGATGGCGGCGGTGACCGGGACGCCGTTCGGGGCCGACCAGCGGCGGGCCGCCCAGTCCCTCGCCAACGCCGCCGCCATGGCGTCGCCGTTCCTGGCCGAGGCGATGCCCGACGTCCTCGACCAGCTCGGCGGGGCGCGGGGGTCGGCGGCGGTCATGGCCAACCGCGTCCTGTCCGCCGGCCGCTACCGCATCGACCCGACGACCGGGCTCATGGGCATGGGGGCGGCGTCGGCCGGCGGGCTGGCCACGTCGCTGCACGCCGACCTGTTCGGGCCGAGCTCGGCCTCCCGGATGTACGGCGTCACCGCCGGCCAGGCGGGCTCCCTGTTCCAGGAGCTCCAGATGCGGGGCATGGTCGCCTCCGGGGCGGCCCAGGCCGGGTTCGGCGGGTTCCGCGGGGACAGCCCCCGGGCGGGCGTGTTCCGGGCGGTCGAGGACATGCAGCTGTCCGGCGGCGGGAGCCTCGGGCAGGCGGCGGGCCGGGTCGGCGTCGACCTCGGGCGGCCGGGCGGGCTGCGGCCGGAGGACCTGGACAAGCTGGCGCTCGACCCGGGGGTGGCCGACCGGCTGCGCGGGTTCGACACGAACCGGGTCAAGCGGGCCATCCAGAGCTACGCCGGCGTGGTCGCGGCCATGCGGGACATCTTCGGCGACATGGGCAAGCCGAACGCCCCGATGGCCGAGCTGATCGCCGGGATCGAGGCCCTGACGATGAACGGGGCGGCGCAGATCGACCCGGGCCGGATGAGCATGATGGTGCGGAACACGTACAACCTCGCCAAGCAGACCGGCGTGCCGATGGCGAACGTGATGATGATGCAGCAGCACGCGGCGAGCCGGGCCGCCCAGCTCGGGCTGGAGCCGGCGTTCGCCGTCCAGGCGACGCAGGGGGCGCTCGCCTTCGGCGGGGCGTACCGGGCGCAGGGGCACGCCGCGTTCGGGGCCTGGGGCGCCATGTCGGCGGACCAGGTCCAGCAGCTCGACGCCAACCTCCGCCTCCAGGCGGCGTCGTCCAACGCTGCGAACCGGCTGGCCGTCGCCGGCCGGCTGGCGGAGACGGCCGGGTTCGCCCCGGACAGCGAGGCGGCCCGGCTGACCGCGGCCATCCGCACCGGCCAGACCCAGTACCGCGGGGCCGACGGCACCCTGCGGTCGGTCGTGATGGGCGACCGGGACTTCGCCCGCATCATGACCGCCGGGGCCGCGAACGTCTCCGAGGGCGACGTGCAGGCGCTGCTCGCCCAGCGGGACACCAACCGGGAGTACGTCGACCGGCTCGGGCTGGCCGACACGGTCCGCCGCGCCCAGGGGCCGGACGAGCTCAACCCGTTCGTCGCCGGCAGCCTCCAGACGACGCTCGCGGCCCGCCTCCGCGACCAGCTCGTCCGCGGCGGGGCGGCGCCGGCGGCGGCCGCCGAGCAGGCCCAGCGGGCCGGGGGGGCCGGCCGCCCCCCCCGCAACCCCCCCCAGTGAGGGGGGGGCCCCCCCGCGGTAGCCC
>CAZVEM010000118.1:3618-11413 GCA_964626165.1 uncultured Nannocystaceae bacterium
CCGAGCAGGCCCAGCGGGCCGCGGCGGCCGTCAGCCGCCGCGTCACCGACCGCAAGGTCGGGCTGAGCACCCAGGACTTCGCCGACCGGGCGGCCCGCAACCGTGGCATCGGCACGGCGATCGAGGAGGAGCTGGGCGCGGCCGGCATGGGCGGCCTCCTCGCCGGGATGCCGGCCGAGCAGCGGGCGGCGTTCCTCGCCCAGACCGCCGACCAGTTCTACGGGGCGGCCAACCGGGCCATCGGCACCGGCCCGTACGCCGCGTTCGGCAACCTCCAGAACGTCCACCGGCTCAACAACCGGACCACCATGGACGAGGCCGACCGGCAGCGGATGCAGGCCCGGTTCACGTCCGAGATGCAGGACGCCCTGTCGCCGCTCGGCCGCGGGTCGATGCTCCAGCGGGCCGTCGAGGCCCTCCAGGGGATGCGGCCGGACGACCCGCGCGGGGCGATGGGGGTGGTGGCCGCGGCCCTCGGCGGCGTCCGCATCGACGACATCAACCGGTCCATCATGCCGCAGGTGCAGGCCGTCGCCGACCGCCAGAAGGCGGTCGAGGAGCTCCAGCGGCAGGCGGTGGCGGCCGGCGACCCCCAGGCCCGGGCCGAGATCCTGGGCCGGCTGGACGTGGCCCGGCGGCAGCTGGGCGGGGAGGCGGGCGCCCTGGCCCGGGTCGGGGAGCAGTTCGGGCTGTTCTCGGCCGACACCCTCACCCACGCCGACCTCAGCCGGGCGCTCGCGTCGACCCGCGGCCTGATGGTCGGGCAGAACGACATCGTCGGCGTCCGCGGCAACTTCGGCAACGAGGTGACCGAGTCGCAGGTCGCCGCCTTCCGGGCCGGGCTCGGGGCGGTCGACCCGCGGAACCCCATGTCCGGGCCGCTGACCGCCGAGGAGCGGGCCGCCGGCCTCGACCCGAACACCCCGGAGGGGGCGGCGGGGCTCATCCGCGGCCGCCGCCGCCGGCTGCCGTACCGGGCGTCGGAGGAGGCGGTCAACAAGCTGGCGGCCGCGTACCCGCAGATGACCCGGGAGGAGGCGGCCGACGTGGCCAACGCCCGCGTCCGGGCGGCCCGGCTCGGGGTCGACGAGGCCGAGGTGACGGCGTTCCGCAACCGCCCGGAGAACCGCGGCCGGTTCGCGGGGCCGCTCGGCGAGGTCGACGCCATCGCCCACCTGTTCGCCGCCCGGGCCGGGCAGCAGTTCGAGGCGTCCGACGCCGACGTCGCGGCCCTGGCGAGCCTGCCCGGCTACCGCGGCCCGACGGCCGACGACATCCGCCGGTTCCGCGAGGAGTTCGGGGCGACCGGGTCGGACGCCGACGTCACCCGGCAGATGCAGCGGCGGTTCGTCGTGCAGGCCAAGCGGCGGGAGGCGGGCGAGCGGTTCGGCCGGTTCTGGGGGTCGGCCGAGGGGGCGGCGTTCCGGGAGGACACGGCGGCCGCGCTCGACGACGTGGAGAACGTGGCCGGCCGGCTCGTCAGCCCGCAGATGGTGCAGCGGCTGGGGAGCCGGGCGGTCGAGATCTCGGACGCCCTCCGCGGCGACCAGCAGCGGCTCCGCGAGCTCGCCCTGTACCACACCGGCGGGGACGTGGCCCGGCTCATGGGCGGCGACTACTCCCAGATCAGCGACCGGTCCACGGTCGAGCGGGTCGCCGGCGAGGTGGCGTCCATCCAGTCCCGGCAGCGGGCGTACCTGGCCGAGCTCGGGTCGACCGAGGGGCTCCCGGGGCGGCGGTTCCAGCTCGGCGACGAGTACGGCGCCCGCCGGGCCGTCCTCGGGGCCGAGGTCGCCGCCGGCCGCATGTCGCAGGCCGACATGGAGCGCATCCTGGCGTCCGGCATCACCCCCGCCCGGCAGCTCCAGGTCGAGGCCATGCGGCGGCAGCTCGGGAGCGAGTCGTCGGTCCGCACCCTGCTCGGGCTCGGGGCCGGCCCGCTCTCGCCGGCCGACCAGGCCCGGGTCGACGCCGCCCGGTTCGGGGCCGGGACCGACGACGCCGCCCGCGGGGTGCTGGGGCCGCTCACCGCCCAGCAGCCGACCGAGACGGACGCGGCCTTCGGGCGGCGCCGGGAGGCGTACGACCGGGCCGTGGGGGACGTCCGCCGCGGGCTGTTCAGTACCGAGGTGGCCCGCGAGCGGCTAGGCATCGGCGCCGACCAGATGCCGTCGAACCTGGCCGCCCTGGTGGACCGGGAGCGGGAGTGGTGGGGGAACGAGGAGGAGGCGTTCCGCCTCATGGGCAAGCGGCGGGGCGACCGCCTCAGCCAGGACGAGCTCGCCCAGCACAAGCAGCTGGCCTACGACGTCGGCATCGCCCGCCGCGTCAGCCCGGCCCAGGAGGCCGCCCTGACGACGTTCGGCGAGCGGACGGCCCGGCTGGCGACGATCGCCGCGGCCCGCGGCACGACGGTCGACAACCTCGGCAACCTGAGCGACCCGACCGCCCGGCAGGCCGTGTCCGAGCACCGGGCGAGCCTCGCCCAGGTGGAGGAGATCGCCCGCTCGCTCGGGGTCGGCGTCAACGACCTGGCCGGGGTGGCCGGGGTCTCCCGCCGGCTCCGGGACGCCCACGCCGGGGCCGCCGCCCGCGGCGCCGCCAGCCCGGTCGACACGGCCCGCAGCATCCTCCGCGAGTTCGGGTTCCGGGTCGGCGACACGCCCAGCGGGTTCGAGACGCAGTTCGGCCAGATGATGGCGACCCCGGCCGGGCGGGGCATGGCCGACCGCATCCTGTCGAGCCAGCGGGAGCTCGCGGCCGTGGCCGGCGCCCGCCCCGGCGGGCCGGGCGGGCTGGCCGGGATCGACGCCATGTCGGCCGAGTACTTCCGGGCGGTCCGGTCCGGCCGGCCCGGGGACATGGAGGCGTTCCGCCGGGCCTTCGGCATGTGGGAGGGCGGCGAGGCGGGCGAGCGGTTCGACCGGTTCCAGCGGGCCATCCAGTTCCAGCAGCAGACCGGGCTCCTGGCGGTCGGGGCCGAGCGCTCGGGCCACCGGACCCGCAACACCGAGCAGGACCTCGCCCGCGTCTACGCCGCGGCCGTCGGGGGCGACGGGCAGATGCGGGAGGGCGCGCCGCCGGACGCCGCCGGCCGGGCGATCACCGGCACCCTCCACATCACCGGCGACCGCGGCGACCTGTCCGGGTCGTGGGGCGGCGGCCGGGCGTTCGGCGTACCGGGGGGCAACTGACATGCCGATCATCTTCGCGGGTCAGCCGGGGCGGGTCGTGCAGCTCGACGACCCGGCCATGGCGTGCGCCACGAACTTCCTGAGCCTGGAGCCGGAGATCTCGTTCTCCTTCCAGCGGTCGATCGTCACCCGGCTGGTGATCTCCCAGCAGGTCAACATCCAGTTCCTCCACACCCTCGGGTCGCTCGTGCACGTCTACGTGTTCGGCGACCGCATGGGCCAGGTGTCGCTGTCCGGGCTGTCGTTCCCGTGCGCCTGCCCGGAGGACGGCATGCTGGGCTCGGAGCGGATGCTCATGTGGTACAAGCAGCACCGGGCCAGCAAGCGGGCGAGCCCGGTCCGGGTGACCATGGGGCAGACGGTGATCGAGGGGTTCGTCACCCGGTTCACCGAGGACGTGGTCGACCCGTCCATCAAGCTCGTCCAGTGGGGCGTCGACCTCGCCTCGCTCCCGGAGGACGCGTAGTGATCAACCACGCCCGCACGCTCCTGATGAACGTGGACGGGTCGGCCCCGCTGACCGCGTACCTCGCCGAGGAGGTCGTCGACCCGGACTACCGGGCCGTCGACTTCCCCACGCCGATCGACCAGGTCCGGCGGGCGCTGTTCGGCGCGGACCCGGACCGGCACATGCTGAACTACCGGTGCCGCGAGCTCCTGGCCGCGGTCCACGCGTCCCCCCTGGCCGGGTACGTCACCGCCCTCGACCCGCGGGTCACCTACCGGTTCGACGACCCGGCGGTCGTCGACCCGGCCACCTGGACCCCGGCCGTGACCCCCCTGGCCGGGGCCGGCACGCTGACGGTGCTGGGCGAGGCCGCCCCGCCGGACGCGACCGGGCGGCTGTACCACAAGGTGCTCGTGACGGTGACGAGCCCGGGCGTGGTCGAGATGGAGCGGCTGACCGCCCCCCTCTCAAAACCGGTTTTGAACTTCTCGGCGGGGGACCAGCTCCCCCTGGCCGGGACCGGGCACACGGTCCGCATCCCGTCGGCCGCCTCGGGCCAGCAGTGGACCGTCGAGGTCTACGCCCGGCCCCGCCGCGGGCTGGTCGAGCTGGCGGCGGCCGCGTCGGGCCTGGGCGAGCCGGTGTACCTGTACCTGTTCGGCACGACCCGGGCCGAGCCGTACCTGACGTTCGGCCGGCTGTGGCGGGGGGCCGCCGAGCTCGCCCCCCGGGTGGCCGGGCTGGTGTGCGCCCTGGCGTACCGGTCGGAGGAGGTCCGGCGTGGTTAGCAGATGTACCGAGTGCGGGCACTACCGTACGTCTAGGCGCTGCCCTGAATGCGCGCGGCGGCGAGCGAGGGCTTGGTACGCGAAGAACAAGGCCAAAGGTCAAGCCGTACGTAGGGCGTACTACGTGACGCATAAAACGGAGGCGATTGCGCGGGCGAAGAAACACGCGAAGGAAAACCGCGAGCTGATACAGCTCCGCCAGCGAAACTACAGGGAATCGGACCCCCAGAAGTACAGCGAATACGCTCGGCAGTATCGGCAGAAGAACGCCGTGCGCGTGGCTAACCATAAGGCCAAACGCCGTGCCGTACAGGCTAAAGTGTACGTTGAGTATGTAGACCGGGCGGTGGCTCTGGCCCGAGAAAACGGTCGGTGTTACCTGTGTCAGAAGAAAATCACGCTGAAAACGATGCACCTTGACCGCGTTGTTGCGCTGGTAAACGGTGGGGAGCACTCTTACGCGAACTGTCGGGCGGCGTGCGCCAAATGCAATCTTCGTAAAGGTGCGCGGTGATGCCCAACGCAACCAACTTCGTCTACACGGACCTGTCCGTCAAGAACGCGCTCACCCTGGAGGTCGAGGGGGTGGACGAGTTCGAGGTGGCGCAGTTCTCGGCGGCGTTCGCGGCCAACGAGATCCCGACCGCCGCCGTCATGCTCGCCATCGGCCGCGACGCCCGGACCAACGAGCTCGCCGCGCTGCACCGGAGCGGCCGCCTCCTCAAGCAGATGACCAAGGCGTTCGTCTGGTTCGAGCCGCGGGGCGAGTACGCCCCCGGGGTCGACTGGCCGGCCGGGCGGCGGAAGATCTTCGAGGGGTACTTCACCGGGTTCGCGTACCGGAAGATCGCCGGCAAGGTCCACGCCGTCGCCAACCTCGCCCACTGGCTCGCCGCCCTCGGGTTCTCGTCCGCCCTGACCCGCAACGGGCACGTGTCGAACCCGAGCGCCCTCAACGCCGCGGCCGTGATTTCGAGCCTCGCCAACCCGGGGGCCGGGCGGGGGCACTACATCTCCCAGCTGGCCCCGGCCGAGCTGGTGACGGCCCGGGTCGAGACGGACCTGTGGGCCGGCATCAAGTCGGTGTTCTGCGCCCTGTCGCAGATCAAGACCATGCCGGCCGGGCCGGACAACAGCTGCACCGGGACCGGCGACGCGACGGTCAACGACGTGGCCCAGTACGCCCTGGGGAAGATCGAGGGGCCGAGCACCGGGTGCGCGCTGCCGTACACGTACGGCGCGCCGCTCAAACTCAACACCCTGGGCATCGACCTGGTGGCGGAGGCGGTGGCCTCGGCGGTGTCGAAGGAGATGATCGAGGGGTACGCGGCCACGAGCTTCTGGGACAAGCTGGTCGGCCAGTTCTGCCCGATGTTCGGCATGGCCGTCGTCCCCATGGTCGACTCGGCGGTCGTGGCGGCCGACACCCCGGCCTACGCCAAGAGCTACTGGCGGGAGATCACGACCGACACCTACGACAGCTACGACATGACCCGCGAGCTGCACCGCCCGCTGCGGGCGGTGGGCGTGGCCCCGACGTTCGCCGGCCAGACCCGGGCCGGGGTGGCGGCCCAGGGGGAGCAGCTGAGCCTGATCGGCGGGTGCTACGTCGAGGACTCGGTGCAGCCGGGCGACGGCATGGTCCTGTACGTCCCGAGCCCGCCGTGGCTGGAGCTCGTGCAGGCCACCCCGAGCCACGTCCTCGGCACGAGCGGGCTGGGGGAGAACGCCGCGGTCCGGTCGGCCACCACGACCGCGTCCGTGGGCAGGTCGGACGCGACCCAGCCGGACACGGTCGGCACCCAGGTGAACGAGCTGTACCGGCGGTACGCCCAGGCGGTGTACGTCAACCAGATGCTGCGCGGACAGGGCGGGTCGTTTTCTGGTAAACTGCGGTTCGACATCGCCCCGCTGTCGATCGTCCGGCTGCGGGCCACGAGCGAGAAGTTCATCGGGGCCGGGCAGGACGACCTGGCCGAAACGCTGGTCGGGTGCGTCCAGCGGGTGACGGTCTCGATCAACGCCGAGGCCGGGCTGGCGGGGACGACGTTCCAGATGTCGCACACCCGCACGGAGGCGGAGAACAAGCTGCCGCGGACGAGCGTGGCGGACCACCCGCTGTTCCTGAACAGCATCCACGGCGGCGGCAACCACGGCAGCCCGCTGGTGGCGGACTACGAGTTCCCGGAGCAGCTGCCGGTGGCGCCGGCCCCCAGGCCGGTCGGAGGGTAGGACGTGCTACGGAGTCAGTGCACATGCGAGTGCCACGAGCCCGGTAGCGCCGTGATCCACTTCGACGCGTGCTGCGAGCCGGACCCGAAGCCGGAGGGTAAACGTGATCGGCGCGAGCCCCGACATGCTGGAGGACGAGTACCGGGAGCCGTACACGGCGTGGAAGGCGACGCCGGGGCCGGCGGCGAACGCGGCCATGCTCAAGGCCCTCCAGCCGACCATTGAGGGGGCGATCCGCACCCACGTCGGCGCGCCCAACCCGCTCCTGACGAGCCGGGCGCGGGTCATGGCGCTCCAGGGCCTCCGCGGGTACGACCCCAAGCGGGGGCGACTCCAGAGCCACATGTACAACCACCTGCTGGGGCTGAAGCGGGCCAACCGGCAGCAGACGACGATCCTGAAGGTGCCGGAGCGGGTCCAGCTCGACAAGTACCACCTGGAGAACGCGGTCGGCGAGCTGCGCGCGACCCTCGGCCGGGAGCCGACCGACGCCCAGCTGGCCGACCACACCGGGTTCAGCCCGGCCCGCATCGCCAAGGTGCGGTCCTACAGCTCCGGCCTGGCCGAGGGGTTCGTCGAGGACGTGGGCGGGGGCAACGTGTTCGGCGGGGTCCGCGTCCCCGGGGCCGGCGGCTCGGCGTCGAGCCACTGGCGGGACATCGTCTACGACGGCCTCGACGAGTACCACCGGGCGGTCATGGAGCTGGCGTTCGGGCTCCACGGCCGGCGGCCGATGGCGAACCAGGACATCGCCGCCAAGCTGAACCGCAGCCCGGGGGCGATCTCCCAGGCCAAGGCGAGAATCCAGAAGCAGCTGGACGAGGAATATGAACTCTCACCGTTCGGGACCTAGCGAGTGTCCGCACGAGAAGGTGTACTTCTTCGAGGACTACCGCGACACGTTCACCGGCAAGGACTTCGTGGTGGCGACGTGCCGCGGGTGCAAACGTCGCATCCACTTGCACGACCACGTGTCGGCGGCCATTTTGAACCGGATGGCCGTCGCCGGTGACAAGGGGCTCGTCGCGTGAGTCGCCTACGGTCCGTACTTAGGTGGATGTGGTGGTGCCCGGACTGCGCCACCCACCACCCGCCCGAGGTGAGCCATGCCGCCACCCCCGCCACCAGCAGCA
>CAZVEM010000118.1:11423-16022 GCA_964626165.1 uncultured Nannocystaceae bacterium
GGAGGACTGCTGCCTGTGAGGATCGACACCATGCCGAAAGCCACGCCGACCCCGCCGGACACAGACTACCTGCTGTGCGAGCACATCTGCGAGCGCCTCCGGGCCGTGCTGCGGGCGGACCCGGACGCGGTCACGGCGATCTTCGAGACGCGGCACTTCTGCGCCGCGAAGGTCGAGGCGGACAGTCCGGCGTTGCCGTACCGTGAGGACGATGCGGCCCCGCTGTCGCTCGGGGCGCTCGGCCTCATCAACGCCCTCGTCACCCCGCACTGGCGGATCGTGGCGAAGTACGGGGACGACGGGCTGATCCGCGACTTCACCTACCGCCGCCCGGAGTAGCCATGGCCGACCCCGCGTCGAAGGCGAGCATGGACCCGCAGTTCGAGAAGCAGCTGCGGAAGCGGAAGGACGACGCCCGCGCCCAGCACCAGGCCGGCGTGGCCGGCGGCCAGGTGCGGTGGTGCCGCCCGGCCGGCGGGGCGGGCACGCCGTTCGACTACGAGAGCCTGCACGCCCCGTTCTCGCGGGAGAAGGCGAACCAGGACCTGGTCGACGCGATCAAGGACCCGCAGAACCCGGGCACGACCGGCGACGTGGTGGCGTGCAGCACCATGATCAACCGGCTGTCGACCATGGAGCGGGCGCACAAGGTCCGGCACACCCTCCGCCGCTGCCGGGCCACGGCCCACGTCCTCGGGCGGAAGCTGGGCCACGGCAGCGACACCGGGCCGTACCTCCAGCTCGGGGTGGAGTACGTGCGGGCGCTGCTGCGGCAGGCCAAGAGCGGGCGGTAGGCGTCAAAACCGGTTTTGAGGAGGACCGCATGTACGCGTCGCTGTTCCAGGCCGGGTTGGTGGTGGTAGGAGTCGTCGCCGTCGTGGCGTTCGTCGTCGCCGCCTTTCAGTCACCGGCCGCCACGCTGTCCGACGACGAGTTCAACCGGCAGGTCAAAGTCGGCCAGGACCCGCGGGCGCCGCACTGGGGCGGGCGGTGGACGACGGTCGGCGTCGAAGCCCAGCGGAACTGGTGGGCGCGCGTGTTCGCCCACGGCGCCGTCCTCGCCGTTTTCGCGCTGCTCTGCTACCTCGGGATGACGCACAAGGGGTGAGACGTGGCCACCGTCGCCGACTACCGAGACCGCCGGGCCGACGTGCTCGCGTTCCGCGGCGTGTTCCCGCAGCTCCGCGGCCGCGGGCAGCTCCTCGCCCAGGAGTTGGTCCGGCCGGGGGACGGCGGCGCGATCGTGGCGGGGATCGAGAAGCTCGCCCAGAAGGTGCTGCTCATCCTCCTGACCAAGACCGGGAGCCGCCAGTACGCCCCGGCCGAGGGGACGGCGTTCATGCGGGACGCCCAGCGGGGGGCGTGGCGGACGCCGGCCGACGTGTCCGACTCGTTCTACGCCGCCCGGCTCGACGTCAGCCGGCAGTGCCGGGCGAGCGAGGCGGCCGACGACCCGGCGGACGAGCGGTGGGCGGCGCTCGACCTTGACGGGGTGACGCTGGCGGGCGACAAAGTGACCCTCCGGCTATCGCTGACGAGCGCGGCCGGGTCGACCTACTCGTTCCTCGCCCCCGTCACGGTCCCCATCCGATGATCAAGCACCTGCGCCAGACCGACACCACGACCGAGACCGGCGACTGTTTCAAAATGTGTGTGGCCATGGTCCTCGGCCTCGACCCGGCCGGGCTGCCGAACTTCTGCCACGTCGGGCCGGACTGGTGGCCGCTGTTCCAGGACTGGCTCGCCGAGAACTACGGGCTGACGGCGGTGGAGGTGGAGAACCGCCCGCAGGTGCTCGGGTTCCTACCGCCGGGCGTGCCGGTCATCCTGAGCGGCACGAGCCCTACTTACCCGACGTCGCCTACGCTGCACGCAGTCGTCGGGGTGACGGCTGGGTACGAGGGGTTCCGCTACCGGTACGACCCGAACCCGTGCGACAAATTCCTGCTCGACCTGAAGAAGGTGTTGTTCTTCGCCCCGCTCCGCCCCGACCTCCTGACGGCAGGGAAGCCGCATGGCCATCGCGCTCCGACCGCTGACGCAGCTTGACCCGGACGCGGTCCAGGCGGCCCTGGCCGAGACCGTGCAGCGGATCAGCGACGACAACCCGAACCTGGAGCTCCGCCGGGGCGTGCTGGCGGAGCTCCTGGCGTACTACCACGCCGTGCTGGACACCCAGCGGCGGACCTACGTCAACGACCTCCTCAACAGCCGCAGCCTGGCGGCCATGGAAGCGGACCCGACGCTGGCCGACCCGGACGCGGTCGACGACGTGCTGTCCAACTTCCGCGTCACCCGCGGGGCCGGGCGGAAGGCGGTCGGCGAGGTGACGGTCGTCGTGTCCGACGACGTGACGGTGACGGTCGCGGCCGGCAGCGTGTGGGAGGCCCGGGGGAAACAGTACGTCACCCCGCGGGTGTTCACCGCCAAGGCCGAGGCCGCCCAGATCAACGCGGCCGGCGACCGCCTCCTCGCCGCGACGGCGGACGGCGCCTGGTCGTTCACGATCGACGTGGAAGCGCTGGAGGAGGGGGACGACTACGTCGTCGCCAAGGACACCCTCGTCGCCCCGGTCGTGGTCCCGCCCAACTACGTGACCAGCTTCGCGGCCAGCGACTTCGCCCCCGGCCTGTTCGCCGAGACGAACGAGGAGCTGCTGACCCGCCTCCAGGAGGGGTACGCGGCCAAGGCCCTGTCGAACCGGGTGAACATGGCGGCCTCGCTCCGCGAGGTCGAGGCGTTCTCCCGCGTCACGGCCATGTCGATCGTCGGGCACGGGGACGCCGAGCTGGTGCGGGCGTACCACTCGGTCCTGCCGGTCGCCCTGGGCGGGCGGTGCGACTGGTACGTGCGGACCCAGGAGCCGGTCGACCGGCTCGCCCTGACCGTCACCGCCACCCTGATCGAGAAGCACGCCGACACGACCGGGACGTGGCAGTTCGGGGTCGGGCGGGCCGACGCCCCGGGGGTGTACGAGTTCGCCGACGTGCGGCCGGCGGACGCCGGGCCGGCCGTGGGCGGGTACGAGATCACGGCCGACGTCCGCGGCCTCGACCTGACCGGGGACGGCTACCGGCCCGACCTGCTCACGGCGACCGAGGCCGCCTACTCGGCGTACTCGACGGCCGTCGTGCGGTTCACCGACCCGACCGACCACACCGCCCTCGCCGTCGGCGCCACCCGGGAGTACGCGGCGGCCGCCCTCCGCCTGCCGCTCGTCGCCGACATCCAGGAGCGGGTCGGGTCGCGGGACGTGCGGCCGTACGGCGGCGACGTGCTGGTGAAGGCCCCGGTGCCGTGTTTCCTCCAGGTCAACTTCACCGTCTACAAGCGGACCGGGCAGGCCGACCCGGACGTCGAGGCGATCCGCACGGCCGTCGCCAAGGCGGCCAACACGACCGGGTTCGCCGGCGCCCTGTTCGCCAGCCAGCTCCAGGACGCCATCCGCCCGTACCTGCTGGACGGTCAAACGGTCGGCGCTATCGACATGTTCGGACGCATCAGGTATCCTGACGGGACGGCGGCGTACCTCCGGGACTCGGAGGTCCTGGAGGTGCCCGACGACCCGGGCAACATGGTGTCCGCGCGGACGGTGCAGTTCTTCGCGGACCCCGGGCTGGTGGGCGTGTCGGTGGCGACCCGCCTGCCGACGACCCTGTGACCGGCACGGAGGCCGCCGCGTGTTCATCCCCAACCGCCGGGCGGTCAAGCTGACGCTCGACCTGATGGAGTCGGGGCAGAAGCGGGCGCGAGACCTGCGGCGGGGGGAAGTCCCGGTCCACGTCCCCGACGAGCGGGTGGCGGCGTTCGCCCTGGCCTACCTCGACGCGTACGGCTACCTGCCCGCCGCCCTGCGAACCTGGGACGACATCCGCCTGTCCGACGTGACGGCGGCCGTGCGGCGGTTCCAGGCCGCGTTCGAGCTGCGGCGGACGGCGACCCTGGACGTGCGGACGGTGCGGGCGATGGCGGCGCCGCGGTGCGGCATGGCGGACCTGGACTGCCGGCAGGGGGAGGCCGGCCGGGCGGTGCGGGCGGCGGCGGCCTCCGGGATGCGGGGGTGGGTGTCGGGTCGGGCGCTCACCTACCGCATCGACCGCCGCCCGCCGTACGTGCCGAA
Organism: uncultured Nannocystaceae bacterium; assembly: GCA_964626165.1. Lineage (GTDB taxonomy): Bacteria > Myxococcota_A > Polyangia > Nannocystales > Nannocystaceae > CAZVEM01. Next base: position 15,544 of record CAZVEM010000118.1, read on the forward strand.
GGGCGTGTTCGCCGAGGTCGTGGCCCACGCCTTCCTGCGGTGGACGGAGCTGGCCCGCCCGTACCTCCGGGCCGAGCCGGCCGCCCGCGGGCGGGAGCCGGACGTGCTGGTGACGTGCGGCCGCGGCCCGCAGTCGCACTTCGACGGCCCGGGCGGGACGCTGGCGTGGGTGGCCGCGGACGGCCCGCACATCCGCCTGGTGCTCGACGCCGACGAGGAGTGGGTGACCGACCACGGCCCGCGCGGGTTCTACCTGCCGGGCGTCGTGGCCCACGAGGTCGGGCACGTGTTCAACCTCGACCACAGCCGCCACCCGACCGCCCTGATGGCCCCGTACTACAACCCGATGGTCGCCTGCCCGCAGCCGACCGACGACGCCGCCCGGCTGCTCGACGCGGTCGGGCGCAACCTGACGTAGCCGGCGCGGGCGGGGTTGGGCTATACCTATAGCCGCCGAAGCCCGGCACACCCGTTGTCCA
>CAZVEM010000119.1:0-15992 GCA_964626165.1 uncultured Nannocystaceae bacterium
CGATCCACGAAGGTTCGCGTCGCAGCGGTGGTCATGCAGGCTGTAGATCACCACGTCCTCACCATCTCCATCTCCATCTCCATCTCCATCGCCATCGCCGTCGCCATCGCCATCGCCATCGCCGTCGCCATCGCCGTCGCCGTCGCCATCGCCATCGCCATCACCGTCGCCGTCGCCGTCACCGTCGCCGTCGCCATCGCCATCGCCGTCACCGTCACCGTCGCCATCGCCATCGCCGTCACCGTCGCCGTCACCGTCGCCGTCACCGTCGCCGTCACCGTCGCCATCGCCGCCCGCGTCCGCAGGATCGTCGTCGTCGGCGCATCCGGCGAGCGGTGCAACGACCGCGATCAGTGCCGAAAGAGAGAACAGAATAGAGAGAGGGAGTCGCTTTTGGATCTTCATGGCTTTGTTCGCCCCTGCCGGGGCCGTCAATGCGGAAGTGACGGGAGCGGCCACCCGGTTCATCGTTTTTTCACCGGTTGGCCAGGCACCCTCCACCCGCATCTCCTACAGTGTGAGATGCGCAGGCGCAGGCCCCGTGGTCAGCTCGACCGCTCGGCGGACTGGCTGGGTGCCACGGCACTGCCGCACAGGCTCGGCTCGGAAAAAACTGTTGGGACGCCGCAGGGCCACGCCGCGTCCCGACCGTCTGTCCACGCCCGTCGGCTTTGCGGCCCATCGCGACCGACCCGCGAAGAACCTCGCCGCCGCCGTCGGGCCGCGCCGAAGGAGCTTCGGACTGGCGATACGGTCTGGCGACAGTTGGAAACCGGGCCACGGCGAAGGACCTTCGGTCTGGCGACACGCGGGCCGCAGCGAAGGACCTTCGGACTGGCGACACGGTCTGGCGACAGGTGGAAACCGGGCCACGGCGAAGGACCTTCGGTCTGGCGACAGGTCTGGCGACAGGAAACCGGGCCACGGCGAAGGACCTTCGGTCTGGCGACTGGTCCGGGCCGTGGCGAAGGACCTTCGGTATGGCGACTGGTCCGGGCCGCGGCGAAGGACCTTCGGTCTGGCGACATGCGGGCAGCGGCGAAGGACCTTCGGTCTGGCGACAGGTCCGGGCAGCGGCGAAGGACCTTCGGTCTGGCGAACTCCGGTCTGGCAAACTGCGGCCAGCGGCGAAGGACCTTCGGTCTGGCGAACTGGGTCTGGCGACTGGTCCGGGCCGTGGCGAAGGACCCTCGGTCTGGCGACTCGTCCGGGCAGCGGCGAAGGACCTTCGGTCTGGCGAACTGGTCTGGCGAACTCCGGGCAGCGGCGAAGGACCTTCGGTCTGGCGAACTGGTCTGGCGACTGGGCCGCAACGGTCGTCCTCTACAGCCTGGGCGTCATCGAAGCACTGATCCCGGCCCACTTCGTGCGACTTGGTCGTTCCGCCTTCGCATTCACGGCGGAGTCGCCGCTGCTCGATGAGAAGTGGGGTGCCATCGCTCCTCGCCGGCTAGCCGATCAGCTGGTTGTGTCAACGGCTCCGTGACGGCTAGCCTCCTGCAGTCGCGACGCCCAGGCCTGGCACAGTCAGGCCTGGCACAGTCGGTTCAGGTGGAGGCGATGTTATTTGTAGCCGTCCCACATCTCGAAGCGCGGCTCGGCGAACAGCACGCCATCGATGACCATCGGTAGGTCTTGCTGATAAAGATCCGCGTGTGTCGACTTGGGTGCCAAGACGACTCGCTGGATCCGCTCGAGTGGACCTCCGATCGGTTCGTCCACGATGTGGATCGCGCCGAGAATCGGGCTTTTGTAGACGAGCATCCTGGCGCCCTCGGGCGTCGCCGTGAGCGAGCCGGCAGCTTTCCCCCGAACCAAGGTGCTCTCGTCGCGGCACTCCTGGGCATCGCAAACTTGGCGCGTGATTTGTTCGTCCGTCGCGACGAGAACGATTGCCTCATCGCCTACGCAGGTGATCGCCGGAACACGGGCAACCCCGAAATCTCGCACCAGCGTCGGGGCGGCGCCGACGTGCACAACGAGTCGGTCGCCAAGCGTCGCAAAGAGGCCACTGCTCGTCGTGCAGGCCCGCAAACGATGGGCTTTCCAATCCAAACCATACTCCAGTGACGACACCGTCGCCACAAGGTCGCGGTCGACCCGGATCGCGAACAATTCGCCATTCTCCGGATCTCCCGCAACGCGATTGACGATGATCAAAACTCCGCTGCCGTCCGCAACGGCCCAGTGATTCAACGTGACGAACGAATCTTGGGCAGCCTGCGAGAGCGGGAGTGAAACCTGCCCGCGCTTGACCGTGCGTGCTTGATCTGGACTCGCCGCAAGCTCCACACTATCGCGACCAAGCTTCAAGAAGAACCACTGCTCGGGTCCAACGACGGCGCCACTGGCAACCCAGGGAAGCTCGCGACTCTGAAAGTCCTCCGGGCCCGTCCAAACACCGACGCGCTCCTTCGCTTCACCGGCGCCAAGCACGAACGCCGTCGCAGCGTCTCCGTAAAGTCGCGAACGATTGACGGCTGTCCAGCCATTTGGCGGCTCAGACCAAGTCGCCGTTCCGTCGAGCGCGATCCGACCATAACGGGGAGACATACGGTCATCTGTCACCACGAGTTCGTCGTGGCGACTCTGAAAGACCTCCCAATCATCACTCTTGGCATGGCCGCCGACCGACGTCGCAACCACGTCGACCGCGTTGCAGTTGATCTGCTTGAGGCTCGATGGGGGCAAGCCGATCTCCGCGTGGATCGACTCTCGCCATCGCCGGGCCTCAGCAAGATCGTTGCAGACCTCATCGAAGGTCGATCGTCGCGTCCAGTGAGTGAACTGTGGCCCGATTGGCAAGCGTCCTCCGGCGAGTGAACGAATCACGTCCTGCCGCGCAGAGTACTGGCCTTGGCAGAGCTCCCAGTCCGACTCGAGTGCTTCGTCCACGCCGTGCTCGCGGACGCGGCTCAGGAGCGCGCCCCCGTAGTCGGTCGGGTCATCGCCTCCGGTCACACAGCGCTCCAACTCGAGAGTCGCCTCGTCGAGACGCCGCGCGATGCCATCCTTGCGCGATTTTTCCTCAACTGCCGCCGACCGAATCGAATACGCGATGGCCCCCGCCACCCCGAGGGTGGCAACGACAAACACCGCAACTGCAATTCTTGTTCGGGACTCCATCGTTCTTCCGCCCTCGTCCGCGATCCCAGGTCATGCTCCGTTCCCGACGAACAGACCGACGATCCCGCGTGCGCTCAGATCAGCTGCACCGTGTTTAGCTGCGTTCGAGAAGCGATACAACTCTCGGCGCACGGCGGAACGACCAAGTGGACGAAGTCGACATGCACAAGAGATCAGTTGGCCGTGGCTGCGAACTGAACCAAGCGGCTCGCTCGAGCGGCGAATCAGAGCGATCTCAACCCGCGTCCAACCGCCCCGTGCGATCGAGTGGTCGCGACCTGCCCCCTCGATCGATCGATGCCGCGCGGCTCGACTCAAGCAGGCTGTCGAAGAACCCTGCGCGGCGCCTGGACGCGCACTCACCATGCAGCCCTTTGTTGCTCGTCGGTCAAGTACGCCCAGTACGATCCCTCCTCGCGCCGCGGTCTGCATGGCCATCGCACGTCCATGCACTCCACAGGGGTGCTTTGACACCCTGCTAGTCGAGGCCGGTCATGCCCGGCACCCAGTAGGTGTTGGTTCGCACGGCTTGTATCCCGCGGGCCTTGAGCCGGCGGCGAACTTCGACGATGAGCTGAAAGCCCCCTGTGAGGCCCACGGTCGCGTCGGAAAGGCCATCACGTGCTGCGACGATCGAATCCGCCATGGCCTCGAAGTCCGTTGCCCGAACGATTGAATCCAATCGGAGGCCGACGTGGTCCGCCGCGTCGCTCACGGCGTGAGGATCTGCGCCAGCTACCACGGTACGCACCTGACCAGGCCGCTCCACTTCGTAACTCGCCATGACCGCGAGGCTGGTTTCGTCGCCGCCGATGATCACGGGGCCCGGGGGCAGCTCGAACGAGTGCTGCGGTCCAACAAAGCGCACTTGATTGCCGACCGCCGCCTCCCGCATCCAGCGAGCCCCAGGACCGCCGGCCTGCATCCAGCCCAGCAACTCAAACCCGCCTTCACGGGCAATCGGCGAATAGGTCCGCATGTCATCCGTGGGCAGCAAGATCTGAACCTTGTTGCCGGCAGCCGGTCGAGGCACGTCGCCCCGGAGGTGAAGTCGGCGAAACCCGCGTACCTCATCGGCCGTCACGATCTCGGCGCGCCGGAGCACCAGACCGCCCAATAGTCGTGACAGTCGACCCTTTAGCGACGGCATTGCTTCTCCACCCTACCGCGACGCAAGGTCTTTCGCCTTAACCCGATCTCCGCGCCGGCGCACGATGGCCTAAGCTCGCTGCGAGCGTAGGAGGGTGTCGATTCGGTCAGGCCAACATCGAGGCGCCAGACTTCGCACTGACGGGCTCGCTGCGCATCGCAGATGACCATGCAGGCCGGAGTGCCGAAGCTGGTTCGCCCGGATACCGGCCTTCGACCCCGCCGCATCGGTCTCACCCCCAACACCACGGGCGCCCAGGTCGTGATATGCGACGGCATGAGCGACGAAGAGCGGCGCGGCATCAGTGCGAGGAACGGCTGGGACGATTCCGCACGCGCTTGGATCGAAGACATGGGCGAGCACGGCGACTTCGGTCGCCGCTATGTCCTCGACCCCGCGATGCGTGATCGGCTCGGCGGCCGGGGTTTCCAACGCGCGCTCGACATCGGATGTGGCGAGGGACGTGTGTGCCGTCTGCTTGCTGGTCTCGGCGTCGCCGCCGTCGGATTCGATCCGACGAGAGCGCTACTCGATCGCGCCCGCGAGCTCGACCCGAGCGGGCACTCTCTGGAAGGCGTTGCGGAGTCACTGCCATTTCCCGACGAGAGCTTCGACTTGGTCGTGAGCTGTCTCAGCCTCATCGACATCGACGATTTCGAGACAGCCATCCAAGAGATGGCGCGTGTGACGATCCCAGGCGGCACGGTCTACATCGTCAACCTCAGCGGTTTGGCGACGGCCCAATCCGAGCCGGTCCTGCCGCGCGCGCCGGGGGATATTTCCGTCCGGGTGGAGCGCTACCTCGAGACCCGATCGAGCTGGCAAGCATGGCGCGGCATCCGGGTGCTGAACTGGCATCGACCCCTCTCCGCCTACATGGACGCGTTCCTAGGGTCTGGGCTCTTGCTGCGCCATTATGCAGAGCCGGCCCCCGTCGATGGCGAGGTCAGCAAAGTGGAACGCTACATCAGCATTCCGTGGTACGTGGTGATGGAGTGGGAAAAGCCGACGCATTGAGGCAGACGCCGCTCGAGCTTGCCGAGGCCGCGACGCTGTCGCGAAATCAGGCAAGTCAGCGTCCTGTTCCGCTACGATACCGGTCTCATGGCGCAGGCCTCGCTCAATGAAGTTCTCGCGCAGGCCCAAGAGCAACTCGGCTCTGGCGATGCAGGTGGCGCGTTCTCGACCCTTCGTGACTCGCTGGAGTTTCCCGCAACATCACTCATCGATGCGCGAAGCTTCGCGGCTGCATTCGCCCTGTTCGCCGAGGTCGCACGCGCGATCGCAGGCGAAGAGTTTGCTAACCTCATACAGGCAGTTTCGGCGGACCCTGACCATCCTGGAGCGCTTTACGACGCGGGATACGCCGCGTATGAGCACGAACTCTTTGCGATTGCTGCGACCCTGCTCGCGCGTGCGAACGCGCTGGCGCCCGGACAGGCAGCCATCGTTGCGGAGCTCGCGACGGCCTTGGAGGGTGCAATGCGATATCGCGATGCCGCCTTGGCCTTGGAGGCCTCCGGACTGGCGGGAAACGAGCCGATGCTGGCCTATCTCGCCGGCTTTAGTTCACTGATGTGCGGTGAAATTGACCACGCCGCCGCCTGTCTACGGTTACTCGCGAATGTTGACGACGACGACATCGTCCCGCTGCGCAGTGCATTGGCGGCGATGGTGCATCGCGCCGAGACAGTGCGGGCCGCGGGTATCGATCTCGGCGAACACGCTCTCACCGCATGGCACGCCGTCCTCAACGGCAGCCTTCTGCTGCATGAATCGCCGTTCGGTTACGACGAGCCCATGCGTGGACGCTATGCGATGGTGTCGGACTCACCGTCGTTGATGCGCGAGGGCATCGAGCGCCTCGGCGCCGTGCTGAGCGCCATCGAGATCTCGCCACCGCGTGTGATCCAAGCGCCGGATCGGGCGAGCTCCATCTTGGCGACCGCAGTCGCTCGCGCCTTGGGCTGCCCGCTCGTGGATTGGGGCCACGCGCAAGAAACTGGGCTGGTGGTGGCGTGGCGCCTCGATGAGGCCGATATCTTGAACCTACCCCAGGAGATGTACGAGCACCGCTCCGGGCAGATCCTCTTTGCACACGCCTCGAACTGGGTACGGCCCTTTCACTACGCCCCGGATGTCACGACCTATCTTGGCCAGACCATCACGCATCCCTATCTAGGCGGGGCACTTCGGATCGATCCGGAGACGAAGCAGGTTGTCCGCGCCGATGCAGACACTCGCAACGACGCGGTACTCGTGGCGGAGATTCTCGACGCGACGGTGACGTCGCCAAGCCAGACGCCGATCGACAATGTACTCGCGCTCGCACGTGCACTGGCGGCCCTGCCCCCGGAGGAACGCCTCGGCGTTCACAGAACCAGCGGCCTGCGTCTCCGTATGAGAGTCGGCTCCCCCGTTCACAGCGCGCGCTTCTTGTAACGCAATTGGCCGCGGCACATTGCGCGGCCCCGTGCGGCAGTCGAGCGATCTGAGGCGACAGCGTTTGATGACTCGCTCCTCGCGCCGCCGTCGCGTCCCAAAGCGCGGTACAACCCTATTGTGCCACTGGAGTACCTCCACACGATGATTCGAGTGCGCGACCTCGACGCCGCGCTCGCGTTCTTCAAGCTACTCGGCCTCCAAGAGCTACGACGTCGCGACGTCGAGGCGGGACGGTTCACCTTGGTGTTTCTTGCGGCTGAGGCTGGAGCGCCCGAAGTCGAGCTCACCCACAACTGGGATCAGAGCGATCCCTACACGGTCGGTCGTAATTTCGGCCACCTCGCGTATGCGGTCGATGACATCTACGCGGCCTGTGAGCGATTGCAGGCCGGCGGCGTCACGATCCTGCGGCCACCCCGAGACGGTCGGATGGCCTTCGTGCGCTCACCCGACCAGGTCTCGATTGAGCTCCTCCAACGTGGTGATGCCCTGCCTGCCCGCGAGCCGTGGGCCTCGATGCCCAACACGGGCGAGTGGTAGCCGCATCGGGGCCGCCACCTTCGCTGCCTGCCGCCTCGTTGACCTCGCCGCTTACTCGCTCGCCATCGGAACAGCACCACCGGTCGGCGTGAGTACCGGCAAGCGACGCCGCGAAGCCTCCGGATCGCGGGACGAAACCTCGCGATACTCAAACTCCTTCCCGTCGCGGCCGCGAAAGACATACACGCCGTCGTCGTGACGAATCAGTCGTTCGGGCGTGAGCGTAACCTTGCCACCGCCGCCTGGAAGATCGACAGCGAAGTGTGGAATCGCCAGGCCGCTCAGTTGACCGCGGAGCTCGTCGAGGATCCGCAGGCCCGTGCTGATCGGCGTCCGCAGGTGCGAGGTCCCGGCGACCGGATCGGCCTGGAACATGTAGTAGGGTCGGCAGCGTTGGCGCAGCAACCAGCGATTGAGTGTCGCGACGGTCGCAGCGTCGTCGTTGATGCCACGGAGTAGCACCATCTGGTTGTTGACCGGAATGCCGCCGTCGGCGAGGCGATTGAGCGCGAGCGCGGCCTCTGGCGTGCACTCTTTGGGATGGTTGAAGTGGGTGGAGACGTAGAGCGGACGGAAGGTCCTCAGTACGTCGATCAGCTCGGGAGTGATGCGTTGGGGCAGCGTGACGGGATTTCGAGTGCAGAGCCGCACGAGTTCGATCGACGGAATCGAAGCGAGCTGCGCGAGGATCTCGGCGAGGCGCGCGTCCGACAGGCTCAGCGGATCACCCCCCGAGAGCAGCACGTCACGGATCTGCGGCGTTGCGCGAAGGTAGGCGAACGCCGCGTCAAAGTCGGCCCGACTGGGAGCGCTCGAGGCATCGCTGACCTTGCGCGAGCGCGTGCAGTGACGGCAATAGACCGCGCAGTGGTGGGTCGCGTAGAGCAGCGCGCGATCAGGGTAGCGATGCGAGATGATCGGGGTCGGCGAATGCTCGTCTTCGGCGAGCGGATCGGTCCAATCACCAACGTCGCGCATTGTCTCGGCGATCACTGGGATCGCCTGACGCCGCACCGGACAGTCAGGGCCATCAAAGAGCGAGAGATAATAGGGCGTGACCGCGACCGAGAATTCCGTGACTCTTGCACGCAGGCCCGCCGATTCCTCCTCGCTGAGCGACACGAGCTGTGCGAGTGCATCCGCATCGCGGACGCGATGACGCATCTGCCAGCGCCAGTCGGCCCACTCGCTCTCGGGCACCGACTGGTAGGCCGGATGGCGACGTGCCAGCGTGGGAGTACCAAGCTGGGGCGTGGCGAGTTGCGTCGCCCTCACCATCGCCGCGGGCTCGTCGGGCTTCTCGCGCGGCGAGGAGGCTCTCCCAAGGTCGTCCGGCATGGCCGCAGCATCATGCCCCAAGCGGCCCTCCACGCGAGCCTGGGAATACCCTGGGAATCGTGGAGGCGGCGGATTGGACCGCGAACACGTCCCCGTTGCTCGTGGGCCGCGGGTCTCGCAGACCGCAAAACTTCGCGTCGCGTCAGGGTAGGATCCGCGCGCATGGCCCGGGTCGAGGTGACGCGCCACCTGGTGAGCTTTTTTCCCAAGCTCGGCACGCTCCTGGAGGAAGGCCTGCAGGTCGAGGGCGACACGGTCGCCGCGATCATCGCGGCTCTCGACGCGCAAGTCCCCGGGATCGGGCTCTATGTCTGCGACGAGCGCGGCCGGCTCCGGCGCCACGTCAACGTCTTTGTCGATGGCGAGATGGTCGCCGACCGCCGGCAACTCGGCGATCGCGTCCAGGCGCAGTCGACCGTCATCATCATGCAAGCGCTCAGTGGAGGATAGGCAATGACCAAGCAGATCTTGATCGGTACACGCAAGGGCACCTTCTCGGCGGAGAAGCACGGCGAACGCTGGAGTGCACGCCTCACCGGCCACGCTGGCAGTGGCGTCAACTTTGTCGCGCGTGATCCCTACACCGGCACGCTGTGGGCGGCGCTTGGCCACGGTCACTGGGGCGCAAAGCTCTCCAAGTCCACCGACGGGGGAACGACCTGGGTCGACGGTGCGGCGGTGAAGTACCCGACCGATGCCAAACACTTGGTGCCTCCGCTGCCGGGTGCGGATGGATCAATGGGAGCAGTCACGCTCTCCGACGCGACGCTGCTCAAGCTGTGGGTGCTCGGATTCGGTGCCGGAGGGCGGGTCTATGTCGGGACGATTCCCGGTGGGCTCTTCGAGAGCCATGACGGCGGTGAGAGCTTCTCGCTCAACCGAGCCCTTTGGGATCACGAGTCTCGCGGCGGCGATCTATCGGACGGCGGAGGTGCGGGCAAGACCCATTGGTTCGGGACGCCCGCTGCTGCCGATACAGGCGAGTTCGCGCCCGGCATCCACTCGATCTTCGTCGATGGAGCCCAAGGCGAGCGCATCCTGATTGCGATCTCGACTGCGGGCGTGCTGGAGAGCACCGATGGCGGCAAGACCTGGCAGGGTCGGAACCGGGGGATGACCAACGACTATCTCCCCGATCCCAATGCCGAGTGGGGACACGATCCACACTTTGTCACGCGCTCGCGCAACCACCCTGACCACGTCTGGCAGCAGAACCACTGCGGCGTCTTTTTCTCGAGCGACGGTGCGAAGACGTGGACCAAAGTCAGCGCGCCCGAGCACGGTGTGCACTTTGGCTTCCCGATCGCGGCCGACGATAACGACGGCGAGACCGCGTGGGTCGTCCCAGGCAAGTCCGATCAGTCGCGCACGACCATCGATGGTGCGCTCTACGTTGCGCGCACGACCGACGGAGGAAAGACCTGGACCGAGCTGCGCAAGGGCCTCCCGCAGCAGGACGCCTACGACGTCGTCTATCGTCACGCTCTCGACGCGCAAGACGGGCACGTCGCCTTTGGCAGCACCACGGGCAATCTCTACGTCAGCGAAGATCGCGGCGATACCTGGCACTGCGTCGCGAACAACCTGCCCCCGATCTACAGCGTACGCTTCGCCTAGTTGCCTGGCCTTCTTCAAGAAGTCACAGTTGCAGGGGACTCGCAGGCTGTCGAAGAACCCCGCGGAGCGGCGGCGTACGCCGATCAGGCCCGCGCAGAGCGGCTACGGCGTCCACCGCTACTATCATCGCCATCGCCGTTGCTGGCACCGACGGCGCCAAATCGCGCGAGCATCACCGCCCCCGTGAGCGCCACGAGCAGCGCGAGCGATCCGAGCGCGACGTCTGGCCGCTCCCCTGCCCTGCTCCACAGGCGGAGCAGTTCATTGAAGGGTCCCGACGCCGCGGCGGACGAGAGGCTCCAACTCGTTCCACTCGTCATCAAGATCCACACGGTGCCGAGCGCCAAGGCGTAGCCCACGGCCAGCGCATAGGTACGCGAAGTCGCTGCGCGGTTGCTCAGGCCGATCGGCCGCTCAGGCAATCGCCGCACGACGCGAGCTGCAAACACGCGATCGACATGAGCATCCGGCTCGAACTCTCGCTTGCGCAGCGCGAGCTCGGTTTGGACAAAATCCTCGAACTGGGCGCGCGCCTCCTCGCTGGCTTGCATCTCGGCGAGCAGCTCGGCGGGGAGCCAGGACTGACCCGATGGATCTGCGCGTAGACACGCCGCGTCTACGTCCAGCTCCAGCAGTCGGTCCTCAAAGCTCATCTGCATCGTTCGAAATCCCTCACGAAACTCGCGCGGCTTGAGCACACGAGCGCGTCGAGCCGATGGGTCCGGCCCCGACTAGGCGCACGGGTCGCCGCTGCCTTCCCAGCCCTCGAGGTGCTCGCGCAGCGCCTTCTTGGCGCGATGGAGGTGGGTCTTGACGGTGCCCAGGGGCAGGTCGAGGACCTCCGCGATCTCTGGATAGCTCAGGTCCTCCACGTAGTAGAGGAGGACCGCAGCCCGGTAGTTCTCAGGGAGCTGGGCCACGGCGAGATTGATGTCGCGACCCATGTCGCGATGCCCCGCCGTCCCTTCAAAGTGCGGATCGGAGAGGTTTGCGGCGACGTGCTCGTCGAGCTCAGCCGTAACCTTGGTGCGCGTCTTGTGATTGACGTACGCGTTGTAGGCGATCCGGTAGAGCCAGGTCGACACACGCGCGCGTCCCTCAAATCCACCCAGCGCCCGGTAGGCACGGATGAAGACCTCTTGTGAGAGGTCGTCGGCCAGCGACATGTCGCCAGACATGCGGAGCAGCAAGCTACGCACGCGTCCCTCGTGGCGACGGACAAGCTCGGCGAAGGCGGCGTGATCACGGCCACCGGCGGCGAGCGAGACCAGTTCCATGTCGTCGAGTTCGCTAACCTGGCGGGCCGGCTTTCCCTCGATCCAGCGGCGCAAGCCTGCAAGCGGACGCAAGGAGGCGGTTCCGGTCGGGACGGTTGTCGAGGTGAGCGCAACTGAACCCGCGCTGCCCGCAGCCGAGCTCAGCACGTTGAGGTCTGCGACACCCTGCGAGGGGTTTGAACGCAAGCTCATCCTCGCCCCCGATCCGCGCGTGTCAGTCGATGACTGACCAAGTACCCAAGACCGATAAAGCCCGGGATGAGCCCGAGTGGGCTCGCCTCCGCTTTCCCGGTCATCCAGGCCGCGAGCACGAGACCGAGTCCCAGGCTGGTCAGGACAACGCCGCGGCGGAGATCGGCGTGGTCATCTTGGCCGATCAGATTTGCCGGAGGCTCGATGCCTTTCTCGATCATGCGGGCAGCCACCTCGAGGCGGCGTGCCTCGCCGATCTGACGCGAGCGCATGAACGCAAAGGCCACGGCCGCAATCAGCGCGAGCACGGCGAGGTCGGGTGCGCGGGCAATGAACGCATCGGCGGGTGTCGCCGCCGGCACCTCGGCCATGAGGCTAATCGAGAGCGAACCGAGAAGCGCGTCCACCATGCCAAGGATCCATTGCGCTCCGTCGCGGATGCACAGCGTCACGAGCGAGACGATCGTCGCGACCGCGCTGGTGACGGCGTTGGAGATGGTCATGGTTCCGCCTTCGCTCCCGGTACCAAGTACTCCGGCGCTCGCGTGGGCGACCGAGCTGATGCCGGCCGATGCGAGCAGTGCCACGAGTGCGGCTCCGCGAGTGATGAGGCGCGCGCGCAACGAGCGTCGGGCACGGACTGAACCCGCGTCGCACGCCATCGCGGCCCCCTGGAGGGCGGCGCTGTGTAGGGCGCCCATGGGCGCGTGGGACGTGGGCATGACGGTCGTGGTCACGAGGGTCCTTCCCCAGGGCTGTCTGACCCGGTGCGTCGCGAACCGGTTTCGCGGCGAAGTATTCCGGCGTCCGAACAATTTGCTTGCGCGGGTCCGACATTGCGTTTTTAGCGCAGGCAGTATCGCCCGCCGCTGGCCGCCTCCCGAACCCCCGTAGTTTGGCACAGATGGACGGCCCAGCTGGTGGCGCAGCGGGCCGACCTCCGGCCGACGAGGCCGCGGCCGCCCTGGCACCCCTTTGGCTGGCCGATCGGGGCACTTTCGGCCTCTCGCCCGGCGTGTGACAGCCGTGTTACATCGCCGCGATGAGCTTTGCCGCCGTACCAAGCCGCGCCGCACGCCAAAAGTGGTCCTTGATGCTCACCACGCTGCCGATCGTGGTCGTGCTGGTGCTGGTTCGCCAGCTGCTTCGGTCCGTGTTTGGATTTGACGGGCTCATCGAGTTCACCGAGGTCGCGGTTGTGCTCAGCGGCGGCGTGTTCCTGCTCGGATTCATGCTCGCGGGCACGATGAGTGACTACAAGGAGTCCGAGAAGATGCCCGGTGAGATCGTCACCGGCCTCGAGACCATCGAAGAGGTGCTGGTACACGTGGCAACCGTCAAGCGCGACGATCCACTCCGGCACCGACGGTCGGTGCTTGAGGTCCTCGTGACAATCGATCGTTGGTTGCACAAGCAAGCCAGCGAGAGCGAGCTACACGAGTCACTCAATCGCCTCACCGCGACCTTCGGCGAGATCGAGCTCGGTTCACACGCGACTCGGGCTTTCTCGATCATGACGAACGTGCGTCGCGCAGTGCTGCGCGTCGGCGTCATCTCGCGCACGGGCTTCCTGTCGACGGGCTACGCGCTGCTCGAGGTCATGATTGCCATTTGCTACCTGATCCTCGTCGTGGCGAGCTTCAAGACCGCGCTGGGCGAGATCGTTGTCGTGTCGTTTGTCGGTCTGATCTACACGTACATGTATCGCTTGATCCGCGATATTGACGATCCCTTCGACTTCAACGCCAACGGGGCTTCGGGTGCAGCAGAGGTCGAGCTCTTCCCGCTCAATGACTATCGCGCGCGCCTTGAGGCTCGCATCGCCCAGCACGAGCCAGCAGCCAACCGGACGATGGCGGCGTAGGGCACTGCGGCCCGATCGCCGACACACCACGGCGTTCGAGTCGCGACCACGACCTGCGACCGGCCCGAGCGGGCGATCAGCAGCGCTCGCGATAGCGGCGCCAACGCTCGCCGGGCGGGACCCCGCTACCGCAAACGCCGACATGCAGGTCGGTCGCGACGAACTCGGAAGGCTGGGCTACGAAGCGCTGTCCGGGCACCGCCAGCCACTCACGAATCGCGCCGTGCATCTGCGCAAGCACCTGCGCTGCACGGACGTGTTCGCGACGCAAGAGCGCATCGACAGCGCTGACAAATCCGAAGCGATCGTCCTCGAACCCATAAAACACCGGCTGAATTTCGACCTGCTCGGCAAACCACGCAAGCGCTTGGGCGTCGCGCTCAGACGAGCTGCGCTCATGCGCGAGCCAAAGTTCGAGATAGTCACAACTCGCGCAGCAGCAGGCGAGCTCTTCAAGCCAGGTCGTCACCCCCAGGTCGCTACGAAGGTCGAACGGAATCGACTGGTAGTCGATCCCGTGATCGTCCGCGAGACCTCCGTGGGAGACCGCGTGGCCCAACTCGTGGACCAGGTTGGGCAAGCCCTCGGACTCCACAACCCAACGTAGACCGTCGGCAGACGCGACACGATCGGCCTCTTCACTCGACCCTGCGCGCTGCGGCTCGGATGACGCGAGACCTGCATCTTCGCCGCCGGACGGAATCGCCAGCAACGAAAGGCCAGTCGTTGCGGCATCGCAGCTCTCGGGACGCAGCGATCGCACCAGATTGTCAGCCTGAGGCGAGAGCCACAGATAGCCACCGCGCTGCCGCAACGCCGCACGCGCCCGCGTCTCAAAGGCCGCCGTTAACGGACTTGCCGGCACGTTCACGCCCAACTCGTCGGCTCCTTGAGTTCGCCGTCGTCACCTCGACGACGCGGCCGGCCCTAAAAGCGCCCCGTGAGCATGAGCCCCGCACCAGAGATACGCGTGCGCGGGGCGTTACCGCTGAGCCCTCGAATGTTCGCGGTCTCCGGCGCGCTTCGCATCGTGGCGCGCCGCTCGGCGGCCGCGAGGAGCGAATCTTGGGATGCGCTGCCAAGCACAAAGGGCGCCAACGAGACCTGCGCGCGACGACCTCGTGCGTCGCGCTCGGGCCGACTCTCGCGCCGAGAGCGAGCGCCCGCATCGACTCCCCGTGCAATGTCGTGCTCGCGCTTGAGGCCAACCGCAAGCATCGACGCGCCACCCACAATCAAGAGTCCGCCGGGCGCGGCCATCGTTGCCGTCGCGCGATCTTGGGCCTCGGCAAAGCAGTTGTTGCCCGCCCGATAGTTGCAAGGGTCAACCGAACCGTACACCGCCGCCCCAATGGCGAGCAGACCGCCGACCCCGAGCGCGACCGAGCCCGCGATGACGAGCTTGCGAGCCTTGCGACCCTCCGAGCCTTCCCAGCGAGCGCGCGGCTTAGCGACGGCATCGTTGCCGTGCAAGCTGTCCGCTGAGTCGCCGTCAGGCTCAGTCTGCGGCCCTTCAGGCAGCGCCGTGGCAGGCGCACCATCGGGAATGTCGCTCGTCGGCGTGGACGCAGCATCGGTCGTCCCGTTGCCCGTGTCATCGGCGGCGATCGGGTCCGAGGGAACGGGCTCTGGGCTGTCCGTCGACGTTTCCGCGGCAGGACCATCGTCCTCCCCCGCCCCATCTGCGGATGGGACCGCGGACGCGTCGCTCGGTGGTCCAACAACCTGCAGCGCGTGAAGATCGGCACTGGCGGGCATGGGTCCCTGCACGCCCGGCGCGAACATGCGGGTGCTCAAGATCAAGGCCGCGCTGATTCGCATCATGCCGGCCGCTCCGTTCGCTCAGCGCGGCCAGGAGCACGCGGCACGAGGCAAGCTCGCGTCGCAACTGCGACGCGCTGTGCGTCCGCCTGCACTCGATGCCCCATGGCGGCGCGGAAGGTAGCACCAAGCGCGGTCGGCTGCGGCGCAGGGGCACCGCCTCGCCGGGGTCGCTACGCGGGATCCCGCGGAGTTTCCGCACGGCACCTTCGTCGCCGCCACATCGATTGGCAATCGAGCAAACATCCCACGCGTACGCCAATTGCGGATCG
Organism: uncultured Nannocystaceae bacterium; assembly: GCA_964626165.1. Classification (GTDB taxonomy): domain Bacteria; phylum Myxococcota_A; class Polyangia; order Nannocystales; family Nannocystaceae; genus CAZVEM01. The sequence goes on from CAZVEM010000119.1 coordinate 15,643, forward strand.
TTCGCGCAGCGCTGCATGGCATCACAGCACGCATGATCGACCGATGCGAGCTTTGTCGGGATCGCGTCAGCGTGGCGTTGGCGCGAGTCGTGGCGGGGGTCCCTCCTCGGCGGAGCCGCTCCAAAGCTCGCGGCGCTGCGCGACGGCCTCCGCGGCGTCGCCCATGCCGCGCGCACGAAGCAGCTCCTCAAGCTGCTCTAGACGCGCGGGCTCGCGCGTCGCGTGGCGCGGTGAGCCAAGCCAGACGCCAACGGCGTAGTAGAGCGCGCGATCGAGTTCAGGGACGTGCATCTCGGGCGCCTGTGCCACGAACTCTACGTAGTGCCAGTACACGCCGGCGTCCTGGCTCG
>CAZVEM010000120.1:0-15987 GCA_964626165.1 uncultured Nannocystaceae bacterium
GATGCCGACGGCGAAGATGTCCGTGCGGTGATCGACTGGCTGCCCCCACGCGGCCTCAGGGCTGAGGTAGCTGAACTTGCCCTTGACGACGCCAGGATCCGTGCTTTCGAGCTGGGTCGTAGCCTTGGCAAGACCGAAGTCCGCCAGCTTCACCTCGCCATTCCAAGAGAACAGGATGTTGGGCGGCGAGATATCGCGGTGGACGATGCCCAGTGGGGTTCGGCCGTCCGCGTCAGTGAGGTTGTGCGCGTAGTCGAGACCCTTGAGGATCTCGTTGAGGATCCACACCGTGAGCGCGACTGAGACCCGCCGACCCTTGCTATGCACGTGCTCGATCGCGGACTTGAGCGTGCAGCCCTCCACGTACTCCATCACGATGAAGTAGGTGTTGTCCGACTTGCCGATGTCGAAAACGCTGACGATGTTTGCGTGACTCAGGTGCAAGCTGAGTCGCGCTTCGTCCAAGAACATGCGGACGAAGCGCTCGTCCTTGAGCATGCCGGGCAAGATGCGCTTGATCGCGACGCGCTTCTTGAAGCCCTGCAGTGCCTCCGACTCCGCGACATAGACCTCGGCCATGCCGCCGGAGTCGAGCTTGAAGAGTGGGCGGTACTGTTGTGCCATCGTTGGGGCCGTGGGCCGTTGTGCCCAGGTGCGTGGGAACGAAGCGGCGAGCTGAGGCGCGGGCGCGTGACCCGCTGCCAGACGGTGGCGAAGCGCCAGTGAGTCTGCGTGCGGAAGGATATCAAACCGCCGCGGCTAGCGAGGCGGGTCGTAGGCGCGAAGCTGCAGCCGGATCACGCCCATCCAGAGGTCGCTTTCCAAGACCAGGGGGATCCCGCGCTCATCGCCCGAGAACCATGCGCGAAAGCTGAATGACTTGCGTCCGGGCAGCGGCTGGTCGAAGCGGTCCACCGCCGTGAGCGTCCCCTCGATCACCTTGATCTTGTCGACGTCGATCCCGAGTCCTGCGACCAAGCTCGGCATGCGCTCGGGCTGGCCGTGCCCGCGCCCGACGGCTTCGACGCGAAGGATCAGGCCGACGTCGAGGGTGTGCATGACCGCTCGTTCGCCCTCCTCGAGAGTGAGGAATCTGAGCCATGCCATTGCAGCGAGCGGATCAAGCGTGTTGCGAGGCACACGTTTCGTCGACGTACCGCCAACTCCGTCGCGCGCATCTCGGATCCGGACCATGCCTCGGCCCAGATACTCGGTCTCCGTGTCGCGGCGCTTGTAGGAGGCCATCATGCCGCCGCGCTTGACCACATTGGCGTTCCGCACCGAGTTCCCGGTGCGAGCGTCGACGATCGAGGTCATCTCGTCGGTCAGGGTGGCGAGCATCGAAATGACTCCGCTGGTCGTCGCCGAGCCTTCGAGCCGAATCAGATCCGCCCCCGCGGGCGCTGCGCCACGGGGGTCTCGAAGCCGCTCCACGACCTCCGCATGGGCGGAGCCGGCGAGGCTACTGGCGAAGTAGACCTCAAACTCAAATCGCTCCCCGGGCTTGAGTCGCTGGCCCCAAGTCTCGAACGAGTCATGGAAGGGGGCGCGACGGCGCGCATCGGCGCGTGCCGGCCCGTCAAGCGCGGCTGCCCAACCCAGCGTGGCACCGGCCGGCTGTGTCGGTTCGCGCTGAATCGACGGTCGATCGACATCGGGCAGGCGCGCCTCATCCGGTTCCCGAGATCGACGAGCACGCGCGCGGCGGGGTGTTCGCTCGATCGCTCGGGCTTCGCGTCGACCCTCAAGCGTCGCGTCGGAGTGAATCATCTCAGGATCATGAGACGAGGTGCCGCCCGGTCCCTCTCCACTGGTCGGCGGTGCTGCGCGCCAGATCGCGCGCGCCGCCGATGTCCAGCTCGGGTTGGCCGCGTCGCCGCTGCCAAGGCTGCCCTCGGCGGACGTTGCCGGCAGCATGCTCCAGACAAGCGCCGCGGAGATGATCGCGAGGTTCCACCGGGAAGGGCGTCGCCGCTGGGCTTTGCGCCCGCGAAGTTCGGAAGTTTGCGCGCCCGCGTGCCGCCTCACCCGGCCAATGTAGCAGGCAGCCAAGGTCGCGGCAGCGCACGCTCGCGTGCAAACGACCGACGCGCGCGCGCATGCTATCAGCGAGTGAGCGCCACCGGTCTGGCGCACGCCGAGCGCCAGAGCCCGACGAGCCTGGGACCTGCGCCCCACTGGGGGACACGAGACACGTGCGCACGCGGGCTCGCCCGCACTTGCCGACCGCGCTTTCCGGTGGCATCGCGGACCCCCAGGTATCCTCGATCGCCTCCGCCAGTCGTAACGATGACACCCGCTCCCCCAGGTCAGCCACCCAAGCACCGCACGCTCATCGTGTCGCAGGGAGACCCGCGTGGAATCGGTCCCGAGTTATTGCTTCGAGCAGCCGCGGACGGAATGCTCGAGATTGGAGATCGCGTGTACGCCGACTTCCGTGCGCTCACCGATCATGCCGCGCGAATCGGCACGTCCTGGGCTCGCGACGGACTGGAGCGGATCGAGACACTGCTCGTCGGCGAGCGAACACGGTCGCTCACACAAGTGGAGGCGCTCAAACTTGCCGTCGACGACGTGGAGGCGAGTCCGCTCCAAGCCGCGCTCTTGACCGCACCGATCGACAAGTTCACTGCGTCGCGCGAGGGGCTTACTCACCCCGGCCACACCGAGTACCTCATGGCGCGAGCAGGGGTCGCGCAGGTGCTGATGACAATGGTCGGGCCGACGTTGCGCGTCGGCTTGGTCACGACGCATGTCCCTCTCCGCGACGTCGCCGCTGGACTGACGCAGTCGCGAATCGTCGGCGCGTTGCATCTCCTCATCGAGGGACTGTCACAGCACCTCTGCGTCGCCAAGCCCAGAGTCGGCGTACTCGGACTCAACCCCCACGCCGGAGAGCGTGGGTTGCTGGGGCGCGAAGAGATTGAGATAGTGGAGCCTGCGATCCTACAAGTCCAAGACGCGCTCGGCGTGCGCGATGGCGAGCGACCGGCGATCGTGCGCGGGCCGCTGCCGGCTGACACTGCTTTTCATCGACACGCGAGCGGCGAGTTCGACGCGTTGCTTGCGATGTACCACGATCAAGCGCTCGCTCCGTTCAAGCTCGCCCACTTCCATGACGGCGTGAACGTAACCTTCGGATTGCCGTATCTGCGGTGCTCACCCGATCATGGCACCGCGAGCGACATCGTTGGGCGTGGCGTGGCGGATCCGCGAAGCTTCTACGCTGCCGCTTCGCTTGCACGCGGCCATCGACTTGAGCACCAAGTCGCGGCCGATCGTGGCCCGGAACAAATGCAGAGCGGGGGGGCGTGACCGCCGAGCCAAGACGCTCGCGACGCGAGCAGGGCGGTGCGAGAGTCTCCATCGAGCCCGGCGACCCCACGCAGACGATGCCGAGTGAGACCAACACGCCGCGCGCGCGCACACCTGGCGACAAGGAACTCCCAAGTGGGTCGACGCGCGTGATTCGGGTACGGGGCGCGCGGACGCACAATCTTCGCAACGTCGACGTCGACATCCCCCGAGATCAGATCGTCGTGCTGACAGGTGCGTCTGGCTCGGGAAAGAGCAGCCTCGCCTTCGACACGATCTTCGCCGAAGGACAACGTAGATACGTCGAGAGCTTGAGCCTGGGCGCGAGACATTTCATCAGCCAGCTACCGGCGCCCGATGTCGATCTCGTCGAAGGCCTCAGCCCCACAATCGCGCTTGAGCAAGGCGGGCGTGGAAGGAATCCGCGATCGACGGTGGGCACCGCAACCGAAGCTGCCGACTACCTTCGCCTGCTCTTTGCTCGCTGCGGCACCGCGTACAGCCACATCACCGGTGCACCGATGACCCGCTACGATCAAGAGCAGATCGTCGAGCAGATTCTCGCGCTGGAGGACGGCACAAAGTTCTCCGTCCTCGCACCCGTTCACGCCGCGAGCGCAGACGAGTATCAAGAGCAGCTCACGGAGCTTCGAAGGCAAGGCTTCGTTCGCGTTGCGATCGACGAAGAGGTGTTTGATCTCGACGCGTTGCCGCCCCTCGAAAGCGGCCGGCGGTACCGGGTCGAGGTGTACGTCGATCGGCTCGTGAACAAGGATGGCGTGCGATCGCGCCTCGCGGACTCGGTCGACCTTGCGCTCAAGATCGGTGACGGCATCGTCAAGCTGGCGGTCGTCGGCGGGCAAGATCAGACCTATTCGACGAACTACGCGGAGCCGACAACTGGCCTGCGCTATCCCGAACTCACGCCGGCGAGCTTCTCGCCAAACTCACCGCATGGCGCCTGCCCACGCTGCGGCGGGCTGGCAACGCTTCAGGTACCGGACCTTGAGCAGCTCATTCCGGATCCCAAAAAGAGCGTGCGCGAGGGGGCGCTGGCCCCCTGGTCGCCGCGCCCCCCTCGTCCACTCGCTGCTGCGCTCGATCGGGTCGCGGCGGCGACGCACATCGACCTCTATGCGCCATGGAACAAGCTCGGTGCGGAGGAACAGACGACCCTACTCTATGGCGAATACAGCAGCGACGAAGGTCGATTTGAGGGGCTGGTCCCGTGGCTGACCCGGAGACTTGAGCAGGCGCAACAGAAGTCGCTGAGTGACGATGATCCAGACGAGGAGGCGGCGGGACCGGCGGTGCGCTGGTTTCGAGAAGAACCCTGTCACGAGTGCCTCGGCAGCGGGCTCCGGCAGGAGGCGCGGATGGTTCGGATCGGCTCGACGGATCTACCCACGGTGATGAACCTCAGCTGTGAGCGATTGCTGACCTGGTTCGGCGAGGCCGAGCAAGTGGTGACTTCGGGCGCCGCCGCCCAGGCCGCGGCGTCCTTGCTCTCCCGACTTCGGGCGCGGGTCGGTTGCCTCGTCCGACTCGGGCTGGGCTACCTGAGTCTCTCGCGCCGCGTCATGACCCTCTCTGGCGGCGAGGCGCAGCGCATGCGGCTTGCCACGCAGGTTGGGAGCGCGCTCTCTGGTGTGACGTACGTGCTGGACGAGCCGACAGTGGGGTTGCATCCACGCGATACGGATCGACTCATCGCCGTCCTCAAAGAGCTGCGTGCGCAGGGAAACAGCTTGCTCGTCGTCGAGCATGATGACGCGGTAATCCGTGCGGCCGATCAAGTGATCGAGTTGGGGCCGGGCGCGGGACGCGACGGTGGGCGATTGATTGGGCAGGGCAGCGTCGCGGACCTCGTGGCAAATCCGGATTCGCCGACCGGGAGCTGGCTGGCTGGTCGACGGAGTCCTTGGCCTCGACGTGATCGCAACATCGACGGAGCTTCGCTGCTGCTGCGTGGCGCAAGCGGTCACAACTTGAGGAATGTGGATCTCCGCATTCCGCTCGGATGTCTGACCTGCGTCAGCGGCGTGTCGGGCTCGGGCAAGAGCTCTCTGATTATCGATACGCTCTTACCCGCGGTGCGGGCAGCGGTCTCGCGCAGCCACGATGTCGCGCTCCCACACCAAAGCCTGGAGGGCGTGCGCAGCTTCGAGCGCGTGATTGCGGTCGACCAGAGTTCGATTAGCAAAAGTCCGCGCAGCAACCCGGCGACCTTCACCGGCATTTTCGCAGATATTCGTCAGCTCTTTGCGGATCTCAAGGAGTCTCGCGTGCGCGGGTATGGTACCGCGCGATTCTCATTCAACGTCAAAGGGGGGCGCTGTGAACTTTGTGCGGGCGAGGGGCAGCGCAAGGTGGAGATGCACTTTCTTCCCGATCTCTTCGTGCGCTGCGAGCAGTGCGAGGGCCGTCGCTACAACAAAGAGACTTGCCAGGTTCGATATCGAGGCCGCAATATCGCCGAGGTGCTCGAACTTTCAGTCGCAGAAGCGTGCGAGTTCTTTCATCACCACGCGCAGATTCGTGCCCGCCTCGAAGTGATGCGCGATCTTGGGCTCGGCTACCTGCCGCTTGGTCAGAGTGCGCGCTCCCTCTCAGGTGGAGAGAGCCAGCGCATCAAGCTCGCGCGCGAGCTGGCACGTACGGGAGAGGGGAAGCGACTCTTCATCCTCGACGAGCCGACCACTGGGCTTCACGTCGACGACGTGTTCCTTCTGCTTGAGGCACTGCAGCGGCTCGTCGATGCCGGCCACACCGTCGTCGTGATCGAACATGATCTCGAGGTGCTCACTGCTGCGGACTACCTCATCGAGGTCGGTCCAGACGCCGGCGAGCGTGGCGGCGAAATCGTCGCGCAGGGCCGGCCCGAGGACGTCGCCCCTGCCGGCGTAGGGCACACCGCGCACTGGCTCAAAGAGCGGATGCCGGCGACCGTGGCTCGCCCTGCGCGGGGTCGAACACGCTCGTAGCCCGAGCCCGCATCGATCAGACACCGACCGGATGGCTATGTCGCGGCGTGCAGACCATCTCGGTCTCTCACAACGACCGTGCGGCCGTGAAAGTCGAGGAGGCCGCGTTTCTTGAACTGCGCGAGCGTGAGCGAGATCGTCTCGCGTGTGGAGCCGATGAGATTCGCCATCTCTTGGTGCGTCACCTTGAGATCGATGTGAATGCCGTCATCCCCCGGAGCCCCGTATTCCTCCGCGAGCTCGAGCAAGAGCGCTGCGAGTTTGGCTTGGACGTCCTTAAACACCAAACGCTCAAGCTTGATCTCGATCGCCTTGCGACGCTCCGCCATCAACATGGCGAAGCGCAGCGCCAGCACGCCATCGGAGGCCAAGGTCTCGCGGAACAGCTCGCACGGGATATCGAAGATGATTGCGGAGGTCACCGCCTCGGCCATCTCGTCGCGCGGCGCACCGTCGATCAGCGCGAGCTCGCCAAAGAGTTGGCCTGCGCTGCGATAGGCCATCGTCAGCTCCTTGCCATCGCGCGTCACCTTGGAGCACTTCACGCGGCCGCCGTAGATGAAGTACACGGTCTGACCAGGATCGCCGGGCAGATAGACCACCTGGCGCCGCGGAAGCTCGCGCACTGTGACTGCGCTTGCGAGTCGCTCCAGCTGTTCGCTCGAAACACCGTCAAGAAGGGGAATCTTGCGAAGATAGCGCAAGTTGCGCTTTTCGTCGGCGGCGCGGTCGACGTTCTTCTGCGTGCTCATCGGCCTGGGACTGTACGCTGTCTCACAGGACCGGGCAAGATGGTGAGCTTCGTGACACCCAGGATCGGCGACGAAGCTCGTCGACGAACGGCACGACACTTGCTGTGTAGGGGAGGTCGACTCGCTTACTCATCGAACGCCGTGCAGCGTTGGATCGCGCTAAATCCGCATCGCGAGTCTAACTTCTTCATATCACACGGAACTCCCCCTTGTCGCTTCCGTCCACAACGCCGCCAAAAATGCGTGAAGAACGCGTTGCTCCGCAAACTTTGCGCGGTGGTACGCAGGTGACTTCGGTGTCCGAGGGGGCCTTTTTGCCCTTCGGTGAGGCCTTCCCGGACCGACATGCAGCGGGCCTTCAGATTCGCGCGGCGAGATCGAGCGCTCGCGTGCGTGGGTACACGCTGATCGAGTTGCTGATGGTGATGGTCATTCTGACCATCGTCGCGTCGATCGCGTTCGTCGGCCTCAACAAGCACGGCTTTGACAGCGCCTACCGCCGCTACGCGGACGACCTCTCGGGTTCGATGGTTCGCGCGCGCAATCTTGCGATCGATCAGCAGACGACCGTGAGCATCACGGTTTCGGGAACGAAGATCATCACCTCATGGGTGGATCCACTCACCAAGGTCCCCACCGCACTTTGGAATCACAACCTCGCGACCGACTACGGTGGCCAACTTTCCGGGCGGGCCTGCATCTACGGCGTCTACGCGGGCGTCAAGGCGCCCAGCGCTCCCACGCCTCCATTTGGTTCTTTTCCAAACGCGTGCCTGGGCGGTGGAAACACCGAAGTGCTCAACTTCGAGCCCGATGGCAGTGTGAGTTGGGCCGGGAAAGACATCGACAACGCCGGCATGACGGTCGTCCTGGCGGACGAGCGGGCAGGAAGCGGCACACTCGCGAACGCCAGTTTGATTCAGGTCTATCCGGGTGGCCTGGTTCAGGTCATCCACGGAGTTCGACCCTAGTCGTGGCCCGATCGCACGGGCCATACAGAAACGTGAACCTCACCGTGCATCCCATCGTGAACACCGCACAGACGCCTCTATCGCCCCCGACGGGTGGCGTGAGCCATGCCGACACCCGAGGTCGCATCGCGTTGCGCGAGACCAGGAACGCCAAGCGGTTCGCCCGACGTCGCGCCGCCCAACGCGGCTTTACGATGACGGAGGTGCTGATGTCGCTGATTGTGTTCGCGATCGGCGTGGTCGGCATCGTCGCCATTCAGGCGCGTGGCATCGAGGCGCAACGCGCGACCGCGGAGCTTCGTGAGGCGGAGCGCATCGCGGCGGAAGTCATGGCGGACCTCAACGCTCGCGGCTTCCATCAACTGGTAACCCGCGATTTCAACAACGGTCTGGTTGCCGCGACCTCCTACAGCGATGCGGCGCCGATCATCCGTGATTTCCGCGGTGTCCCGGTCGAGAACACGGCCGCGTTCCAGCCAGGACGCCGGCGAGCCTTCTACGCGGTATATCGGACGGTTTCGGCCGTGCCCGTCGGTGTTCCGCTTGGCAACGCGGCAACCGTGTCCGCGGTCAATCTCGATGTGACGGTGCTGTGGCTCGACTACACCAATCCAGCCTTCCCGCCGCCCGCTTCAGCCACGGTGTCGAACCTCAAGCTCACCGACCCGGTTGGCACCTCGTACTCGGGCGGCTCGGTGGTGCCTTGGGTCGGTCGAGTGCAGCTTCGGACGGTTCGAGCCAACGACGCTGGCAGCAGCGCCGTCCTGGGGGGGCCATGAATCGCGCTCGCCCACAGCGGTCCCTGGCGAAGGGGCTCAGCAGCGCCGCCCGCCGCGGCTTTACGATGATCGAGTTGATGATGGCGATGGTCGTGTCCGGCATCGTCTTGATGGGCATCTTCGCGTTCTCCTCGATTCAGCAGTCGACCGCGGAACTGCACTACCGCGACGTCCGCATGCAGCAGGCCCTAGAGGGTGCGATGTGGTCGATCGGCCGCGATGTTCGTATGGCCGGACTGGGTGTCACCCGCATGTGCACCGAGCTTCGAGTCTGGGATCAGGCCAAGAACCGCTTGGCGAACCCGGGCGCGGTGAATTCACCGTCGCTTGCGGCGACCGATCCGATCACGAGCGAGCCCTACTGGGTGCTTCGCGATGGGCTGCAGGCCCACTGGCGCAGCTCGACGGCCAATGGCGCTGGCGTGAACTCGACCAGCGTCAACGGTGGTGCGCTCAGCTCTGCGTTCCCAGCCAGCGCGGCGGACAGCTTCGACGTGCTGCTGGGCGAGCGCAACTACACGGTGGGCTCGGGCACGCTGGTGCTCAATGCGCTGCCGCCCGCAGCGTCGAGCGCGACGGCGGTGCTCGATGTTCGCTTTGAGACCGGCTCGGTCCTCAACAGTGGCAATCCGCAGCACCTCAAGTGGGTGCAGCAGCTCATGCCGCCGGGCGGATTTATCGTGGTCGCGCGGGCCACATCCGGCGTCAACGAGCCCTTCCGACCCGAGTCGCGCGGGCAGTGCGTGCTCTTGCAGATTACCGGTGAGATCCAGCCGGGCGCGTCGGGCAATCTCTGGAAGATCCCGATCGCCAACAACTCGGGCTTCAATGCCAATCTCGCTGCGTTGATGGGCGCGGGGGGTGCGATGACACCAACCGACGCAACCGGTTCCACGGTCGGCGGCAACGACTGGAACCCAAGTGTTGCCGGTGGCGACGCGGCGATCGGCTCGCTCATCGTCCCAGTCGGCAAGATCCGTTGGTCGCGTTACGAGATCGACTATTCGGTGAGCAACCGGCCCTATCTGGTACGCACCGACTTCATCACGTGGCGCACCGGCGATCCAGTGAGCACGGTCTCGCAAGTGTATCCGAGCTGCCCGGCCGGACCGTGCCAGATGCCGCAGCTGCGACTTCCCGTCAACGCAGGCGATCTGTCGATGTCACGGGTCGCGATTGCGCCGATGATCGAGGACATGCAGATCGCCGTCGGGTGTGATGGATATCGCACCGACAGCACGCCGGTGACTAGCAACTTTGTCGCAGCCCCCGACGTCGGGTTCAACGAGCCCGTCGATGGCTCCACGGGCCGGCCGAATCTGATTGTCGATGAGTTGGCACCGGCTAACCGCAACGCCGACGAGTGGCTCGGCAACTCCGCAGCGGAGAACACGGTGCCCGATTGCGTGTACTACGGCACCGGTGAAAAGCGGAAGGCCGACTGGATTGCATCGGGCATCGGCTACGAGAACTTGGTGGGTCCCGGCTTTCGCATGAGCCCACAGATGATGCGCGTGACCCTCGTGGCCAAGCCCGAGTCGGAGTCGCCCGCCGGCTACTCCGAGATGAATCTGGGAACGGCGGTCCTCTTTCCGCTTGAGGACCGCGCGCAGATGCCGAGTAACTTGCCCAATCGCGAGTACCGGACCTTCACCCAGACCTTCGCGCCAAGGAACCTCCGCTGGCGTGACCCTGCGATGTGAGCCTCATTCAGCCATGAGGCGCCCGCACGGGCTCGAGACCATTCCCTCTACTTCGCGAACGAATCTACATCGACGCACGAAAGCCTAGGCCGAGCAAGATGACGCACTCCAATCAAGAGCACGTGGCAGCGACACGGGTCGCGCGACCGGGCGTCAACTCCGTCCAGTGGAAGGCCCGCGCACGTCCGGCGGGTGGCCCTGGCACGGCGCGTCGGGCGGCACAGCGAGGAGCGACGATGGTGAGCGTCTTGCTCCTGACCGTGGCGCTGATGACGGTGGGACTGCTTGTGATTCGATCGTCCAACCGCGAGTTTGATCAGGCGGGAGCCATGGTCGCGCGCGAGCGCGCGTTGATGTCCGCGCAGGCTGCCATCGACCTTGCAGCCGCACGGTACCGCGACGCGCTGATTGGTGATCCGTCTGCGCTCAACGCGGCTCTCGCTGGGTACCTGCCCCCGGGTGATCAGACCAAGTGCACAGACCCCAAGAAGGACTGCATCCCGGGACAGGGAACGGGCGTGCCGCTGACCGGACAGCGCAACAAGACGCTGACGGCCAATAGCGACTGCGCCGGTCGACCCTGCCTCCGACCCGGGGCGATCGCACGGCTGCCGGATGCGACCTTGGCCAACGTGAACTGGGCCGCGATCCCGCTGCGCAACATCGTGCCCAACGCGGACGCCGAGGCGATCGTCACGGTTTGGGTTCGGAACAACTCAAGCGACGCTCTCGGTGGCGGTACATGGACCAGCGAGCTCGACGGACGCGTCGTTATCACCGCGATGGCTAGCCTCCGAAATACGACCGTCGCGATCGAGCAAGAGGTCGTGCTGGCTCCTGGTGCTGGCCCGCAGACCTGGCAGATGCAGTCACCGGATAGCGGCTACGGCGGCGGACACAACAATGACAACTCGTCTGTCTCGGTCTGCAAAGAGAACTACGCGGGGTACCAGCCATGAGCCAGCTTGAGTCTCCCCCATCGCTACACGATCGCTCCTTCACGCCTTGTTCGAACGCAGAGGGCACGCCCATGTCCATGAACCTCAAGACCCGTCGCTCACGCAAGCTGCAGGCATCGTCCCGAGCCACCTTCAACGGCCTTGTGCGCACGCTCGCGCTGCGCGGCGTGGCATTGGCTGCGCTCGCATTCGCCTTGTTCGGGCACATCGCGACGAGCCAGGCTCGCCTGCAGCCCTACTACATCCTGATCGGGCAGAGCTTTGCGCAGGTCAAGCCGCGCGTCTTATTCGTGCTCGATACCTCGGGTTCGATGACTTGGAAGACGGTACTGCCCGATGACGGCTGCAAGAATGACCGCTGCGAGAACCCCTCGCAGCCGACGAGCGACAATTCCCGAGTCTACGCAGCACGCAAGGCGATCAATGCGGTGATTGCGGCCACCCGTGCACAGGCGGACTTCTCGCTGATGACCTTCGGCCACGCGCGGCCGCCGACGACGGCGACGCAGGTGCCAGGACGCTGCACCGACGTCCGCTACCTGAGCAACTACTCGCTGCTTGACTCTTCTTCGCGATTCGTCTGGATCGACTACGTTTACGGTAGCGGCTCGGGCAGCGGTTCGTTCAAGAACGCCTTTGGCGGCACCGGCATGTGGATCCTCTGTGGCGACAACCGCCCGTTCCCGTACCTGCGCCACGACAACCTCGGCTTCTCTTTGCCCGACGATCAGACCGGCCCGCTCCCTGCAGCGCCGCTCTACAAGTCGAAGTCCAACCAGACCACCTTCAACAACAGTGCGGCCAATCGCGATCGACTCGTGCAGTTCCTGCCGCAGTACCTCGGCCCGCGAGTCAACCTCGACTGTGCCGACGTCAACCAGAAGGACATTCTCAACCGCAGCTTTGGCGACTACGGCACGTCCAACTCCACGCGTGAGACCAACCTCTGCGGGCGCGATCTGTACTACTGGCCCTATGTCGACGGCTTCCCGGACTACAGCTACGACTACGGCGTCGGGCCGTTCTACTTTGAGCACGTCGAGTGTGGTGACGATGACTACTGCTACGCGTACTCCAACGACTACTACCAGCGTCTTGGCACGATGCGTCGAACGGCGAGCGAGTCGGCCTCGCTCCTCGCTCCCTTCTTTTCGCAGGCGGTTCTCGACAACGGCACCATCGGCGCGGCCGACAAGGGACCACTGTCGGAGACCTCGGGCGATGACGGCGTGTTCTACTTGACGGCGCCGATGAACGAGGGCGGCGTCGATGCCTCCGGCGGTACACCGTGGCTGAGTGCGGTCGGCGACGTTGACACTTTCGTCACGGTCGCGGGAACGACCATCACGCCCAAGGCGGCACTGATCAAGAAGAATGCGGCGTTTAGCCACAGCTCGGTCGCGAGTTACCTGTCCTTTATGGTGACCAACTCGTCCAACGACCTGTGCGTGCCGCAGGTGGCCGTCATGGTCACCGACGGTGAGCCCTCGCCGTGGAGCACGGAAGGCGGTGCAACGCTCTACAGCCGACTCAACAAGCTGCGCAAGAAGCTGGGCGTCAAGACCTACATCGTCGGCTTTAATCCGTCACTTGGCATCGGAACCTCGTTCCAACGCCTGCAGGGTATGGCCTGCGCGGCGGCAGGTTCCAACAGCACCTCCGATTCGCCTAACGATGCCCCGTGCTACTCTGCCAACGCTTACAACTGGGACACCTGCCGTACTCCTGGCAGCCCGACGACGGCGTGTGCGTGGCAGGCAAACAACCCGGCCGAGCTAGAGGCGGCGCTGGTCTCCATCGTTCAGGGCGCGATCGATTCGCCCGTTCCCGCGGGACCCGATGCGACGGTCAACGAGTTCCTGCCCGATCCATTGGATCCCAAGAAGACCATCATCGCCCAGACCGGCGTCTCGGGGTACACGGAGACCCCGAGCTGGAAGGGCCATGTGGTCCGCGGTGCTTGCAGCACCGGAGACACCTTCTGCCTCAACGCGGCCACTGCACCGGACACCCAGGGTGACCTTGAGCCCTACGACGGCGGCGGCACCCTCGGCGGCAAGACCGGCTGCGGTCTCTCACGAAACTGGGACGCCGGCGAGTGCTTGAAGAACAAGCTGTGGTCCAAGCGCCGAATCTACTCAAGCACGGCGGCCAACGTGGTGTATCGGATCAGCGATGACACCGGCAAGGCGACGGCGCAGTTCCGCACTGAGCTGCAGAGCATGGGACTTTTGACGGCAGGCCAGGAAGTTGCGCAGTCGGATGCCATCGCGGCATTCGTGCTCGGCAAGGATTGGCCCGGTGGTTGGAAGCTACCTGGCCTGGCCAACTCTTCGCCGATCGTCACGCGACGTATTCCAAAGCCGGACCCGAAGTTCCTTCCTCAGGTTGGTATTCGCGATGCGCACTGCGCGGGTCGACTACTTGAGGCTGGCGCGGATGTGTCGCCAAGCCTCGTAACCTTCGCCAACGACTCCTGGAATCTCAACTGGGTCAACGCGTCGGCGAACTATGCCAAGCACCGCGCGTACCAAGAAGCCGTGCTCATCGGAACGGACCTTGGCCTTTTGCACGCGTTCCACTTTGATAGTGGCAACGAGATGTTCGCCTACCTGCCGCGGCAGCTCTTGCCACACGTCAAGACCTTGACCGACAACGGTGTGACCAACTTCGGTCAGCCAAACGCAGTCGACCTTCACGAGTACGGCATCGCAACCACGGTGAACCAGATCTACGCCTACGATCATGGAGCGTCGAAATGGCGACACGTTGCGGTGTTCGGCTATGGCGCGGGCGGCCGCGAGATTGTCGCGCTCGACATCACACACATGGGCAACTTGGACAGCGGCACGCCGTTTGACGTCCTCTGGACCACCGAAAGCGCTTCGACCAAGGCCTCCTATGACGCCTGGTTGGGTGAGACCTGGTCACGCCCGGCGTTGACCTACACCGTCGAGAACGACGACATGGGACAACTGCCACGCGCTTGGTTGGTCTTTGGTTCGGGCTACAAGGTCGCGGGCGGGACCAGCGAAGGACGCGCGATCGTCTTTACCGATCTGATGACCGGCCAGAGCACGCTCGCGAAGGGCATCACGCCCGCACCGGCGGCCGCTGAGATGTACGGGCCGACCACGGACTACGGTCTCGTCGGCGACCCTGCAGTCGGTACCCACTGCCTCTCGCGGTACTGGGGTGAGATGCAGGAGGTCTACATGGCCGACGTCGCCGGACGTCTGTATCGCTGGGACATGGGCGCCACCACCAGTGCGACCACCTTCCCGCATACCTCTGACAGTGGAAGCAAGTGGTCCAGCACCGGCGACAACGCGATCCCGCTGGCGACCTTCGACTCCTGCGTCGGCACCGGGGCTTCGTGCAACGTTTCGGCGGGCAACAAGAACGACTACTTCGTGTACGCGCCGGCCGTCATCTCGAACAATCGCATCGACGAGATCGGCTCGCCGCCGACGCCGCTCGACGCGTCCGACAAGGACCAGTTCCTCGTCGCGCTGATCAGCGGAACTCCCTACGACGACGCCATCGACGGCGGTGTGGTTGGCTCAGACTTCCACTCCAGCCTCTACATCGTGGTCGACGACCACCGCGTCACGAAGAACGCGGGGCTCAACGTGGGGGCCGGTGGACTGACGCCGCCGGGCGCTTCGGCGACCTTCATGCGCCTCGCGCTCACGCAGATCAACCGCACGCGGACGGTCACCTACCCAAATGGCACCACCGGCACGACCACCAAGCCCTTCGCTCGTGGCACACGCCCAATCCGAGCGCCCCGTATCGAAGTCACGGGCGCCTATGACCTGGTGACCAAGCAGATCGTGCCGAATATCGAGGTCTTCTACATCACCTTCACGGTCTACGAGCCGGGCGAGAAGAGCTGCGATCCCAAGTGGTACGACGCCGCCAACAAGAAGTGGGTCTTTGACCAGGGCTCGACCTACGAGATTCGCTTCCGTCTGACCACGAACGCGGAGGGATCCTTCAACCTGATCAACGGCTCGGGCTACGCTGGCTTTGGGGGCAACTATGGCGACGGCTTTGGCGGTGGTGCCGGCGCTGGCCTGACCGGAGCCTCCGTGTCACAGGTGCTCTCGGGCGCGTGTTCCGACGGTAACTGCGGTCCGTCGTTGGCGACGAGCTCGTCCAAGCCCTGCGACCCCAATCCTCCGGGAGCGGGCGGCACGGCGCCGGTCTCGGTGCCGATGGCGTGGAGCGAGCTGGACGGCTACTCGCCGCTCGAAATCCCCTGATCGGAGCAAGAGAGTGCCTGACGCGCTCTTGATGAGCCCACCTCGTGCTGGTCGCGAGGTGGGCTAAGCTGTGCGCTCAAGCGGCGATTCGATGGCCACAAGCGATGACGATGAGCGGCGCGCGAGCAGCCAGAGAGTTCTTGACGCACTTGAAGCGGAGCTCGAAGTTCCGGCCTCACGGCGCATCTACACCAATCGAGATCTCGCGTTTGATGAGATCGCCGCGATTGGCTTTGACATGGACTACACCCTGGCG
>CAZVEM010000121.1:0-14561 GCA_964626165.1 uncultured Nannocystaceae bacterium
GCATCGCTGATCGAGTGGTAGTCGAACGTCCGAAGGTCAGCCGGCAAGCTCAACGTCCACTGGCTATTGACGAGTCCCTTGCCCTCGAACGGAAGGTAGCGCTCGTCTCGCAGGTTCGGGTCGAAGAGACCCGTGTCCTCGTTATTGGTGGAGACCGCGATGCTCTCGGCCGCTGCCCAGAGATCTGACTCGGTACCTTCAGCGCTCGTGGACCTCCGGAGCTCACCTCGATGGTAGGTGAGCCGTCCAGCGACAGTCGTGAACGCTCCCGTCACACCCGGGATGGAAACGGACACGGCGCGGATCCTGCGTAGGTAGTGACTCGGGAAGTCGATGTCGAAGAGCCACTCGGGCAGCGTGAACTCGCAGCTCCCGCCCTCACGCAGGCTCTGAACGAGAGCAGGATCGAGCATCGACAACGAAACGCGTTTGGTCAGCTCGTACTCGCGTCGATTCTGGTCGAAGTAGGCCAGTTCCAGTCGACGAAGCTCGTGGCTCAGCGCCTCGGCTGCCAGCTGTCCCTTGCGCCGGTTATCCCAGTGACCGAAGGTGATGTAGCGCCCCGTGGGATCCGCCATCTCAAACTGGTACGCACGCTCCGCACGGCGTGCGAGTTCGTACGCCGCCTTGTAGGCCATGAAGCAATGGCGGCCCAGCTCCCCCGCCATCCACACGTAGAGCGACTCGTTGGTGTACTTAGTTTGCATCGCCGACAGCATCTCGGCGCTCTGACGAGTCTGTAGGTCATGGTTTGCGAGCTCTCGCTTCGCAGTATCGAGCCGGATCTCCGCGCTACGGACCTGCGCCGCGAGCTGCTGGATGTCCTTCTTCGCGACATCCGCCTGCATGCGCCAGTCATCTCGCCGGCGCTGATAGGAGGCGATGGTCGATGTCCGGCCTGAGAAGGCCTGAAGGCTTGCGGCGTCACGACGGTTCCTCGCGGCCTCGGCATCCGTTGGCGCCGAGTACTGGGCCGGTCCGAGCGTCCAAGCAAGCGTTGGCTTGAGTCCAGTAGTGCCAACGGAGAACGAAGGCGCCCAGCGCAACCAAATGGCCGCCTCATCAAGATTCGCAGCGTCGCGAGATAGCCTCGATGCAACCTGAGCGGTCTCCAACGACTCGCGCTCGCGCGAGTTCGTGAACTCTCGCGAGGTGTAGAAATCTCGTCGAACTTCTGCAGAAGCGAGCGAATGCCTGGCGGACGTCAATGCCTCCTCAGCTTCCCGAATCTGAAGCTTCCGGACATCGCGGACCTGAGACAGCATTGTCTGCTCTTGCCGCTGACGAAGGAGTGCCAGCGCTTCGCCGTCGCGCTTCTCGTGGGCCGCCAACACGGCTTGTGCCAGCCGCGAAACTTCCCCGACCAGCTCCTTGGCCAGGCCAAGGGACTGCGTGAATCGATACGCGGGCCGCGGCCCCGTGGCTGCGCTGATCGCCGCGCCGAGATCAAGCCCAGAGGCGAGGGCTGAAATGATCGCGCCCGGATCGATCGGCGGATCAAACGGGGCCAGCGTGCGAAAAACTCCGGCCAAGCTAAGGCAATTGCGGATCTTGTAGAGTCGATCCTCAACGATGTCCCAGTATGCGAGCAGCTTGCTGTTTGGCGGCACGCAGAACACGCCTTCGAGTTCGTCGAGTTCGCCGGGCAGCGCCAGTGCGAAGGAATTTGAAGCGAGCTTGCTTCCGTTGCTCTTGCACGGCATCGGGTCGAGCTCGGCCGGCAGACCAATGGTGTTCACGAGCGAACTGTCGGTGTTCGGGAGCGGCTTGAGACTGAGCCCCAGCATGTTCTCGACGCCCTTGAACCAATTCGGTGGCTCTTGGTCGAGAACTTCATCCGGCAGAACCGCCACCTCGCCTCGCGGCGGCAACATGATCGGGCGTCGTCCAAGCAGTCGATGAGCGAACAGGTAGTGCGGGAACGCCTCATTCACGCTCTCTAGCGTGTCCTGCGCGAACAGGCTATCTCCCCACGCGATGAGGAGATCGAGGTATTTCATGAAGACGTAGACCTTGTACGCCTGTGGACGCAAACCTGCGATCAGGTGCGGCTGGAACGGATTCGCTCGCGAGGCGTCGAACTGGGCCTGAAGATCGGCCTGCTTCGCCTTCTGCGTCTCTGACAGCTCGTCGCTCGGTGTGGTGAGCAGCAGCCACAGGTCGTCGGCGCTCCCAAACTGCGTTGCCTCGACGAGCGGCTTGACCCTCCAAAGCTCTCGGCAGGTCACCTCGCTGGGAGCCTCGCCGTGAACGTGCGCCGCAACACGCGTTGGGTCAAAGATGAAGTGTAACCAGCGCTGTGCGTCGCTGTACTGGCCGTCGTCGATCAGTCGCTGTGCGATGAGAAGAGGCGCGTGCAGGAACAGCTCCCAGTTGTACTGGGCGTACGCGCCACGGTACGAGAAGTCGAAGTCCTCCACTGGGTACGGCTTGAGCACTCGAGGTTCTGGCTCAAGGCGCGGCTCAGGAGACTCGGTTGGTTCTCCCATGATCTCGACTTGTCGAGACTGGAGGTAGAAGCTCTCTGGATCTGTGGCCGAATCAGGGCCGGTCCCAAGAAGAGCCTTGACCCCCCCCCGGCTGACCGCGGCAAGCATCGGACATGTAAACGGATGGTAGTGGCTTTCGAAGAGATAGCGTTGTCCCAGCCCAGTGCCCTGCATCAGCAACTTGCCACCACCGATCGAGAGGCTGTCGCTGTGGGACTTGACGGTTGACTCCGTAGCGGGAAACACAACGAAAGATCCCTTCCCATCACTCACGCAGAAGGTCCGCGTCCACGGCGAGCGCGGCTTGATGGTATCCACACCTGCCCCAATCCCGTACTCGTTGAACTGTTGTGGAAGCGCATAGAGGCGGCCAGGGCGCCGTGTCCACACGATCGGTCCGGAGTAGAGAACGGTGGACTCGTCAACGAAGAACTCGTTACTGATCACTGTCCCGCCCTGCCAGTAGTTCAGCGGCACATCGAGATATCGATGATCTGAGGCTTCTCCTGGTTCGGCGATGATGTCCGTGAACCCTTGTCGGAACGCGTGCATCTGTCTCGGCCTCATGTGCAGGAACGACGGCATAAAGATGATCTTCGGATCATCGGCGCTCTCCCAGCTGGACACCCAGTAGTTGTTTGCGCTAACCGGTTCGGCCGCCACCTCTGAACGATCGAGACCAAAGTCCTGAGTGCAGGGGTCGTAGACGAACCGACCTGCCAGGCCAACCGCCATGGTGTTCACGGTGTTCTGGTTGTTGGCGTCCCAGGGCTCGTCGGTCGTGCCCTGGTAGCCACCGTAGGACGCGAACACTCGAATCGCGGTCGAGCGCGAATTCGAAACGTCATGTGCAAGCGACACGTGAACCGGTACGTCGTCCGCATGCTCCGAGTGCAGCGCCGCCGCGATCCTACTCAGCCGGCGAAAGCCCTTCTTGTTCTTTCGGATGACGAGACGTGACTTTCGCCGCCCCACGCGTGGTTCCGCCCAGCCATCGGCCCCAAGCGTCACCCAGTTGAGGCCGAGATTATCAATCTGTGTCGCTGGACCGTCTTCTTCGCTGCCCGGCTCCTCGGTGGGCTGAATCGTCGGCCAGAACACATGCAGGCGGCCGCCGAACGCCACAGGCAGCACATCACCAGCCCCCATGTCTGCGGGCACGGGCTCCCACGGAGTCCATGCCCCCCCGTTCACGCGCTTGCGGTAGTACACCTTGCTCGGCTCGGAGCGTTGACGTGCAAAGTAGTGGAGGATGTCGCGCTTCGCCGCAGGAAACGCGTCCTCGACCTCGTGGAGAATGCCGCATGGGCGGAGATTCGAGATGGCGTGGACGTTCTGGAGGAAACGGGTGTACGCGGCCTCGGCGGCGTCGTTCTTGAGCTCGCCTGCGCTCAGCTCGTTCATGAGCGTCTTGAACTCGGCACTCGGATTGGCACGCAGCTCGGGGTTGAGCCAATTCTCGGGGTAGAGGAAGACCTTCTGGTTGGCCTCCCAGATCCGATAGCGCGCCATCCACTCCCACGACTGGGCATGTGTCTCGTCGAACTTAAGTTCGGAGTCGAGCGCGAGCATGCCCCGCTGCACGAAGAGCTGAACGGCTGTCAGGGCGTGTCTCAGTCGTGTGGTCACCACACACGGTGCGACGAGCACATCCATCATGTACGCGTCTACGAACGAAGCGTCGCCGTCCATGAACTGGTTTGCCCCGCGCAGCCATGCCACGAGCGCGTCCCGCTGCAGCACTCGGATCTTGTTGCGGATCGGCCGCGCAGCGGAGAGCCACGCCGTGGGGTCGTGTTTTGCCTGCGCAGCCGCCCGAATCGCCTGAGCGGTCGCGGGTGTTGTCTCGGTGTAGTCCCAGATACTCGGCGGGTCGACCGGGTCCGCCCCCTGTCCCCATCCCCGTGCAGACTTTGCGTCGACGCCGACTTGGCGCGTCAGCGCGATCGCGTCTTGTAGCCAGACTACTGCCTTAAGGTCGCGCAGCTGTCCGATCTGGATGCCGGCATGGGAGTCAAGAAAGCCCGTCACCAGCGAATCGTCGACGTCCAATGCCAACGTCAGCGGCGCGAGCACGTCGGGCGACATGCCGACGACCGGCGTCGCGGCGGCGCCGAGAGCGAAAATGTCGAGGAACGTCCAAAGTGGCGTATCGGTCGCCAGCGTCGGCGAGATCCTCGTTGCGCGGAACAGCCAACGTAGCTGTTCCAGCCTTGTCGCCCAGGTCCCTGCGGGACTTGAACTCGACTCCAAGTCGACGGGCAATCCCTCGAGATCCATCGCCGTACTGGTTTCGCTGTACCGGTCGGTCGACCCGTCGAGCACGCGCTCGCCGAGCATCCATCGAAGGTCACGGTCCCTGATGCCCGCGGCCCGAACGATGGCGGCTGCTCTCGCCAGACGACGCAGCATGATCGATTGGGGCCGCTCGATATCGGCCGGGTACAGAAAGTCCTTCGCAAAATTATCGGTGCTGAGCTGTGCTGCGTCCGCCTCGGCGTCGTAGGTCTCGGTCGAGTAGAAGTCCTCGTCCGTGAAGAGCGCGAGGGCAGTCGTCGGCCCGCCGTCATGCTCGAAGCGCTCAAGCAGGGTCAACGCATCTTGCTCGGGGAGCTGCAGGTACGTACTCATGCTGCGCACCGCCGTCGCGTTGACTTCGCGTGAGAGCAGAAACGCAAGCATGTCCAGCACAGCAACTGGGCCCTGCGTTGCTTCCCAGTTCGTCGTGCGGCTGCCCAGCACCAAGTAGAGTTCGGCGAGCACGGGAGCCGAAACGATGCCGTCGAAGACCTCGTCAACAAGATCCTCGATCTCCTCGCTGGTCTCCTCGTAGACCTCATGAGTTCCGTCCCACAGCGCACGAGCAGTGACGAGCGTCTCCCCGGCGAACACGCGCTCCAAGCAGTAGTTGACTTGCTCGCGGACCGGCAGATCGCTGTCGGGCGCCTTGGCTATCTCCCCGTCGCGAGTCGCCTGTAGCGCGGTGATCATCGCGACCAGCGCCTGGGCTCGGTCCGCGGCCGTCAGTCCAAACTCAACCTCGTACTGACCGCGAAGCGCGAAGGAGATGGCCGAGGTCGACATCGGCCACTCGCGAAGCTCGTCGCACAGCTCGATGAGCTGGGTCAGGATTGAGGTTCCGTCGTTGTTGATCGCGAGCGCGCCTGAGAACGGAGTCTCGTCGAGTTCGGAAAGGGCGAGGACTTCGAGAAGCTCCTCGATCGACAGTCGCAGCGCGCGGCTCAGGGATGCCACGCGCCAGAGCTGCGAGAGCGTCGCAAGGGAGATGACGCTCGACTCGGTGAGGCCCAAGAGGGGCAGCAGGCGCAAATAGTCGGCGTCGCTGAGCCGAAGAATGCCCAGGAGAGCCGACTGAATCTCTGGGAGTGTCTCATCGGGTGTCGCGCCCGTGAACATCTCTGCGAAGCAGGGGTGTGCCTGCATCGAGGGGCGGACGAGGAGTTCGTAGTAGCTCGCCTCGTCCTCCGCCCAGCGCTTGGTGTCGATCGGGCCGACCCAGCTGAGGATCTCCGACCAGGCCAGACGCGGAAATCGCTCGTGAAGCCGTGCAACGTGCGCGAGGCGATCCAAGACCGCTTCGGCCACTGCGGGCTCGACATACCCGTCTCCGTCACCGTCGCCATCGCCGTCGCCTGCGAAGGTCGATCCAGTGGCACGCAGCGTCGCGTCAAGTTGCGGCGTCGTCCAACCGGTCGCGGCTCTCAGACGCAGGAAGGACTGCATGACCTCCGCCGTGCCTTGCGTCCAGCTCAGCGCCTCGTCGTCATACTCGCCTTCAAAGACACGCAGATTGTCGAGCTGGCAGGGGTCTCCCTCATATCCAAGTTCCAGCTCGGCGAACGGATCGGCGGCAAGCAGCTCCTGCAACTCCCCGAAGCTGAGCTGTGTCCGTTCAAGAAGCGTCGCCCCCAGCTGCAACGTCGGCAGATCTCCCGCTGCGCCCAGCCCCCAGAGCTGATGCGTCTCACGGGGATCAATCGGTGGAACGTCTTCCGGGGCACCCAGCGGGTCGACGATTAGTTGCTGCACTGCCCATGTCAGACCGAGCAGCTCGTTGCGCACGGAGACGTTCGGGGCGAGCGGTGGCGCCTCTGCGGTGTCAACCGGGAAATGACGCATCACTTCGATGAGGCTGCGGCGGGGAACTCGCAGTGCATCCAGGTAAGTGCGTGCCTCATAGAGGTGCAGTGAGAACGGCAAGTTCCACGGGTGCAGCCGCGCACCGTCGCCAACATTTAGGGACGCAAGCGCCGAATAGGCCTGCGAGTCAAGGTGCTCGGGCTGCGCCATCAACTCATCGGAGCGCCACGTCGTCTGCGGCCAGCCTCCTTCGGAGGCCGGATCCCACTCCGAGTCGAGCGTCCAACGCACCTCGCGCTCGAGAAGCTCGTTGACGAGGTCGATCGCGGGCATGACGTTCTCCGTGTTGGCGCACGTCAGCTCGGTCTTCTCGATGTCTGGGCGGCGCTCCGCCAGTACCTCGCGCATCGACAGGCTTCCCTCGGGCACGGCGGGATCGATCGACGCCAGCCACTGCAGGAGTTCCACAAGATACGCTGCCGGGCTAAACACCGACCTGCATGGATTGCACTCGCAAAAGTCTGGCGAGCCGAAGAGCGTCTTCATCCCCTCGGTCAACAGCTTGCACGCCTCGTCGCCGAGGCTTGGCGAGATCGAGCCCCAGTGAAAGTCGAGCTTCACCATGTTCGTGAGGCTCGCGATCGTGGTCACGACCTGCTCGGCCTGGGAGTAGATCTGGCATGCGACCGGTGTGCCACCGAGCGGACCCGACAGAAGCTTCTCAGTGCCGTGCGCTCCCAGACGATAGAGCTGGAGGGCAGAGTTCACCCCTGCGTCCAACATCGCCTGGACCGCTTGAACCTTTGCCCGCGCCGGGGCGATCGTGAACAGGCGCTGCACATGACGCAGATGTCCCGCGAGCTCCACCGCGGGCGCACCGCCACCGACCTCGTCGACAAAGTCCTCCACCCGGCTGTTGCCGAAGTCAAAGGTGGGATTCGAGTCGATGAACGTCTGAATGGCCGTCGTTGCGCTGTGCGAGACTTGGTACGCCACCGCCTCGGTCGGATAGACGCGAGCGTAGGTGTCAGCCAACATGGACGCGTAGTTCGTCTTGCGCTCCCCCGCTGTCGCACCCGATACCCAGGTCGGCGCACCAATCTCTCCAGACCCGGGATCGGTTTCCAGCAGGGTCTCCCAGTCTGAGGCGGTGTAGCGAGCTGGGTGGCGATGCGAATTGGGAACAGCAGTTGTCAGATCATTTTGCAACACCGTCACAAGCGGCAAGTAGCCCGCGGTCAGCTGCGTCGCGACGACGGCGAAGCGCAATCTGTCGGCCGACGCACCCACGGTCGGCGCGAGGTCGCTCCAGAAGTCATCCCAGGTCTGCTCTGGATCCTTGTCTACTGCTGCCGACACGTACGAACGGGCGACGGCGGGGCTGAGACCACCCGTTGTGAGGAGTTCACCAAGCTCCGTCTGCGGGGGCGGGCTGGGCGCGGTCGTATCCACGACCGACTCGTTGAGTCGCCACGCGAGGATCTGGTCCACCAAGTCATCGACGGCGGATGAGTCCGTTACATCGACATCAACAAAACCTCGGTCAACCGCCTGCGTCAATCGCTCCTCAAGCGTCGCGCGCGAGGCGAGGCCGATCGAGGCGGAGCTCATCAGCTCACCCGTCCGAGCCAGGCCATAAAACGCAC
The DNA here is from genome assembly GCA_964626165.1 of uncultured Nannocystaceae bacterium. Taxonomy (GTDB): domain Bacteria; phylum Myxococcota_A; class Polyangia; order Nannocystales; family Nannocystaceae; genus CAZVEM01. The sequence goes on from CAZVEM010000121.1 coordinate 8,237, forward strand.
GCGCTGAAGCCTCGGTCGCGGTGCCGATGACACCCGCGTCGACCAAGCGGTACACGAATGCTGCGGCCCGAACCTGCTCGGCGGACATTCCCCGGCGACAGGCGACGTTGGCGATCACGTCCTCGGAATCAAAATTCGTCTCAAGGACTGACAGATCCGGCAGCGCGGCGAACTCGTCCGCGTCGCGCATCGCCGTCGTGGTCGTCACATCCGTGGGCGAGACGACGAGTACAGCGCCGGTCGATCGACCGGGATTGCACAGCGGGCCCCAAATGCCACGAACTTCGCCCGTTGTCGGCACCGTGGCTCGCAGCATGATCGACCGACCCAGCCAACCGTGCGCGGTCAGTGACCCGTCGGTGACTTCAAAGGAGGCATCGTACGTAATGCCGACGCGACCAGAGGCCGCCCAGAGCGACGTGCCGTCGGTCGCCAGGTCCGTGTCGTCCTCCTCAACCTCCAGTAGCTCAACGTCATATTCTTCAGGACCCGAAGGTGTCCCGCCATCGACTCGCTCGACCTTGAACCGGACGTGAAGCATCACGCCACCGGCAGTCGTAGGTGCCGGGGGCTCTTCCCACAGCACAGTCAATGACCCAACGCGCAGACTCGACGGGGTCAGGACCGGGACGTGTAGACCGACGAGCACATCCTCGCGGTCTCGAAACTCAATCGCGACTCTGCGCGCTGGCTTGCCTCCAAGAATCACGCCTGGCTCGGAAACGGGCAGCGCGAATCGACCGTTTGGATCGACAGCGCCCCGCAGCAGCTCGGTTCCTTCGAGGTCTTTGACAATAACGGCCGCATCGGCGCCGAATACTCCACGAATCGCGAAAGGTGACACGGTGGACATGAGCCTCTGGTTTGCTTCTAGTTGCTGGGCCCCACGCTGGGGGCCCCACGGTCGACGAGATACACCGATCATGTGATCTGGTTCAGATCACGTTCTCAGGCTAGAGAGGACCCCCCACTCCACCGCGTTGGTGCGCGGCAAATAGGCAGCCCCGCGGCGGGCCTCCTTGTTAGGCCGCACGATCATGATATGACCCCGCGAAGCGAGATCGGTCGAGACTGCGACCCCACCTGCCAATCGCCGAAGATTGACGCACGCGGGCATCAAGCGGCACGGGGAATCAGGCTACGACCTGATTGCTGCATGACCGCCAGTCAAACTTTAGGGGGCTGATCGGAATACGGGGATTGGTCTGTGCTGTAACGGCGCTGCATCAGGGGTTGATGACACGACTGCAAGGACACGCTCGCACTAAGGCACGACCGTTCTTAGCACGTCATCGAACTGACGATCAAGGAAAAACTTTCGGTACTCGGTCACTTTTCTTTGACTCCCGCGCTAAACGGTGTTCCGGCTGCGAGAATCAAACCTTGCGACCTCCGTCGGTATTCCGCACGTATCCCCACGTGCGCAGCTTCATGCGCGCTGTGGCGTTCGTGGTGACGACACGTGCACACACAGGTGTCATTCCATGAACGCCGCCAGGCCGTGTGCGACTGGCTCGCGATTTTCGGATTCTTCGTCGGTTCGAAGAACGATTGGTTCGCTTGCTGCGTTCCGTGAGTGTGCGACCCCATCCTCTATATGGATAGGCATTGCACCCGGACCAGAATCCAATAGCATCTGCATCGAGCTTGAGCACTCCGAGTGACTTGGTGTTTCCATGGCTACACGCATTCGTCTAGAGTTCGAGGAGCTGAAGTTGGACCGTCCCAAGAAGCGATGGGACCTCTACTTCGTCGTCGCGACGCCCGACCCGCGCGATGCGAAGAGCGATCGATGGATCGCCACCGTCTGTCCCGAACCCGCTATCCCGCTGCGCCCCAAGGCGGACAATCGCCTCGACTTTTCGCCTAAAGGCGTCGGAGCTGACGGCCTCATCATCTTCGAGAGAGCCATGCCTTCGACCCGCTCACTACCTGTGCGTCTCTGGGTGATGCATTCGCGCCGTGCAACGCGAACGGCGGGCTCCGTCATGCTGGAGATCGGAAAGGAGCTCAAGGCCAAGCCCACAGGCCTGGCGGCTTCGGTCCTCAAGAGCGCACACCCGTGGTGGGAGTTAGGGTCGGCACTCGTCGGTGCTGGGATCTCAAAGCTGGGACAAGCACTCGCCAACGTTCCCGACCGCAGCATGGGCTTTGTCTCACTCGACGAGAATTTCGGTGTGGAGTTTGAGAAGGAGATCGAGCTCGACCGAACGAATCGGCTGAGCACCGGATTTGGCGAGATGACCTGGACGTGGAGCGTCGTGCAGTAGTTGTCGGTTTGGGCACGGACGAGACCTATGTCTGCTGACGACTCAGGAGAGCTCTCAAGTGGCGCCCGCGAACGCACGCCCGTCGCGGCGGACCGGTCGCGCAGGCCGGTACCCCCGTCGATGAGCGCCCTACGGCTAGGACGGCGGGACACCTCGAGCTCCCGCGCCGGCTCAGCATCGACGGCGGCGTCGGAGTCGAGCAACCCCGCGAGAGCGCCCACGGCAGCTCAGCCCCCAGCCCCCGCATCGGCGGCGCGAGAACGACTCGGCCCCACCGAACCTCCGCTCTCGTTGCTCCGGATCGTGCGTGACGTGGCGAGCTGGGCCTATGGGGGGGTCGCGGGCGCGACGCTGCTGGGCGTCTTCGCGATCGGGCTGCACGCCGCTTCCGTTGGGGAGCGGTCGTTCGAAATCTTTGCGTTCGGGGTCCTTGTTGCTGGCTGCGCCTTCCTCCTCGCGGCCGGTGTCGGACTCTTGTTTGGTATCCCTCGGTCTCCGAGTACGGCGGACAGCGAGCCGGAGGGCAAAAGCCCCCGATGGGACTACCGACCCAACACGAGTCTCGAACAGGTCTCGGACTGGCTGACCAAGATGTTGGTTGGCGTCGGCCTCACCAACCTCAACAACCTTCCCAGCGGTCTCGACTCCCTCTCGACGAGCCTCGCATCGGGATTGCCTGAGTCGCCCAGCGCTTCCAAGCTCATCCTCGCGATCCTTTTATACTTCATCCCTCTGGGATTCTTCTTCGGCTACTTTGGAACGCGCGTCCACTTGGCGGCCAAGTTCAGGCTCGCAGACCTCGGGCTCAAAGAGCGAGTCGACCAGCGGCTGCAGGCACTGGAGAGAGTCGACCGCGACCTTGAGCGTGCGGGCCACGAGTTTGAAGCGACTCGTTCGCTTGTCGATGGTGAGATGCGACGGCTACAGCTCGCTCGAAAAGCCAATGACGACATCGTCGCCGCACTCTACGATTATGACGGTCGTGGCTTTGACCGAGCGATTGAACTTGCCGATCGGGTGATCATGGAGTTTGGCCGACCTCCCGAGGCGCTCTTCTGGATCCGACTTGCAGCCGCGCACGCCCAGCGCCATCGATACCTTGTCGAGCAAGGCGCACCGCAATCGGAAGTGCAGGCGGAGTTCGATGCGACGATTGGCGCTTTGCAAGATGCGGTAGAGCGTGACGAGACCGAGGCGGTGTTCTGGATTCACATGCTGTCCGACAAGGACTACCCGGGCAAGCCGAAAGATGAAGATGACTTTGAGCATCTCGCCGACACGCCAGAACTCCGCGAGCTCCTTGCCGGCTCGGTCGTTTCCCGTCGCTCACAACGTCCAGATCCTTCGCAGTAGCCAGTTGATGCATTACCGGAACCGCGGAGCGCAACATGCCCGAAACGACATCTACAACGATCTCGGGGATCGACATCAGCCGGCACCAAGGCTCGGTCAACTTCAAGCAGATCACCGGCCAGCACTTCGTGATCGTGAAGGCATCCGAAGGCGGGGACTACGAGGACCCCAAGTTTCGCGCGTACTGGGATGGTCTGGTCAAGGACGCGCCCGGCCTCTTGCGCGGGGCATATCACTTTGCCCGCAGCGACCTGCGTCAAGAACAGGGCAAGGCGGCTGGTGAACTCGAGGCGCGAAATTTCTGCGCGCTGCTCAAGGCTGTCCGCGCGACGGATGGACCTTTTCTTCCACCGGCCCTTGACTGGGAAAAGTACGGAGGGACGCCCAAGCGCAACTTGGAGTGGATCCGCGGCTTTGTTCATGTGGTCCGTCAAGAACTCGGTCGCGATCCGATGATCTACACCGGCCCCAACGTCTGGTACTACACGACTGACGACTCGGACGAGTTCGTCGATCTGCCGCTCTGGGAAGTCAACTACACCAAGCAGGGCGCTCTGCCCTCCGCATCACCGCGTGCGATGCCGCGCAAGTCAGGGCGCAAGAAGTGGCCGTGGACGATCTGGCAGTGGAGCGGCGGCGGCGACTTCGCGCATGCGGACCGTGTGCCCGGGGTGCCCGGCGTCTGTGACGTCAATCGATTCAACGGCACCCTCGCCGCACTCAAGGAGTTGGCTGCGGCGGACAGCCCACCGTCAGAGCCATCGACGCCGGCAGTCATACCGCCACACGAACCGGGCCAAAGCATCATGCCGCTCGTCGATCTCGCGGAGCTCGGCGTGGCTGCGCGAAGTCAGATTGCCGCGGTTGTCCAGGGGCTCCTGCTTGCGAGTGGCCACGGGCCCGATGGCCTCGTCGGTGCTGACGGACTGCCCGACGGCAAGCCCGGCGCAAGGACACTCGCGGCCCTGCGCGCCTTCAAGCAGGAGCACGGCCTTGCCAATGACACGCTCGTGGACCCGATCACCTGGTGGCTCTTGCAGTCGGGCTAGTTCCGCTGCCTCCACGACCGCGACTCTTTCTCGTCCGCGTCTCCACGCCCAAGGAACACATGAGCAATTCGATCGATGTACCAATCATCGTGGTGCCCGGCATCATGGGCTCGGGCCTTGCGAATCACTATGAGCTCAACCCGGACTTGACCTGGTCCGCCCGCGACGCGGTCCGCTCGCAGATCTTCGGCTATCGCCTCTCCGAGCTGGGACTAGACGGAAGCGGGACCACGGACGCCGCACTCGACATGGTCACCAAGGCGCACGGCCTGATTGCCGTCGCGTACGCTCCGCTGGTGACCGCGCTGCGCGAGCGCTCAAGTGCGCCGGTTTACCCGTTCGCCTACGACTGGCGGCGCAGCGTGGTCGAAAATGGGCGCGAGCTCGCCACGTTCGCACAGGCGGTTCAGATGCGATGGCGCTCGACAAGCGCGGCGAGTGACAAGATCCACTTCGCTTGCCACAGCATGGGCGGCCTCGTGTTCAGGGCAATGCTGACACACGCGCCGAATCTGCTGCAGTCGCTCGTCGATCACGTCGTCTTCATCGGTGTCCCGCAGCAGGGTTCGTTGCTCGCCGTCGAAGCCATGGCACGCGGCGAGGGCGAGTGGTGCGGCGGCGACAAGGCGTATCGCAAACTCGCCCGCCGATGCCCTGGCCTCTACGATCTGCTACCCAAGTACGATGCGCTGAAAGATACGGCGAACGCCGCTTCGCTCGATATCTTCGATCCCACAAGCTGGCAGTCCAACGTGCTCAACAACGGTGTCGCCGGCCCCGAGGAGCACGACTTTGATGTGACGGCTGCACGACTGAATGCAGCCAAGCAAGCGTGGGCCACTCTCGCGGCTGTCCCCACCCAGCAGGCACTCTCGATCGTCGGCGCGCTTGAGGACTCAACGATGCGGACCCTGCCGGTGGGCGGGCCCCCCGACCGCTACTTCGACTTTGATGGCGCTGCGATGGACGATGGCGACGGCGTCGTGCCCTACGTCTCATCGCATGTACCCGGTGTCCCGACCGTGACCCTCCGCAAGCAGGAGGCCCGCTCCCTTCGTGAACTCTTCCTGCGAGGCACGGTCGGCTCAGTCCATTCGATCATGTGCGCGATGGATGAGGTTCAGACCATCGTAAGCAGGTATTTCGCGAGTCGAACGGCTTCGACGGCTTTGCTGCCGTTGAACATGGAGAGGCGGCATGGCGCGCTGGCTCGGTTTGTTGCTTAGGCGGATAGCTTGCGCACGGCCGCGTCAGCTCCGCCGGAAGCCGTCAGCGCGTCTAGAACTCGCCAGTTGCGTCATCATGCCATCGGGCGGTTGGTGCCGTCCCGGGACTGTGGCCGGGCTCTTCTCGCAGCGCTGTGCGACCCGCTCTGCATTGACATCGCCGCCGCCCGATCAGCAAGATTGCCCGCCGCCCCACAGGTCGCGCTGACCGCATGTATTGTGCCACTATCGTAGTGACCGTCGAGTTCGAATCGACACAACCGCCTAGTCTTCCTAGGCGGCAATGACCTTGTTATCTTTGAGCATGGTCTTTCTAGCGCACCCAGGCACCTCATCGCGATTGCCCAACGCATTACGGTACGGCGCTGGTATCGTGCTCGTCTTCAGCGGCTGCGCCTATCCTGGCGCAGCCGCTCCCGGTGCGCGT
>CAZVEM010000121.1:14571-15933 GCA_964626165.1 uncultured Nannocystaceae bacterium
AAGACACGACCACGCTCGCATGGGGGAAGCGTGCCCCCCGCTCCCGGTGCGCGTGGGACCAATACTCCCTCGGTGGACGGAATGGTCTGCGAGTCAATGTACGACGGTGCCGGCAACGAGCTCGCTGTGTGCGAGACTGTCGACGCCATCGCGCCCGGAGCACTCACTTTCGATGATGCCGACGAGCGAAGTTTCGAGAACTCGCTCCAGGACTGCGAAGCAGTGACGCCGAGTTCCACTTCGAGTAACGTGCGGTCGCGTCATGCAGCCACCGACCCGCTAGCGGAGTGCCTCATACGCGCTGGCGAGGCGTTCGATCGAGATTTCTCCGGACGACACGCGATACCGCCAGTGGCTATCACCAAGGTGACCACGGCGTTCGAGGTTCGAGGCCCGTGGCTGGTGAAGGCCGAATCGAACCGGGGCGCGGCAATCTTGCGGGAACGTGACGCAGTCTACCGCCCGGAGGCGATGGCGAGCCCGGCCACATTCGAAGCGCATCCTCCTCGGAATTTGATCGCTGGTTGCATGTCATTTGACGGCGAACTGCGGGCAGTTCCAAAGCACCCGGGTTGGCTCGGAGCCTCGCTCGCGGAGCCGATCTTGCCCGCTGACGGATGCTCAGATCTAGGACCGTGGCTTGCGCGCAGAGGGGTATCCTGGGACAACCTCACCGGCCGCCGATTTAACGCTGCCTGCAACTACCACGACTACTGCTACTCACGAGTTCGTTCTCCACCGTTGAGCCAGGGTATGTGCGACGCCGCGTTCCGATCCACGATGAGGGACGCGTGCGTTGATGGAGCGCGTTCAATGAAACGTCCCGCTGCCAAGGCCGCCTTCAGGCGAATTTGCTTCGCCCGTGCAGAGGTCTACTTCGAAGCCGTGCAGGCGCTCGGAGCTGGTGCGCACGAGAAGAGTCAGGGGGCCGTTCGCAGCTACTTGGCCTGGGCACGCAAAGTTGTGTCGGGCGAAGATTCGACCGCCTTCGGTCTCGCCAGCAGAGAGTTGACCGACACCGGCGTTTGCCAGACATGGAGCCCTCGCCGCGTCCGGATTCCCCACATTGACCGATTGAGGCAGTGACGGTGGACGGACATCGAGCTCCGCGGCACTGGGCACACGTGCGGCGTACTAGTCTGTGCGGTGCCGCTAGCTCCGTAGGCAGCCTGTCTTGCCCAAGTGGTGTTTCTTCGCTCCGTGCCTCGCGACCATCTGTCCCCAGAATTGGAAGTCGCCTGCAGCCATGACGGACATCGAGACCTGATGTAGCCCCCGTTTCGACCGAACACGGTTCGAGGAGGAACTGAACCGCCCCGGCTTTCCCGGAGGCTCCGAAAGTTGGGAGACTCGAAGCCATGG
>CAZVEM010000122.1:0-15917 GCA_964626165.1 uncultured Nannocystaceae bacterium
CTCGCACTTGCCCGCACCGCTCGAGAACACAATCGTCCCGACCTCGTCATCCTCGCCCTTCATCGCATGCGAGGTCGTGTCGCCGAGGAGCGCGAGCAGATCGAGCTACGGCTGTGGGCGTCACGAGCAACGGGCCGACTCAACGAGATGCGAGCGGACGCAGAGACTCGACTCGCGCTGCAGCTCGAAGACGCCCGCACGCCGACGGAGTCGCAGCGGGCGATCGCGTCCTTCACGGCGACCTACGACGACGATCCGACCGCCTGCGCGCGACGCCTGATCGCGCTCCGCACCGAATACGCGATCCGTGCCCAGGGCTCACTCTTGCTTGAGACCGCGGCCCGCGTGTTGCTTGAGAGCACTAATCTGCCACTAGAGAGCGCTCAAGTCCTGCTCGATGCCGCCGCAGCGTTGCATGAGAGCGGACTTCTCCACGCATCTCTCTGGCACGAGATCGAGCGCTGTCTCCGCCAGCTCCTCGGCGACGACGCGACACGCGACGATCTCCAGTCCACCGCACGCGAGCGTGACGCGGGTAAATTGGCTCAAGCCCTGTGCGCCACTGCGGAGTTGGCGATGCGATGTGCACGCTCGGGCCTGAGTTGGGCGGGCCCTCGTGTCGACGAGTGGCTCGATCAGGCGTTGCTCGCCGACCCGCAGAGCCCCGCCGTCGCGACGCTGGTGATCGATCGCGCCCGCTATGGCAATGGCGTCGGTCCTCCGCCGCCGTCCATCGCGTTCGCGCAAGTCGCCGCGCGACCAGGACCAGACCTCAGCGAACAGACACTTGTCGATGCCGGCGCAATCCAGGATCGCGATCCACTCGCCGCTCCGCCCTTCGATTGGCAGACCATCGATACGAGGATTCGCGGCCTCGCGGCGCGCTCGCTGCTCTCTGGACCTGCACTTGCGCGTCTCCGCATTGGATGGACCGCATCGCTTGAGCCCGCGACCGCAGGCGCCGCTCTCGCCGCAATTGCGCTCTCGCTACGCGGCGACCGGGAGGCCTTTGACTTGGTCCGAGATGCCCTGCGAGCTCGACGGCTCTGGCCGGCGCTGATCACGGTGCAGCGGCAGCTCGAGAATCAGAGCTCGGAGGCCGAGAAGCTTGAGGATTGGCTTGCGGCGGATGCGGCCGAGTGGCTGGCGATTGCATCCGGGGCGGCCGGCGACCGCGATGCAGCATCTGAGGCACAAGCGCGCGCGATGGCAGGCATGCGACTCTTCGACTGTGGCGAGCGTCGACTTGCCGCGGTCGAGCTCGAGGCCGCACTGCGCCTCGAGCCCGAAGCCCCGCTGGTGCGCTGGAAGCTCGCGTCCGCGCTCGCAGAGCTCGGTGACGATTTGCGGGCGAGCGCGCAAGTCGAGGCACTGCTGGCGTCCAAGAGCCACGAGGTTCTCGGACTATCGTGGTCCGAGCTCGCGTTGCGAGCGGGGACGCTTCGCCTCCGACTCGGCAAGGGCGAGGACGCGGCCCTCCTCCTGGAGGATGCACGGCTCGCAGCGGCAGGCGACGCCGTGCTCCGCGACGCCATCGCGCACGTCGAGATTGAGGCCCACCTCGCCAATCACCATCCCGCCGCCGCCGCCCGCGTGGCCCGTGCGGTCGCGCGCGAGCAAGCTTCACCGGTCGACGAGCTGAGCTGGCTCGATCGCTGCGCGGACCTCATCGCGGAAGACAAGACGGCCGGCATCGCACTTGTCGATGCGCTGTCGCGCGCGTGGTCGCTCGATCCAGAGACGCCGGGTCGCTACTGGCGGCTGCACGAGGCGATGCGCACCTACGAAGGTGAAGAAGCGGCCCGGTCTTTGCTCCGCGCTCAGGCGCTCGCCGACGCCAGCCAAAGTCGTAGCGATGACGGTGCCCTCACGCGCCTTCGTGCGGCTTGCAAGGCGGCCGGTGCGACCGATAGCCCGCTGGAAGGTGCCCAGATCCATGTGCTGATGGAGCGGCGGGTCGCGCTTGAGCCCGATAGCGCTGACGCGGTGGTCGCTCTCGCAAACGCGGTCGCGAACGCGGGGGATCTTGAGCGGGCGATTCAGCTCTGGGAGCGGGCGCTGTCCCTGGAGTCGCATCCCCACGTCAATCAGGCAGAGGTTGCCAAGCGACTTGTCCGAGCACTGATTGGCCACGGCCAGCACGAGCAAGCGCGACAGTGGGTCGATGTCGCGCTCGCCGATGGATTCGCCGCTGACGGGGAGTTCATCGAAGTCGCACTCACCCTGGCGCAGCTGCTCGACGATCATGCGCTGCGCCTTCGATGTGCAACAACCCTTCGGGCGCTGGATCCAGGGACCGCGCGGGCTCAGGCCCTCGACCTTGAGATTGCGCGCGCAAAGATTGCGTTGGCCCGGGCCTCAGCGGAAGCCGATGGCGCCGCCGAAGTCATCGACGCGAATCAACCCCTGCTCGTCGAGGCCCGCGCGCATCTTCGCGCTGCAAGTGCGGTCGAGGGCGGTCGCAACGCCGCCGTGGCAGCCGCAGCAGCGCAAGCATGGGCGGAGCTGAGCCGAGAATGGGTTGAGCAGCTCGACGCGCCCGAAGCGAGCAAGATCAAAGCGAGCGACACGAGGAGCGGCCAGCAGGAGGCCACGCTCGTACCGTCCACGGATGAGCATGCTAGTGGATTCGCCACTGGCCCCGCAGCGCCGAATCGCGACGCGTCATTGGGATCGCTGGCGCTCCCGTCCTGGCCGCGCGAGCCCGCAGAAGGTGAGCCGCTGCATTGGGCGCTGAGCGAATGGGCCGATGCGCTCGCCGCCCAGGAGCGCCTCAGCGCCGTCCACGATCCCGTCCGCGCACGGACCGAGATCGACGTGCTGGCGCGCCTCGTTGATCGGACCGAGACCGCGCTGACGCGCATCGAGCGATCGCTGCTCGCGATGCCCGACGACGTCGATCTTCGCTCCATCCTGGTTGAACTCTGCGAGCGAAGGGGATGTCGCGAGCGACTGGTGCAGGTGCTCCGCGTCGTGACCGAGGGACTCAATGAGTCCGCCCAGCGGCAGGACCTGGCCAAAGAGTTGGCGCTCGCGGCCAGAGCGGTCGGTGCCGCCAGAGCGGCATCCTGGGCCATCGAGCAGCTGCCCGCCCCGATCGCCGCGACCGAGGAGTTCCTCGACATCCACGAGTGGGCCCAGCGCGAGCTCGGCACGGTCGACGAGGAGATCGAAGCCATTGTCCAGTCTCTGGTCGACAAGCCGGAGGACGAGCTGCTCCTCGCCCGCATGCTCCGGCTCCTTGAGCACGACGTCGTCGCGGTCGCGCAGCGACTCCTTTCCCTCGCGCGTGATCTCTACCGAAGCACTGCGACCACCCTGCCCGCAGATCGCGAGGCGCGACCGTCGGATACTCGCTCGGACCATTACGCGGCGGTGGCCCTTGTTCGCCTTGCGGGCGGACTCCTGCGCGACCGAGCCCCGACCGCCTGGATCCTTCGCTGTCAGCTCGCCGCACTTCCCATTCACCACGGAACGACGCGCTGGGCCGGCTACGACGGCTTTGTTCAAGAACTTAGGCTCGCCAAGGAGATTGAACCTGCGGCGTTCCTTGCCCTGCTCAAGCTCCCCGATGCGCCGACATCGGACGAGGCCTCCACGCCCGCGACCAATCGCGATGCAGCCGAGCCCGGCGCGAGCGCATCGGCGTCTGCTCGCGCCGAGCGCGATCTCGCGTTGCTCGAGGTCTGGCGCATCGCTGTCCTCGCGTGCCCTGCTGTCCCCGAGGTGATCTTGTCGATCCCCGCGGCGTCGCAGGCAGACAACTTCGAAGACGCGTCGACCTCGCTGCCTCCCGGCAACGAAGCCGAGCCGAAGGACGCGCATGACGATCACGGCTCGCCTCGCGAAGGCGCGACGGCATCGACACCGTTGACGACGACTGCCACGGTCCGCACCGACCGGCGCATCGTCGAAGAACTCGTCGCGATCGCGGCTCGGCGCGATGATATCCGTGAGGATTGGCTCGCTCAGACCTCACGCTCTCTCATCGAGGGGCGAGGTGCCCTCGCGCGCCCGGAGATCCTTCGCGTGATCCTCGACGAGGTTCTCCGCCAGGCAGGTGAGGGTCGTGACCTTCAGCGGCAGCTCTCCGCCCTCTCCTGGCAGTTCGCGGACGAAGGCGCAGAGGAACTCGCACTTACGATGATGGAGGCGGCTCGGCTGCCGGAAGCGCGCGCCGCCCATGCACTGCTTGAGCTTGCGGCTCGGTTCGAGCGAGCGGGAAGCTCACCCGAGCTCTGCGCGCTGGCCTATGCCGGCGCAGCGCGGGGATTCGAGCAAAGCGGCCAACTAGGTGCCGCCAAGGATGCACTGATCGCCGCGGTCCATCACGACCCCGACCAGGCCCCCCATCGCCGCGCGCTATCTCGGCTTCACCGGCGAGCAGGAGACAATGCGCTCGCGCTGGACGTGCTCGCGCCGCTGTTTGCCGCGCTCGGAACCGATCCCACACTGCCCTTAGACACCCAAGTCACCTTCGAGGACCTTGTCGAAGTCGGTGAGCTCGCGCTGCTTAATGAAGACCCACGCAGCGTGTCCTGGGCGAGGCGACGTCTGAGCTTGGCCGCCGCCGGCGAGGACTCCAGCCAGAATCAAGACGCGGCCGAATCACTATGGCAGGCCCTTGAGTTGTTCGGCTCGGTGGATGAGCGCTTTGACCTCGCCGTCGATCAGATGCGCAAGGCCGGCTCGGCGACTCGACTTCCGTGGACTCGGCGCGCCGCTCAAGTGGCCCGCCTCGAGTCCCGCCGTGCCCTCCTGACCGAAGCGCTTGAGCTCGATCCGGACAACCGCGACGTCGAGGCACAGCTCGAGGCCGAGCTGCGACGGGTCGATGATCTCGGCGCGCTGGATCGCTTGCTTCGCACGCGACTCCCAAGGACATCTGACCCCGTTGAGCGCGCGCAGATCTTTGAGGAGCTCCTGTCTCGGGTCGACGCCTCCCGACAGCAAGACCGCCTCGCCCTGCTTGAAGGTCTCGCATCCGTCGCCAAAGACCCAAGCGGCGCGCTCATCGAGATCGCAGACCTCCACGAGGCGAGTTCGCCCATGCAGGCCCTCGACGCGCTGCGGCGCGCGTTGGGGCGGATTGAGGAATCGGATTCACGTCGGCTTGAGCTGCGCCTGCGTGTCGTCGAGCTGATGATCCAGGTCGGCGAGATCGTGGGGGCAAATGCCGTGATGTCGAGCGTCACCAGCGACTCGGACAGCGCGGACAGTCCGCAACTCGCTCAGCGCATCGCACGGCTACGCCTGCGCTTGGCGACTCTTCGCGCGGACGAGGGGGACGAATCCGCGGCGATCTCGGCGCTACTTGAGCACGTCGTCGGCGAAGAGCGGGCCTCGCTGCAGGCGCGACTGGGAGAGATCCGCTTCGAACGCGGCGAAGTCCCGCAAGCGATCGAGCTACTCGCAGCGGCGACATCAAGCACGACCGATCCTCGCAAGGCGCTTCCGTGGATCGATCAGTGGTTGGCCTACTCGAACAGCTCTCAGCTCGACGAACGCAGCCAAGCCGAGCTCCAGGCGCGCGCCCGCGCAGCACGTCGACAACTTCAAGGGGCAGAGCTCCCGCCCGAGGCACTCAGACTCGAGTGCCTGCTGTTGGTGGAACGACTGGATCGCCCCGACGAAGCCCTTGAACTCGCCGCCGACGCGCTGCGCACGAGCCCCGCGAGTCAAGAGGCGCTCGCACTCCTCGATGAGATTGGTCAGCGCACCGGACGAGAAGGTGATGTCATTGAGACGCTCTTTGACATCCTGCAGACCGAGCAGGACAGCTCCAACACCGATGCGCTGGCGGAGCGCATGGCCTTGCTCTTTAACGATCGCAACATCCCAGAGTTGGTATTGCGATCGCTGCAGCATCTCTCGCGCGAGCGCTCGTTTCGGCCGCAGGCTCTGGCGCTGCGCGAGTGGGCCATCCGAGCGCGCGGAGAGGTCGAGGCGGAACGTCGACGGATCGAGGAGGAACTTCGCGCCTGCAGCGACCCGCGGTGGATTCCCACCTACGTCGAGCGAATGGGTCGCATGCTCGACGGCTCGGCGCGCGCCACAATCGCGCGTCTGCTTCCGGTCGCGCAGGAGCTTTATAGCGCGCGAGAGCATCCGGACAACTTGACGGTGGCGCTCGCACTGGGCGAGTGCCTGCTCGACCTCGCCCGAGAGACGGCGGCTGCAGATCTTGAGAGCGCGCTCGCGGTCGCGTCGTTCTTGAGCGAGCGCGAGAGCCTAGGCGCCGTGGTGGCGCGCTGGGACGAGCTCGATCGCCTCGCACGCGAGGACGGCGACGCCGCGCACGCCCGCACGCTACTGCGCATCGCGATCTCGGGCGCAGCGGCCAACATCACGCAACTGAGACACGCGGTCGACACCTGGATGGACATCGTGGTGCGACTCGATGCCGGCGCGCGCGAGCTCAGAGATGCGATCTGGTGGCGGGCCGACCAGCGCGGTCCAGGTTCCGGGGCAGGCGACGACGCCGTGGAGCGGGCGATCGCGGAGGCGCAGCGCTTCTCCCTCGGAGCAGGCTTGCGGGGTGTCGACTACGGCGCGTTCTGGGTCACCTTCGCAGAGCGCCTCGATGCTCGGACCGCTGCCAGCACGCTGCTCGCACGGGGACTGGATCAGCGCGACGACGATGACGTGATCGCCGTCATCGGAACCGCGCTTCGGGATGCGGACGCGCTCCCCGAGCTTCTTGAGCTCACCTCAGCGCGGCCACTCGACTCCCAGGAGGACTTCGAGCTTCTTGAGCAGCTCGCACTGAGAGCTGCTCAACTAAGCGACCCACAAAGCGAGAGCCGAGCACGCGCGCGAATCGGACGTCGCCTCGCGGCCAACAAGCAGCTCGAGCGCGCGACAAGGCAGCTGCAGCGTGCGTTCGCGCTGCGTCCGGATGCGGACGAGGTTCGTTACGCACTGGGTGACGTGCTCGCGAGCTCGGGACGTGCGGACGCGGCCCTTGAGCACCTTCTGCCGCTGCTCGGCAGCGGTTCGGGCGAGCAAAGCGCGCGACTCAAGTCACTTGGCATTCACGAGGCCACGCTCACCGAGCGCTGCGCAACCCTGCTGATCACGACAGGCCAAGACGAGCGCGCCCTTGAGCTTCTCTCCCGTGCCTTCGCCCTCCACACCGAGGAAGCATCCAAGAGTGCGCTGGCCGAGCAGATGGTGCCGCTGCTCGAGCGAGCCAACGCTTCCGATCGCCTGGCAGAGCTGATCTTCGATCGCGTCGAAGCGACCGACGGCAAAGACAAGGTTCCGTGGTTGGTGCGAGCCGCACGGATGGTGCCCGAACGAGCGAGCGCGCTGCTGCGCGAGGCACTTGCCATCGATCCCGCAGATCAGTCGCTCGCGGACCTGCTGCTGCACACGTTACCCAAGGAATCCGGTGAGCTGAGGGCAGAACGCCTGGAGCTGCTGACGGGTCGCTTCGCGGTCGCGCTTTCTCGCGTGGAACGAGACCTGGCGTTGCACACCAGCGGCGCCCCCTGGCAAGAGCGCGACCCTGAGGCCGGCCATGAAAGTGACGGCAGCGAGGGCGGAGATCAGGAGGCGCAGGCACAACTGGCCAATGCGCGCCTGCACGCCCTTGAGTACGGCCGCGACCTACTTTCCGAGATGGGCGGCGCTGCGGTGCAATCGCAAGATACTCGCGCCCTGCTTGAGACGCTGGTCCGACTCGACCCCGTCGGTATCGACACGCAATGGT
Source organism: uncultured Nannocystaceae bacterium (assembly GCA_964626165.1). Classification (GTDB taxonomy): domain Bacteria; phylum Myxococcota_A; class Polyangia; order Nannocystales; family Nannocystaceae; genus CAZVEM01. The sequence goes on from CAZVEM010000122.1 coordinate 7,715, forward strand.
CCCTCGCGTCCCACTTGGAGATCGCAGACGACGAGCGACGAGACGATGAGTGGCAACGTCTGCTGACGCTCGTCGCTCGTGAGCCGACACGCGAGGACGCGGAACTCGCCGCGATCCGGGTGCTGGCGCCGCGGCAACTGGAGCGAGGTGACCTCGAAGGCGCGCATACGTTGTTGCTTCGTGGTCTCGCGATTGCGCCGGGAGATGTCCCCCTGCTCCGCCTCCGTGTCAGGGCTGCGCAGTCGCTTCACGCGCGTGGGAGCTACCTTGCAGCCAGCGCGGACCTGCTCTCCCACCCGTTGCCTGCCCAGGACCGCATCGAGCTCCTCGTCGGTCGCTCCGAGGTTCTCGCCTCCCCGGCCAATGACGGCTCGCTCGCATCGCCATCCGAGATCGCGCAGGCAGTTGGATGCCTCGCGCAAGCGTGGGAACTCTGTGCGGCGACCCCCGAGGGTGCGCAGAGCGAGCAATCGCAGAGGATCGCTGCCCGCTGGCTTGAGCTGACCGACGAGAGCGCGCAGCGTCAGGGGCTCACTCCGGCAGAGCGCGCCCGCATGCAGCTCGATGCTCGCCGTGCGTTGCGAACCAGCGCGGGTGCGTCGCTGACCACGGAGCAAGCAAACGAAGAGATCAACGCGGTCCTAGAGCACCTTCAGGACGTCGACGAGGCCCTCGCGCTCACGGATCGGCGTCTCAAAGATCATCCAGATGAGCGCGAGACCCTAGACCGGCTGCGCGAGATTGCGCTGCTGCTGCGTCGTCCCATCCTCTACGTCGACGCGCTGGAGCGGGCGCTTCATGCCTCTGTCGATCCCGCGAGCCGCGATGCCCTCGCGACACAACTGGCGTATGCAGCGCTTGAGGCCGACGATCCAGAGCGCGTGCTGCTCTCGCTCTCGCGCGCGTCGCAAGAGCGCCGCGACGATCCGGGCCTCATCGATATTCGGCAGTGGGCGATCCGCCGACTGGACCGCGTGGCCGACGAGCTCGATGAGGTCGAGCGCGATCTTTTTGTCGCCGAGCGAGTAGAGGGTCCCTTCCTTCGGCTCCGCGCCCTGTTCGAGGACGACACGCTTGGCTTTGTGCAGCGGATCGGAGAACTCACCGGCCGCATGGAGGAGGTGCGTGGGCGCCAGGTCCTTGAGATCTGTTGGCTACGCCTGCTCCGCGAGCAGCCGCAGCTTGCGGCGGTCGCCGAGCTCCCAAGCGCTGTCCCCGACAAGACCAAAGTCAGCAAGAGTGACGCAAGCCGCTACTTGCCACCCGCACTTGCGCTGGCTCGAGCGTGCCTCGCCGGACACCCACAGCTCTCGCATGCGATCTGGCGCACCTGTGCCGCGCTCATCATCGCCGCCCCACATAGCCCGCAGGTGACCTTGGCGGACTGGCAGCTAGGACTCGACGTCGGCCTCGCGCTCTTGCGCGACCAGGAAGCGCCAGGTCGCGAGGCGGAGCAGGATCGCACGCCGGTTCCGGAGCAGCCCCCTGGCGGTCCAGACGACGGCGACCTTCTCGCGTCGCTCATCGACCACGCGATTGCTCGCTACCCGACGCAGAGCAGCATCCATCGTAGCGTCCTGGGCGATCTGGGCGTGGACGCGGTGCAGAACCGAACGCGCATTCGTGCCCTGGCGGGCCGAGTCGTCAACCGCATTGCATTACGCGGCCGCACGCGGGCCAATGTCTGGACGGGGCTCGCATCGTTGCTCAGCCGGGCAGACGCTGCACTTGTGCTTCGCGCCGAGGCGGACGCGACGTTCGAAGAAGACCTTGAGTGCACCTACGCACTCATCGAACATCTTGAAGAACTCAACCACTGGCCCGAAGTCACCGCGATTCTGCTTCGACTGGCTCAAACCGCCACCACCGAGCAGCAACGCGTTGCGGCCTACAAGCAGCTCGCGCACATCCGCGCAGACGTGCTCGGAGACGAGTTCGCCGCGACCGAGGATCTCGAGCGAGCACTCGCGCTCGCGCCCGACGATCCCGATCTGCTCTTGCCCCTGCTCGACGCGTACTATTCGCGGCGCGACACGGGTCGCGCGATCGAACTATCGCTGCGCGTCATGCAGGCCGTTCCGATGGGCGTCGCAGCCTACGCCACGGTCGCCAATCGAGCTGCGGACTCCGCGTTGGCCCGCGGCGAACACAGTCTTGCGGTCGAGCTGCTCGGCCATGTGGTCGCGCGTTATCCCGATGACGAGCGCACCAAGGAGCGCCTCGGTGAGCTCACGCGCATGGAAAACGACCCCGAGCATCGCAGCCGCATGCTCACCGCGATCGCGGCGCGTCAGCTCGGTGCGGCGCGCCTTGATGCGCTTGAGGAGCGCGCGCGATTGCTTGTCGGCCCGCTCGCGCGGCCCCAAGAAGCGCAGCACGACCTGGAAGCGATTCTCGCCGAGGATCCGACCCGTGAGTACGCCGTTCGGGTGCTGGAGGAACTCTATGAGGCCGCAGGTGCGCACGAGCGGGTCGCTGCACTCCTCGAAAGTCGAGTCCGCGGATCTGGCTCCGCGTCACGTCGCGCGGATCTGATTCGACTCGGTAGACTTTACGCGGGTCCGCTTGAGGACCTCCAGAAGGCGGAACGCAGCTACCGACTCGCGAGAGAAGAGCTCGACGACGGAACCGATAGCGCCAGCGCCGATGAACTCACTTTGGAGCTCGCACGCGTACTGGACCGGATGGCGCGCTACGACGAGCTGCGCACCTTGATCGAAGGGACGCTCGCGCCCCAGTTCGCCCCCCACGCGACGAAGGACGCGCCGCTCTCCGCCAACCAGCTTGAGCTCGCGACCATGTTGGGAAGCCTGCTCCGCGAGCGTGTGCAGGACCTCGCGGCGGCGTCCGCGGTCTACGAACGCCTCGACGCCTCATCGCAGCTGCCGGAAGACGGCCTCGCAACGCTTGCTCGACACTATCGAAGCTCGAACCGACACGAGGATCTGGTTCGCATTCTCATGGTGCGGAGTCGTGCGCTTGGCGATGCAGGGGATCTTGAGCGCCGCGCCGAGGTCGACCGCCGGATCGGCGAGCTCCTCGACGGTCCGCTTCGCCGACCGCACCACGCTGCGCCCTACTTCTTGGACGCGTATCTCGCCAACCCGCTGGAGCACGCGAGTGCGGGTGTGCGCGCTCGACTGCTCCTGAGCGCAACGACCTCTGTCGCCAACGTGCGGATCCAGCTTCACAGCCGAATCGAACGGCTGCACGATGATGTCCGCCCCTTCGCACACTTGCTCCTCGCCGAGATCTTGGCGGTGCAAGATGGTTACGAGGGAGAGGCCGAGGAACGGTATCGTCTCGCAGCCCAAGGGTCTGCGGCGAGTGCGGCACGCGAGGGCCTAGGCAGGCTCTTGCTTCGACTCGGTCGCGAGGACGAGGGTGTCGAAGTTCTCGCGCTCGTCGCACGTGACGCCAGTTTCGACGCGGATCGCTGCGCGGATGCGGCCGCACTCGCGGCACCACACCTGGTGCGAGCGGGTCGTTCGTCTCAAGCCAAAGAGCTGCTGGAGTTGGTCATTGCCAGAGATCCAGCCCATGCCAAGGCGCTTCTTGAGCTCGCCAGCGTGCTGCACGACCGCGGCGAGTTCGAGGAGGAGGAGGCGACCTTGCTGCGCTGTGCCGAGCTCAAGCTCTCGGCCAGCGCCCGTGCGGAAGTGTGCTTCCGACGTGCGGTTCTGCTTGAGCCCCGCTTTACCGACCATCCGCTCGGTGATGCAGGCGAGACCGCACGCACGTTGCTTCTTGAGTCCGTGGGCGCCGATGCCGGCCATAGTCGAGCACGCCAGCTCTTGATGGATCTCGCCGCCAAGCGCTCTGAGTGGTCCATCGTCACCCATATGCAGCTCCTCGCGGCTCGCGAGATCCCCCCGGGCGAGGCGCGGGCTCAGCTCCATGCGGACTTGGCCGAGACCTATCTCCATCGGCTCCGCGACTTCGATGGGGCCATGCGCAATCTCTCGTCCGCGTTGGCCCAGCCGATCGAGGACGCGCCGGTACACCAGCGCATCGCTCGGCTCCTCGCACAGGTCTCCGATCGAGGCCGTGCCGCGAGCTATCTCGCGACCGCGATCGACAGCCAGCGACTTGCGCTCGGGGACCTCACCATCACGCCGAGCGCTCGCGCACGACTGTCCTTCGCTGCGGCCGAGCTTTGGGAGCGCAACGATGACATCGCGGCCGCAGAGCGCACCTACGAGCAGATCCTCGCGATCGAGGGGCTCCCGGCCGACTTGGTAGGCCGCGCCAGCAAGCAGCTCGAGTTGCTGAGCAGCGAAGACCACGACGCCCGCCGTGAACTCAAACACTTGCAAGCAGAACTCGAGCTTGCCAGTGACGACGGTGCGCGCGTGCTCGTGCTGCGAAAGATGCTCGACAGCGCGATCGCGAGCGGAGACGCAGAAGCTGCGGAGAGCGCCGAGCAACGCATTGTCGCGATCCTCGAAGAACACCTGCTCGGCGAGCACAAGGGGGCCGGTTCAGGCGACATCGATCCGGACAACGCACGTCGTTGGCTCCGTGAGGTCTTCGCTCAGCGCGGGGATCCCTCAGCGCTGGTGAGAGAGTACGAGCGCCTCGCTTCGCGCGTTGGCGACGATCGCCGAGCGAGTGACATGTTGGTCGACGCGGCACGCTCGGCCTGGTCCAGCGTCCGCGATCCCGCCGCACCAACTGCCCTCGTCGAGCAGAGTCTGCGCCTGAATCCCGAGTCTGCGGCAGCGCTGGCCATGCTCGCGGAGGTCACCACTGCAGTCGAGCATCGGCCGGCCGACGAACTGCTTTGCTCTTCGATCGCAAAGGTGGCGGAGGGACGCAAGCTAGCCTCAGTACCGTTGACGGTGACGCTTGCCGCTGTCAGTGCGTCGGACCGCTTGGGCAAACGCGACCTCGCCGAGACTTTACTTGCAAGCGTCGACGTCTCCGCGCTCGACGATGACCAGCACGACGCAGTGCTTCGGGTGACCGATGAGCGCTTGGTTCGTGCCGGGCGCACCGAGGCCCGTATCGCACCGCTCAAGCAGCGACTCTTGTTGGCGCACAAGCGCTCGGGAACGGGATCCGACACCCACACAGCCGACCTGACGGTGCGGCTTGCCGGCATCCTCAGGGAGCTCGGCCGGGTGGACGAGGTGCGCCAGTACATCACGCAGCTTCTTGAGAGCCGAGGCGCCTCGCTTTCGGTGCCCTCGAGACTCGCGGCGCAGCGCCTGCTCATCGACGCACTGGTCAGCCTCGAGGATTACCCCGCGCTCGCCGACGCCGTCACGACCCTCGCTGAGCTTGAAGTCGAGCCGGAGGCCAAGGCACGTGAGTATCGCCAGGCAGCCAAGTATGTACTTGGACAGCAAGACGGACGCGCCTCGGTGCGCGGCACCGCACCTGAGGCAAGACGGCGGGCCATCGCGTTGCTCGAGAAGGCGCGCGAGCTCGCGCCGCACGCCGCCGGACCGCGAATCAACTTGCTGCCGCTGCTCTTTCTTGCGGGCGAGTGGCCCGCGGTGCTCGATGTCAGCGTGGAGTTGCGCGCCATCGCAGGCGACGAGGACGAGGAGCTCATGCTTGGTGCGCTCGTCGAGGCTCTCGTGCACGGCCGGCGCAGCTTTGCCCGCGCAATCGGCCCACGCCACGAGCGTGAGGTCCGTGAGCGCATCCTCTACCCGGCCTATGCGGATCTGGTCGATCTGATCGCGAAGGAGGGACCCCTCCCACGCCTCGATGCTGTACTCGGCGCGGCCGCGGCGATGACCGGCGACACGGAGGATTTCCTCAGCGAGCTCGTGTCGTGGTCGACCTCCCACGCAATTCGACCCGGCGTCGCGCTGACATTGGGGCGGCTCCATGAAGCATTCGGAGCGACACTGCAGACGCGTTGGCTCTACCAGCTCGCGTCGTTCGTCGCGCCACAAGGCCCGGTCGGCTTGTTGGCGACTCGGCTCGCGGAACCCGAGCTATCCGCCGACCCACTGCACGAAGAGGACTGGGTCCCGCTCGCGTGGCGCGGCTCACTCCGCGAGGCTCTGATCACGCTGCGCGACTACCATGCGGGAATCCGCGGCCGCGGCGGCGAGACTGTCGCGCCGGAAGGATCCTTGGAACGCGCTGCGATGCACGCGGCCACCGGGCTCGTCGCGCGACTTCGATCGCGGATCGGCCTGCAAGTGGTGCTGGCATTTACGCGTGAGCCTCTCTATGCCGGCATCGGTCTGCGCAACCGCGTTGATCCGACCTTAGTGGTCGACGCGAGTTTCTTGTCTGTTCCTGAAGCGGAGCGAGAGTTCCGCGTCGCCCTCGCGCTGATGGCGATGGCCAGCGGGCTTGGCATGCTGACCGACACCCATCCGGTCGCACCGGCCGAAGTCCTCGGGGCGCTCTCGATGCTGGCGCGCCCCAATGTTCCCGTCGCCAGCGAGGGCGCCCGCGTCATCGCGGATGCCCTGGCATCTCGCGGTCTACGGCCCGCGATGCTGCCCGCCGCGCTCCGACAAGGACTCGCCCGTGAGCTTGAGCACTGGCTCGATCGACCGCAGGCCCTTGAGCACTGGGTCGCACTGGTTCGCCGCGGACTCCTGCTCGCCGGTGCTCGCCTCTCCGGTCGCCTTGACGGCGCGCTCTTGGCGATCGCGCGCGACCACGACTTGCTGGATGCCGATGGCAGGGTCGAGGTCGCAGCGGTCCTCGCCTCCGACGACGCGCGATGGCTGCTGTCTCAGCTTGGACTGCGTGGAGATCTGTAGCCGGTCACCGCCGAGCCCTCGCGCGTCCCCTCCCGCGCTGCGTTGTCAGGGACGACGGGCCGCTCCAGTGCTCATGCCGGAACTGCGACGGGCCCAACGCCAAAGGCCACACCGTGATCCCGGCGTGGCCTTTGCTTGGACGGTGAAGTCGTCCGGCTCCCTGTCCGAAGCACTCCCGAACTAGAAGCGCAGCTTGAGCTCGAACTGAGCAGACAGCGGCGGCTGGAACTGGGTCTCCACGCCGTAGTTGCCCTGAGGTGACAGGATGGTGCGGCTGAAGAACTGATCGGCCGCCTGCGCCTGCACCTTGGCGTGCTCGAGGTCCTCGACGTCGCCGCCCGAGATGGGACGGGTGGTCTGGTACGAGTAGATCTCGTCGACGCGAAGGATGGCCTTGGCGTTGGTCACGTTGACCACGCGGGCGCTGACTTCGAGTTCCATCGACTTGGGCAGCGGGTACGCGTAGCCGAGGCTCAAGTCCCAGCGGTAGTTCGGCTCAACCTGTCCACCCGAACCACGGGGAAGGACGTACACGAGGTACTGACCGGGGTAACGGCTGTTGTCGGCCTTGGCGTTAATCGGGAGACCCGACTGCACGCGGAAGCTGGTACCGAGGGTGAGGCGACCCGCCTGCTTGAGGTCGAAGGTGTAGAAACCGTCGATCTTGGCTCGGTGGGGGATGTTGAAGGCCAGCGGGCCGTAGCTGTTACGGACCAGGTCGGGGATGTCGTACTGGGTGCTGGCACCGATGTTAATCGCGCCGGTCACCGGGTCGACGAAACCATCGTAGTTACCCACGAGGCGGCTGTACGTGTAGCTACCGATGAGCAACCAGTTCTTCGCGAAGCGCTTCTTGAGCTCGAAGGTGAACGCGTCGTAGTTGCGCTGCGGCTTGTTGAACAGCGTGTTGACGTTGCGGTAGGCCTGCGCCAGGAACTGGCACTGTTGGAGCGCACGAGCGATTTCGGGCTCGTTGTCCTGACCGTCGGCCTGCTCGAGCTGGGTCGCCAGTGACTCGCACTTGGCGTCCTGGGCCGAGATATCGGACTTGGAGACGTCCTCGCCGGGGTTGGCGATGATGAAGTTCAGGCCGCCGTTGGTCGACACGTCTTCCACCGCGCGGCCGAGGTCGGTGTGCAACCAGCGGAATCCGAGGACAAGGTCCTCGACGACTTCCTGCTCGTAGCCGATCTGAAGCTGCTGGTTGTACTGACCGCGGAGGCGCGGAACCACCGCACCGGTCGTCAGACCGGTCGTGAAGCTCGGGGCGTCGACGCAGTATTCGGTCGGCTGGTTGTTCTCGAAACGGGGGAACGCCGTGCCACCGACCTGCGTGCTCTGACCACGGCAGTCGGTCTGGCGGTACGTACGCTGGACGGTCACGAGGCCACCGAACACGCGGCTGTTGAGCTGCAGCGGGAGCGTCTGGAAGAGCCGGGCGATCCCGGTCGGGACCGGTAGGGCCG
>CAZVEM010000123.1:0-15897 GCA_964626165.1 uncultured Nannocystaceae bacterium
GGTGCCGATCCTTGGAATCACTGGAACCGGTGGCGCGGGGAAGAGCTCCCTGGTCGACGAGCTGGTCCGCCGCTTCCTCAACGAGTTCACCCAGCAGCAGGTCGCGATCATCTCGGTCGATCCATCCAAGCGAAAGACCGGTGGCGCGCTGCTTGGCGACCGCATCCGCATGAACGCGGTCGACGACCCGCGCGTCTACATGCGCTCGCTCGCGACGCGCCAGAGCAATCTGGCGCTGTCCAAGTATGTGCGCGAAGCCATCGAGCTGTGCCGGCACGCCGGATTCGATCTCATCATCGTCGAGACCTCGGGCATCGGCCAGAGCGACACCGAGATCATGGACCACGCTCACGCGGCGCTCTATGTGATGACCTCGGAGTACGGAGCAGCGACCCAGCTGGAGAAGATCGACATGCTCGACTTCGCCGACGTCATCGCGATCAACAAGTTCGACAAGCGGGGCAGCCAGGACGCACTTCGTGACGTCCGCAAGCAATACCGCCGGAACCACAAGCTCTTTGAAGCTGCCGACGAGGAGATTCCGGTCTTCGGCACCATTGCGTCGCAGTTCAACGACCCGGGCACCAATCGCCTCTACCGTGCGGTCCTCGACGCGGTGGTCAAGAAGACCGGAGCGCCGCTGGCCTCAAAGCTGACCGAGGAGCGCGGCCCGAGTGAAAAGATCTTCGTCATTCCTCCCGACCGAACACGCTACCTCGCGGAGATCGCCGACGTCGGTCGACAGCAGGGTGGCGTGGTCACCAAGCAGGCACAGCTCGCAACGGAGCTGTTCCAGCTCCATGGCGCGATCGGGGTCATGCGCGGCAATCAGAGCGCGCCGACGGAGGTGCCCGCGGGTGACATCACGGTGCTTGAAGGCGACGACGAGGCCACGCGCAAGCTGATTGCGACCTATCAAGACAAGCTGTCGCGGCTCGATCACAGCGTTCGCGAGCTCTTGCGCAAGTGGCCCGAGAAGGTCGCCTCGTATGCTGGACCCCAGTACCGGTACAAGGTGCGTGACAAGGTGCTTGAGCAGCCCCTCACGAGCACCACGCTTTCCGGCCTTGCGATCCGCAAGGTGGCGCTCCCGAAGTTTCATGACTGGGGCGAAATTGTTCGTTGGTCGCTGCAGGAGAACGTTCCTGGCGAGTACCCCTTCACTGCAGGCGTTTTTCCGCTCAAGCGCGAAGGCGAAGACCCTGCGCGTATGTTCGCCGGCGAGGGTGGACCCGAGCGTACCAATCGACGCTTCCACTACGTCTCGCGCGGCATGCCGGCCAAGCGCCTGTCGACCGCCTTTGACTCGGTCACGCTCTACGGCAACGACCCGGATCGACGTCCGGACATCTACGGCAAGATCGGAAACTCGGGTGTGAGCATCGCGTCGCTCGACGACGCCAAGAAGCTCTACTCCGGATTTGACCTGGTCGATCCGTCGACCAGCGTGTCGATGACCATCAACGGACCCGCGCCGATGCTGCTGGCGTTCTTCCTCAATGCGGCGATCGATCAGCAATGTGAGCGCTACATCGACAGCCAGGGAAACTGGGACGAGGTCGAGCGCCGCATCGAGGCGATCTACCAAGAGCGCGGTGTGCCCCGTCCCCGCTATCAGGGCGCGCTGCCGGAGGGCAACGACGGACTCGGGCTTCGCCTGCTCGGTGTGACCGGCGCGGACGTGCTCGAGCCTGAAGTCTATCAGCGCATTCGCGCAGCGACCCTGACTCATGTGCGCGGCAAGGTGCAGGCGGACATCCTCAAGGAGGACCAGGCTCAAAACACCTGCATATTCTCGACGGAGTTCGCGCTCCGGATGATGGGCGACATCCAGCAGTTCTTCATCGCCAACAAGGTGCGGAACTTCTACAGCGTCTCGATCTCCGGCTATCACATCGCCGAAGCCGGCGCGAACCCAATCACGCAGCTGGCCTTCACGCTCGCGAACGGCTTTACCTTCGTTGAGTACTACCGCTCACGCGGCATGGATGTGAACTCATTTGCGCCCAACCTGTCGTTCTTCTTTAGCAATGGTCTCGATCCCGAGTACTCGGTGATCGGTCGCGTCGCTCGTAGAATTTGGTCGCGGACACTGTCCAACCTTTACGGTGCGGACGAGCGCGCGCAGAAGCTCAAGTATCACATTCAAACCTCGGGCCGCAGCCTGCACGCGCAGGAGATCGCGTTCAACGACATTCGCACGACGTTGCAGGCCCTCTATGCCCTCAACGACAACTGCAATTCGCTGCACACCAACGCCTACGATGAGGCCATCACGACTCCGACGGAAGAGTCGGTGCGCCGCGCCCTCGCGATCCAGCTGATCATCAACAAGGAGCTCGGACTCTCGCGCAACGAGAACCCGCTGCAAGGTTCCTACATCATCGAGGAACTCACGGACATGGTTGAGGCCGCGGTGTATGAGGAGTTCCGCCGGATCAGCGAGCGCGGCGGTGTGCTCGGCGCGATGGAGCTGATGTATCAGCGCGGCAAGATCCAGGATGAGTCGCTGCACTACGAGCATCTCAAGCACAGCGGCGAGCTCGAGATCGTCGGCGTCAACACCTTCCTCGATCCCAACGGCTCTCCGACGCGCATCCCGGACGAGGTGATTCGCTCCACGACCGAGGAGAAGGAGTATGCGATCGCCTCTGTCGACGCCGTGCGCACGCGCGACAGCAAGCGTGGGCAGGCGAGCCTGGAGACGCTGTGCCGGGTCGCGCTCGACCACGGCAACACCTTCGAGGCGCTGATGGACACCGCCAAGTACTGCTCGCTCGGGCAGATCTCGACGGCGCTCTATCGCGTTGGTGGCCAGTACCGACGCAACATGTAGCGGCGCAGATGCCCGCTCAACGCGGCGCTGAGGGCCCTGGCTCAAGTGAAGGACTCTCGCTCATCGGCCGGATCCTGGTCGATGGCGCGGGTCGTCCCCGCACGGCGACGGGCCGTGCGCGACACCCCGCTAGGAGACGTCGTCCTTCTTCACAAAGGCCGACTTGAGGTAGCTCCAACGCGATGCCGCGAGATGCTTGACCAGCGTCCAGGAGCCCGCTTTCTTGCCGCCCTTGAGCGCTTGGCCAGAAAACAGCTCGCGTGCTTTGGCGCGTTGCAGCTTGCCCGAGGAGGTCTTGGGCAAGGTGCTCGGCGGCAGGACCAGGATCTCGTCCAGGCGAAGGTTGAGCCCCTCAAGGACGCGCGCTGCGACAGCGTCCTTGAGCGCGTCACGCTCTGCCTCGGGGCGGTCACTCTCGATCGCCAGCACCACGCGCTCGATCCCGGACTCGTCGTCGCTGACGCCGAAGGCAATCGCGTTCCCGCGCCGGACTCCCTCGACATCGTACGCGAGCCACTCGATGTCCTGCGGATAGAAGTTCCGCCCATTGACGATGATCAGCTCTTTGATGCGGCCGCAGACGAACAAGCGACCCTTGTCCAGGTAGCCGAGGTCGCCGCTGTGCAGCCAGCCGTCCTTGAGGGCGGCTCGGGTCTTCTCCTCGTCTTCAAAGTAGCCGGGCGTCACGCTCGGTCCCCGCATCACGATCTCGCCAACGCGTCGGTCCGCAAGCGGCTGACCTTGAGGGTCGACGATACGAAGCTCGTGCTCGGGGAAGGGACGCCCACAGTCGACCACGCGCACAACGCCCTGGCCACTCGCGATCAGCTCGTCGCTGGCGGCGAGCGCTTCGCCCTGGGCAAGCGCGGCGGCGTCGACGTGATCGGCACGGAGGTCCTCATCCAGGCCGATGAAGGTGATCGCGAGCGAATGCTCGGCCATGCCGTAGCAGGGCAGAAACATCTCACGACGGAAGCCCCAGGGGGCGAAGCGGCGCGAAAAGCCATCCAGGGTGTCGAACTGGATCGGCTCTGCGCCACATCCTGCGACACGAAGCGAGGAGAGGTCGATGCCCTCAAGCTCGCTGTCCTTGACGCGCTTGGTCGCGAGGCCATACGCGAAGTTTGGCGCAAACGTGATGCTCCCGCGCTCCCGCGAGATCATCGACAGCCACAGCGCAGGCCGCTTGAGGAAGGCCAACGGCGAAGCAAAGGCCACGCCCTGCACGTTGAAGACAATTGGTGTGAACACAAAGCCAATCAGGCCCATGTCGTGGAAGAGCGGCAGCCAGCTGATGCCCACCGACTCCCGTCCGAGCTTGATGCCAGCCGGACCGCCAATCGCTTGTGCGTTGGCCACGAGGTTGGCGTGCGTGAGCATCACGCCCTTGGGCTGGCCGGTGCTGCCCGAGGTGAACTGAAGAAATGCGATGTCGTCGGGCCGGATATCGACCGAGCTTGGCGCCTGGTTCTTCGGCACGCCGGCCAGGAGACGCTCCAGCGTTTCGATCTCACGCACGGTCTTTGATTTCTCGAGCACCTTGCCGAGGATCGGGCGGACTCGCGCGTCGGTGACGACCAGGGTTGCGCCCGACTTGTCGAGGATGTGGGTCGTGTTGAGGAGATAGGAATCGATCTGTCCGAGGTTGGTGGGGGGATAGATCGGCACCGGAACGAGGCCCGCTCGCATCACACCCCAGATCGCATCCACAAAGGATGCCGAGTCAGGGACGATCAGGCCAACACGCGCTCCCTTGGTCAGGCCCCTCGCTTGGAGTGCCGCAGCAACCCGTCCCGCACGTCGCCACAGGTCTTGGTAGGAGACGAGCTGCGCCGGATCTTTCTCCTGGATGACGTGTGAGTAGCCGCGGTCCGAGACGTCCGAGATGCGCTCAAGTGCCTCAATCAGCGTGCGAGGGGGCGTGCCGCTTTGCATGGTGAACCTCAGTTCGGGAGCCGACTATCGACCGCCTTGACGACGTCGCCAACGGTCTCGAAAGCCGCAAAGTCATCGAGATCGATCGAGATCGAGTAATGATCCTCAAGCTCGGCGAGTAGCTCAACGCTGGTGATCGAGTCGAGTCGAAGATCGCGCGTCAGGTTGGTGCCAACATCGATCGGCTGCGTCGGCTTGTTCTCGAGCAGCTTTTCGAGTCGGCTGCGGATGTCCTCAAGGATGGTGTCAGTGGTCGGACGCTGCGTGCTCATGGTGCCGATTCTCGCGGGCGGGAAAGGGACGCGCCCTAGGGTGCGTCGACCAAGGCTACCTAGCGAGCATGGCGCTCCCGCGTCAAGCGCTGCGGGTCGCCCAACGCGCTGGGCCTCGGATAGGCCACGATGCTCGGCCTGGTGACGCCGCGCGGGGCTTTTCGACAGCCTGCTAGACTGGCGCCGTGACCACGACAAGCGGCGGCCGGCACGACCGCACAGCGCTGATGGCCCGCGACGATGTCGAGATCGTGCGCGGAGTCTGTCCGCACGATTGCCCAGATTCTTGCGCGTGGCAGGTCGCGGTCGACAGACGGAGCGGCCGCGCCATTGATCTTTGGGGAGACAGTGATCATCCCGTGACGGGCGGCCACCTCTGCACCAAGGTCGATCGATACCTTGAGCGGACCTATCACGCGCAGCGGCTGACCAAACCGCTCCGTCGCGTCGGCGCGAAAGGACAGGGACGCTTTGAGGAGGTCGGTTGGGACGAGGCGCTCGCCGAAGTCGCGGCACGACTTCGCGGAGTGGTCGACAGGCACGGCGCCGAGTCGATCCTGCCGTACTCCTACGGCGGAACGATGGGCCTGCTGCAGTCCGAAGGAATGGCTGCACCGTTTTTTGCCGCGCTTGGTGCGAGCAAGCTGGCGCGCACGATCTGCGCAACCGCGGGATTCGAGGGCTTCTCGTACACCGTCGGCGCGACGGTCGCGATGGACACTCCTGACTTCGCGCACGCCGAGCTCATCCTCCTCTGGGGGACAAACACGCTCACGTCGAATCTGCACCTCTGGCCTTTTGTGCTTGAGGCCAAGAAGCGCGGCGCAAGAGTCATCGCGATTGACCCGATCCGAACTCGAACCGCGCGCGCATGCGATGAATGGATCGCGATTCGTCCGGGCACTGACGGGGCACTGGCGCTCGCGATCATGCACGAGTTGGTCGCGCATGATCTTGTCGATCACGACTATATCGAGCGCCACACCACAGGATTTGCCCCGCTCATCGAGCGTCTGCGCGAGTGGACGCCCGAGCGCGCGGCCGCAATCACCGGCGTGTCACGCGAGCGCATTGTCGAGCTCGCGGCGAGCTACGGCGGTACGCGACGATCCGCGATTCGCATCAACTACGGGATGCAGCGCCACGCGGGCGGCGGGATGGCTGTGCGAACGATTGCTTGCCTTCCCGCGCTGACGGGTGCGTGGCGTGAGCGCGGCGGCGGGATCCAACTCTCGACTTCGGGGGCCTTCCGTCTGGATCTCAAGACACTGAGCCGACCCGAACTGCAGCTAGGCACGCCGCGAACGCTGAACATGAGCCGGCTGGGCGACGCGTTGGCGCACGATTCCTCGCGTCTCGCTGCGGCGCACTACCACCCTCGTCCTGCCGACCCTCGAGTGACCCCAGATCAAGCAGGGCCCCCCGTGCATGCGCTGGTTGTCTACAACAGCAACCCCGCCGCCGTCGCTCCGGATCAAGCGTCGGTGTTGCGTGGGCTGAGCCGCGAGGACCTCTTTACGGTCGTGCTCGAGCAGTTTCCGACCGACACGGTGGACTACGCCGATATCGTGCTGCCGGCCACCACCCAGCTCGAGCACTGGGACATCCTCAAGCCCTACGGGCATCTCTTCCTCTCGCTCAACCGACCCGCGATCGCGCCGCTGGGCGAGGCAAGGCCCAACAGTGAGATCTTTCGCGGACTCGCACGCGCAATGGGAATCTCCGACCCGGGATTTGAGCGGAGCGACGAGCAGTGTCTCCGCGAGTTCATGGCGGCGCAGACCGATCCGTGGCTCTCCCACATGACTTGGGAGGAACTTGTGGACAAGGGCTATCTCCGCCTCAATGTCCCCGATCCCTTCCTCCCCTACGCCGAGGGAGGATTCCGAACGCGCAGCGGCAAGTGCGAGTTCTTCAGCGAGCGCATGCAAGAGGACGGTTACGACCCCCTGCCCACCTTCGACGAGCGCAGTCAGATCGCGATCGACCCATCGGTTGAGGCAGCGCAGGGCGAGGAGGCCTTGAGTCGCGGCCTGGTTTGCCTCACGCCCCCGGCGCATAGCTTCCTCAACAGCTCGTTTGTGAACGTCGAACGTCTCAGCAAGCGCGAGAAGGCGCCGTACCTACTGATGCATCCGAGTGATGCGCAGCGCCACGGCGTTGGCGAGGGTGATCGCTGTGTACTTCGCTCCACATTCGATGGCGTCGATGGGCAACTTGAGCTCACCGTGCGCATCGCCAGCGACGTGGTTGAAGGCAGTGTGGTTGCACCGGGGATCTGGTGGAACAAACTCGGCCACGCCGGCGCGGGAATCAACCAGATCACCCCGCAAGGAGAGACGGACATGGGTGGTGGGGCAGTGTTTTACGACGCTCGCGTGACCGTCGTGCCGCTGACTGCGTGACCACGTGGCGCCGCTCCCCGTCGAGGACGGGATAGGCATCACTCGTCGACGTGCGCTTGGTCCCGCCCATGCTCATCCATGCCGAGGGTCTTGGCGGTTGGAGAGGCCGGCACGGTGTTTGGATCGGGCATTGTACCGAGCACTCGATCGCCAAAGGTCCGCGATACTCCCATCCAGTACTTCTCATTCTTGAAGTGGTGGAGTCGATGCATGCGCCATAGGTGCGTAAACCACCGCGTGCGCGGACGATAGCTGGTGTGGATCAGGAAGTGGACCCACTCATACGCGAGCGCGGCGAGCGTGGTGAAAATCAGCGCGCTGAGGAGCGAACCGAAGGTCGGCATGATCAGCCACATCGAGACCGAGATCAGCGCAGAGGCCACGAACATGATCGGCAGTGGCATCACGGTGTAGCGAAGGTCCCACGGGTCGCGGTGGTGTAGCCGGTGGTGGCGGGCCGCGTGCATGTCGACGTGGAACCCGAGAATTGTGGTCGGTCGGCTGTGGAGGATAAATACGTGGATCAGCCACTCCGCAAATGGCTGCAACACAACGACCATCAGCAGGGCGGCGAGGTCCCAAAGGCTAAAGGCACCGACCGCGATGCGAATAATCACCAAACCCAGCAGCGAGCTCAGCAGCATCCGCGCCGGAGTCTCCTTGACGAAGAGCAGCGCGGCGGTGGACAGTGGCATGCCGGGATCACGCGCGTAGCGGGGTCCTGTGCTGCGCGAGGGGTTTGCTTGATGGGACTGCGTTTGCGACATGGCGTGCGGCTTGGAGGGAGGGCGGCGTAGAATCTTGAGTGCGTCGTGCGACGAGTGGACGGCGGCCGGTCGACTAGCTTGAACGAGGTCGAGCGTGCCTCGTGGTTTCCTCGTGCAGTACGTCGAACAGAGCGCCGAGGTCACGTTCACCGTGTCGCAGCAGCGTCTGAGCGGCTGCGGAGGCCAGTGCGCTGTCCCCAGACTCCACCGCCTGCAAGATCGCCTCGTGTCCGCCGAGATCAGAGATTTCCGGCGCGACGACGTCCGTGAGGAGATCGCGAAGTTGATCGTAGGTTTCGCGCAGCGAGTTAAACGCGAGCTGATAGGCCATGTTGTCCGAGCCCTCCGCGAGTACCTGCCAGAACTCCAGCGCGAGGGTCTGGAGCGCGGGAAGTCGCGCGGCGTCGTCGTTGCTCTCGTGCGCGAGCTTCATGCGGGAAAGCACGTCGCGAAGGCGACGGTGGATGTCGGCATCCGCTCGCTGTGCACATCGCCGTGCGAGTTCGGGTCCGAGTGCATTTCGCATCTCGAGCACGTCGCGGGCGATCCGGAAGTTGATCGTGCCGTCCGTCCGGATCAGCAGCGGTGCAAGCAGACCGAGTGCGCCTGTTCGGCGAAAGTCGCGGACCCGGACACTTTCCCCCTGCTTGATCTGCACGAGGCCGGCCTGGGCGAGGCGGCGTAGCCCTTCCCGGACGGCGCCTCGGTTCACGCCGAGCCGCTCACATAGGTCGCGCTCAGCCGGGAGCGATGCGCCCGCGGGCAGGTCCCCCGCGACGATGCGGGCGCAGAGCTGCTCATAGACGCCGTCGGAGAGGGTCTTGCGGGCGATTGGCGCGAACTGCGGTTCTGCGGTCACCGCGAAAGCCTGGCACAGACTGATCAACTATGCAACTGGTCATACCAGTTGAGCTAAGATCCCCCGAGGCGTCGAGAGCGTCGATTTCGTTCAGCCTGGAGTTCGTCGGCGGGGCGGGCGAGCTCCTCTTGGACCCCCCTCACCATCGCCCGCGCGACGGCGACCGGGACTACGAACTCTTCGGCGAGGTCGCGCCGGCGATACTCATAGATGTGGCGCTGCTTATAAGGATTAAAGCCGCGCGTCCCGATGGTTTGGTCCGATTCAAGCCAGATCTGCGAGGTCGGCAGCACGACGCGAACCTCTTCACCCTCCGCACCGGCGGTCGTCCAGACCGTGACGACGTGATTCCACTCCGGCCAAAACAGGCCGAGATGGCGGACACCGAGCCTGCGGGCGACGTAGGCGGTGAGCGCCGAGAGTTCGTCGCACTCGGCGACGGCGGATGCATGGGTCGCTCCGAGTCGATGCGATTCATCGATCTCAAGCGCTGCGAGCTGCGCCCATACCTTCTCTGAGTTGGGTGACTCGTTGGTGATGTCCCATCGAATGCCCCAAAGGCCGCCATCGCGGGTGAGCTCGAACGCGAGGCGAACGCGGACATAGTCGTGAAACTGCGTCGCTTCGCCGCTGAGCTTGTGGCTCTCCACGAGCGCGGCAAAGTCGGCCTTGACCGCAGCTTGTGTCTCGAGCTGCAGCGCGATCGTTTCCAACTCCGCGAAGAGCTCGTCCGAACGGACCTGCTCGCGGCCGTCAAAGGGCAATGGTTCGCTGGGCTGCGGGTCAGGGAGCGAGCTTGTCGACGCGAGCTTGGAGTCTTGCGGCGCTGCCCGTACCGCAGCGCTTGGTACGGGACGCTCCGGGGAAGGAGGCGCGGTCGCAATCGCGTCGCTGACGGGCGTACTGTCTCGACCCGTGGCCGGGCTTTGCTCTTGTACCGACCCGCACGCGAGCGTCCCGATCAAGAACAACGCGGACGAGAGCGCGACAAGGCGAGTCGCGTAGGCATGATGCCTTGCGCGTCGCGACACCGTGGACCTTCCGTCGCGCTGACCGACCGAGTCCGGCGCCCCCGCGGTCAAGGGAGCGATACGAGGGGTGGACCGACAAGGAGCTGAGACGACGGCATCCATGCTCTGTGGCCCTTGCACGCGCGAGGGCATTGCATGGTCTATTCCCGCGCAGCTCCTCCAATTCGCATGTCGCGGAGCCGCGATGTTGCGGCGCTGCACCAGCGCAGCAGGGCATTGTGGGGCGACGGCGGCCACGTGTCCGTGACTACGAGCGCGCAGCGCTGTCGCGCAATGCCTTGACCGTCGCGACGGCCTGGGTCACCGCGCTTGGCCAATCCGGTGCATCGAGCTGCTCGCGAAGCCACAGCTGAGAGTGGGCAAGCTCAATGTCAGACGGCTTGAGGAGCGCGCACAGATCGAGTCCGGTCGAGCGCTCGGCGTACGCGAGCATCGCAAGATCGATTTGATCTTGGCGCGAAGGCACGTAGACCCGCAGCGATGGCGAGTCGAACGCGGCAGTTAGTCGCGTAGACCATCCCGAGGGCAGCCGAAACAGCGCAGGTTCGGCGAGGAAGTCGATCCAATCTTCCTCCATCGTCGGGACCGTGTCTTCGAGGCTTCTCGCGAAAGCGCTCGCGACTTCGACGAACTCTTGGGGCGGGCGCGGCGCTGCGAAGTTGAAGGGGAGTGAGCCCTCGTCGGAATCGTGCTGGAGCTCATGCGCGGTGCGGCCGATCGCGGTGAGTTCCACCCGGAGGCCAGCCTCCGCTAGCGCGGTCGCGAACGCCGAGACCAGCTCAAGAGGTCGCATCTGCAAGAGCATGCCACGGCCGCACGCGACGTGTGCTGCAAGTCGGCGGCCCGGGAGTGGCCTCGCGCCCGGGCTCTGTGCGTCCGGGCATTGCGAGCGCGGCCGGGACGGTCCTTGCAGGCAGTCGGGCACTCGCGTCCGCGGCTCCAGGACGCAGGTCTGGACGCAAGGGCCGGGGAGGGCAGCGGGGCGCAGCCCGACGCACGGCCTTCCGCCAATTGGTTACGCCATGTCGATATCGTCGATCTCGACGTGGACCGTGTTATCGGGACGGTTGGCCAGCCACAGCGACCACGTGGCGCCGCCAAAGAGCGCATAGGAGAGCGCGAGCGCGAGCGCCATCCAGATGCCGACCGCCGGCTGACTCAGCAGCAGCAGCGCGATGCTTGCGAGCACAATGCGGCCAGGCTCGACCGAGCGAACGAAGCGGCGCCCAGAGAGCACGGACATGAACGCTGCGACCGAGACGATCGCGGTGACGACCCCAACGAGCTGGAGGCGCCAGCTCAGCAAGGGCTCAAGCAGCACGAAGACGAAAAAGAGCAGGGCAAAGAGCACGAAGTGGGCGGCGGCGTAGCGGCGCGCGCCATCATCCACGAGCGGTCGATACTTGTGATAAGCGCGCCGATTGGGCTTTGCGGGCTCTGCCATGCCACGCGGGAGCCATGCGGGGTGCGCCACGATCGCCCATGCCGCCTCGCCGATCGAGTTTGCGTGCGCCATCAGCCGCCCGATCACCGCGAAGTGCTGAAGATTGCCCCAGATCGGCCCGTAGTCACGGATCGGAATCGTCGTCCCGTAGGTCGGCGGCTTCACCTCGGGCTCGAAGGTGCCAAAGAGCCGGTCCCAAATGATGAGGACGGCGCCGTAGTTCTTGTCGAGGTACTCGTCTTCGATCCCGTGGTGCACGCGATGGTGCGATGGGGTATTGAGGAGGAGCTCGGCGGTCGGACCGAGCTTGTCGACAAGCTGGGTGTGAATGAAAAACTGATAGAAGCGATTGATCGCGTAGGCCAGGATGTAGAGCAGCGGTGGCACCCCGAGCAGCGCGAGCGGTGCGTAGAAGAAGAACCACGTGATCGGCTCAAACGCGGGCTGGCGCAGTGCCACGGCGAGGTTGTAGTCCTCGCTTTGATGGTGCACTCCGTGCACCGCCCACAGCACGTTGACGACGTGGCTCGCGCGATGCCACCAGTAGAACATCACGTCGACGCCGAGAATCGCGAGGATCCAGACCCAGGGGCGGTTCGCGTCGAAGTCCACCAGCCGCCAGTGCTCGAAGAGATAGGCATAGGCTGCGAGTGCAGCGACGTTGAAGAAGACGTCGAGCGCCTGCATGACCACGCCGCAGGACATGTCGGAGAGCGCGGTGCCAAGGTGATAGACCCCTGGCGCACGGCGGCGCGCGACAATCGCCTCTAGCGCGACGAACGCGAGGAAGATCGGGATCGCGAACGCGATCGGGTTGATGGCGGAGTCGCCCATCGCGGGCTTCACCATAGCAGCCCGCACGAGATCTTCGAGAGTGCCCCTCCCGGGGGACATCAACTAGGGAATATCTAGGGAACTCAGAGTAATCCGAGAACCTAGAGATCCTCGGGGCAGCGCATCATGTAGTCGACCGACGGCGTGGCGGTGTCGTCGGTCGGCAGGTCGTCGGGATAGGTCGGGTTGTCGGGCAGGCGGGTCGCGCCGAAGTAGGAGGGCTCAAGCCCGCTTTGAATCGGCGCCATGACCTCACCGGTGACCTGGCCGCACCAGAAGTCTTCGCTCTGGATGCGTCCCTCGAGGACGACCGATGCGACAATCTCAAGACCGCTCACCGGGTTGGCCTCGCCGACGACGGTGACGATGCCCATGTCCGCAGTGAAGGTACCGTCGGCGTTGACGACCGTGTCGACGATGATGATGTCGCCGATCGCCTCGCGCGGGTTGTTGGTCTCCCCCGAGTTGAGGCTGAGCGGCTGGAACTCGAGGTGGATCGGAGCCGTGCCGGCATCGAGTGTCCCGAGCTGGATCTCCACGGCGAACTGAAGCGGGAGATCGTAGGCAACCACGGTGGAAAGCACGACGTGGTGAAAGCCGTTGATGTCGAAGAACGCCGAGTTGGCCTGGCAGAGGTTGGTGTCTGGATTGCAGACGCCGCCGCCGCAGTCTTCGTTGCTGCTGCACTCGCTGCACATTTCGGCCTTGCAAACGAGGCCGCTCTGGCAATTCGTCTTGTCCTCGCAGGGACCCCCAAGTCCCTGCGGTCGCTGCTCGCTACTTCCTTCAAGGAACTCGGAATAGCGTGCTTCGACGTCGGGGCCGCACGCGACGGTAGCCAGCCCGGCGGCGAGCGCCGACGCTGCGATGAAATAGCGGCCGACCGAAGAGGACGCGAACATGCGCGGAGACTCGCACACTGTCCAACGCTCGGCTAGTCAATCCTTTGCGGGCATCGAGAAGGCCGACGCAAGGGGACCGGTCCGTCCGCCCTTGCCCGAGATCGGCTCGCGTGAGGGGGCCGTACAATCCGATGCGTCGACCGAACTCGGCGCCGCGATCTCGCCCAGCGCGTGTACGACCTCGCCCGAGCGCTTGCGCGACCTCGCCCGAGCGCTTGCGCGACCTCGCCCGAGCGCTTGCGCGCCGGAGCTCGGCCCAGTGAGAAGTCTCGCAGGGCACGATGGGAGGACGGCGCTCGACGCTGCGACCGATCGGTTTCGAATCTGACGCCTGCGAGGGTCTAGCGTCCATTTGCGGCCGAACTGCGCCATTTGGTGTCGGCGGCGGATCTCGAGGTAAGGGCCACCGCGAGAACTGGGGCCCGCGATCTGGGAGCCGCGAGCCCGGAGACGAGCACGCATCAGTTGCCGCCCCCCAGACGATCGCGAGACGGGGCTGCACCGTGTACAGTCGCGGCGCCTTCGCACGGTGGAACTGCGACCGACTCGTGGTCACCGTCGCACATGGAACTTCGATGCTCGGTCGTCAACTCTCTTCGCAAGCCGCCGAACGCTCTACTTTCCCGCAGCGCATGTCCACGCCGGACAAGGAAGCGCGGGATGGCCGTGTTCGTTCGTCGATCTTTAGCGCTTCGCTGTCGCGCCGCACTCTCAGCGCGCGGGGACTCGGCGCGACGGCGCTTGGCGTCGCACTGCTGAGTCAACTCGCGAGCCCGTCCAGCGCGGAGGCCTCCGGCTTTGCGGTCGCGCGCTTCGGTGGCGAGCACGGGCATCCGACCACGACCAATCCGACGGCCATCTATTACAACCCCGCGGGCATCGTGCGCGCGGAGGGGAAGGTCATCAACGTCTTTGCCGACGTCGGCATGGCCTATCGCTTTGTGTCGTACGACCGCCCGGTCGGCGAGTCGACCAACCCGATGCTCAGCGAGGGTGTCGCACCTGGCGCCAATGACGGCCACGCGAGCTTGAAGAACTTTATCGTCGCACCGTTCCTGGGTGCGACGACCAACTTCAAGACCGACTGGATCTCCTTTGGCGCCGCGCTCTACTTCCCCTTTGGTGGTCAGGCTCGCTGGGATCGCAACGACGCCTACCCACAAGATGGCGCGTATCCGGGTGCGAACAACGGCCAACAGCGTTGGTTCGCGATCGACGGCACGATTCGCTCGATGTACATCACGGGCGCGCTCGCCTTTCATATTAAGAAGGCGGGTCTGAGCCTCGGCCTGTCAGGGAGTGCGATTCGCTCAGAGGCCGACACCATTCGCGCGCGCAACGGCGACGGGAGCGACGATCTCGTAGATCAGGGCGGGCTGCTGAAGGAAGGACGCAGCGCGATCAATGTCAGCGGCTGGCAGGGCGGCTTTGGAATCGGTGCGATGTGGGAGTGGAAGAAAATGCTCTGGATCGGCGCTTCCTACACGAGCCAGCCGAATGTCGCGGGCGGCATGACGCTTAAGGGCAAGATGAATCAGGTGCTTGGGCTCTCGACCCCCGATGAGCAGCAGGTCATCTTCACGCAGCAGCTCCCAGACATTATTCGCCTCGGCTTCCGCGTCCGACCGCACAAGCAGTGGGAGATCCGAGCGTTCGCCGACTACACGAGGTGGTCCGTGTTCAACGGCCAGTGTCTGATGCAGGCCAAGCCCGTCGATGGCAATCCGCCGAACTGCTCGTTCAACGGGCTCAAGGACGGCTTGGACAATCCGGCCGGCGTCACGGACGCTTCGACGGCGAACGGCATCGTGCAGTACCTGCCGCGTTACTGGAAGGACGCCGGCGGCGTCCGACTCGGCGCGTCATTTTGGCCGATCAAGAAGATCGAAACCTTCCTCGGCGTTGGTTACGACAGCTCTGCGGTGCCGGTGCAGACGCTTGAGCCTGCGCTCATCGACATGAACAAGATGAGCCTCTCGGCGGGCGCTCGTTTCCAGATCGTGAAGCAGCTTGCGATCGCGGTGAACACGACGCAGATCTTCTACTTCAAGGTCGATACCAAGGGGCAAAACCAGCTCAACGACTACGGCGGCTCCGCCCGTCAGCCGAGCGGCAACGGTGTCTACCGCCAGTTCATCAGCCTGATGAACCTCTACTTCGACGTGTCCTTCTAGGGGCGCGGCCGATTTCGCGAGCTTGCTCAGCATTCCGGCGGTCGCCCCGGCTTGCCCGGCGCGGGCGCCGGCGGCGTCCTGCGCCTCCACGGCCTGCGTCATCGCCCTCCAGACATCGTCTCGAGCGGTGTGGCGCCGTCGATGGTGCAATTTCAGGCCGCTGAGCCGCATCCGTGGCACGAGAGCGCGCTGAGACGCGCAGGTTCGCGCAGCGCGCCAAGACGTGAGGGGAAGGTGAGCCCGGCGGTCCAATGGGGCTGGACGAGAGGGGGCATTTTCCCGCAGGATAGGCCACGCGCCGCAACCGGCGGCCTGTCAAGGAACTCATCATGAAGACCAAGTCTGTTGCCATCGTTCTCTCTCTTTTGACTTTCATCTCGTTCACCACCGTCGCTTGCGGCGGGAAGGAAGACGACGCGGGTGATGCATCCGGCGACG
>CAZVEM010000124.1:0-15862 GCA_964626165.1 uncultured Nannocystaceae bacterium
AGCTGGTGGTGCGCATCCCATCCACGGATACGCTCGTGAACCGGTCGGAGAAGCCGCGCACCGAGACGGTGCGCACGTCGGCCGCCACGTAGTCGACGGTGACGCCGGGGAGGTATTTAAGGAACTCGCCGACATTGCCCTCGGTGACATCGCCGAAGGCGTCGGCCGCCATGACGACTTTCACGTTGGACGCGAAACGCTGCTCGTTGATCGCCAGCGACGGCCCTTCGAGCTCACGCGCCGCGGCGACCGTGAAGGCGTCGAGCTGCACCGTCGTGCCGAATCCGCCGGCCGTGAGTTCGACGGCGATCGCTGCGGTCTGCCCGGCCTGCACCGTGACAGCCTGAGTCATCGGATCGAGCCCGGTGTAATACGTGCGCACCTGCTGCGGTCCGGGCGGCACGCCGTTGAGGCGGAACTCGCCGAATTCGTTGGTCTGCGTCCGGAGGTTCGTGCCCTCGACCGACACCTGCGCATTGTTGAGATACCGGCCGGTGGCCGCATTGAGCACCCGGCCCGAGATGGCACCCGAGTCGGCGCCCGGCGTCGGGACCTGCGCGGCTGCGAGCGGCAGGAGCCAAACGGACGACAGCATGAGAAACAGGAAGCGCGTGGTGCGAGGGAAGGGTTTCATGGAGTGCAACGGTTGCCTTGGGTTGGGACGCGGGGCGGCCGCGCCAGGAAATCCGGCCGGGGCGTCCTGTTCGTGACGCCAGCAGCGGCCCGAGCGGGCAACGTCGCGGCACCGGCGCGGCGCGCAAATTGAATTCGCTGGGAGAAAACACCAACGTGGGATCGGGCGCACGCCGGGCGAGGCGGAGGAAAATTTCCCGCGCGCCGGGAGATTCGTTCGGCCACGCTCGGTCACGCTGGGCAGAGACGGTGCGGTGCGTGCCCCGGTGTCTTCGCGCGGCGTCGGAGTTCCTCCCATCCCGGGTGTCGTGCGTCGCCCGCGGGCGAGATCGGAATTTCGCAGCGGAACCGATCGGGCGTCGCGGTCACTATCGGAACGACAACACCCGTCTAATCATGAAAAAGAAGTTCTTCCTCCTGATTCCTCTGCTGGCGCTCACGGGGGCCGCCATGCTGCACCTCGGCGGCTGTGCCGCCACTCCCACGGCGCGGAGCACCGGCGAATTTGTGGACGACGCCTCGATCACCGCGAAGGTGAAGACGGCGCTGGTTCAGGACGCCGTGGTTTCGGCTTTCGACGTGGGCGTCGATACCTACAAGGGCACCGTCCAGCTCAATGGTTTCGTCGACACCGCGGAGCAGAGATCGCGGGCCGGTGAGGTTGCGCGGGGCGTGGCCGGCGTCACCGACGTGCAGAACCGTCTCTCGGTGAAATCCCAGGCGACCGGATTGGACTCGAACCGCGGGCTGAACCCCGCCGGGCCGACGACGAGTCCCGTGCCGACGCCGAGTCCGGTTCCGCCCGGTCGTTGATGAACGCCGGGCGCGCGCGGCCTTTTCGCGGCGTCACCGCATTTCGAACGCTCCGAGATCCGGCGCGCGACCCCGGAACGGGAGTTCGACCGCAATGCCGGCATCGAGCAGGCGGCTGCCGGGTTTCGGGCGCATGAACGCGAGGTTGGGGAGGCTGCCGTCAGGCTGGCGCGGACCGTCGACGCCGCTGGGATCGGTGCTCAGGAAGTCGTCGGCGGTGAGCGTGACGTTCTCGAGATTCCAGGTGTTGAACTGGTCGTCGGGCGGATTGCGCTCGTGGCCGGACATGGGCGGGGCGCTGCCGAGGGCGACGTTGTTGCGCAGCACGTGGGTGACCGGCTTGGTCAGCCGCGGCGCCACCTTCAGGTTGAACTGGGTGGGATTGTTGAACGCCGTGTTGTTGTAGAAGCGCAGCATGCCCGGGTGGTAGTTGGCATTGAAGCCCTCCGCGCGGTTGTTGAAGGCGAGGCTGTGGTGGATCACGTGCACGGCGATGTGGCCCGGAAACCGTGCGGGATCGAGCAGCCAGCCGCCCATCTTGAAGCCGCCGCCGTTGCCGGCGCGCTGGGTGGTGTCGGGGACGAAGCCGTTGCTCCACGCCCAGCAGTGTTCGATCCGGTGCACACCGCGGGCGTGAATCAGGTCGTAGCCGTCGTCGCTGTTGAACCACGCGCGGCAACCGCGAAAGACGTTGCCCTCCTGGCGGGCGTGGCCGCCGAAACCGTCGGCGTTCTCGCCCCGTTTGTCGGGATCGTAGTTGTGGTGCGAATCGCAGTTTAGGACGAGATTGTCGCCACCGTCGGCGATGAAGAAGCCCGGCCCCTCGTTGTGGTGCAGGTTGAGCCGCTCGAAAATGTTGTGGCTGCCGCCCTCCACGCGGATGCCCCACGACTCGTTCGTGTGGGTGAGGATTTGTTGCACGCCGCGGACCTCGAGCCCGCGCAGGTGCAGCCAGCTCGCCTTGACGCTGATGCCGCGGATCCGGACCGGCGTGGCGAGCTGATGGAAGTCGAACACTGGCGTCTCATCCTGGTACGCCCAGTAGTTGATGCGCCTTCCCGGCTCGCCGCTCTTCGTGAGCAGGATGCCGATCTCGATCTTGTTTCCGCTGAAAACGTAGGTGCCGCCGCGGATCCAGACCGTGTCGCCCGGCATGGCCGACTCCTGGGCGCGCGTGACCGACGCGAAGGGTTGGGCCAGGGTGCCAGGATGAGCGTCGCTGCCGGCGGGATGGACGTAATAGTCGGCGGCAGGCGCGGGGAGAAAGGGGAGCAGCGCGAGCGCGACGACGGCCGGCAAACGACGGAAGCGGGGTTTCATTGGGAGGGAAGCTGGGGGTGCGAACCGTCGTCGGCGACGCCGCGCGAAGCGGACAGTCGAGCGAGCTAGGGCCCCGGACTCGCGGGCGGCCACGTCCAAAGGGGCGGAACCCTTGCCGCCTCCGAATCGGGCGGCTGCAGCAGCTTTGCCCGTAGGCGCACCTGCATTTCCGACAATCCTGCGGGCGACGGGCTGTCAGCCGGCAGGCCGCGGGCCGCGAGGTTCACGCAGAAGAGCGCCGCCGCGACGTTTCCCGCCTGCTCCGCAATCGCCGCGCGCAACAGCAGCAGCGGCCGGTCGGTCGGCGTGAGTTTCAATTGCGCGTCGAGGATCGCGGCGGCTGCCTGCAGGTCCTTTTTCGCGGCGGCCTCGGCGGCCCGCGCGAGCGTGCGCTGCGAAATGCGTTCCGGCGCGTCCGAAACCGCGACGATCTTGAGCGGCCACGCCGCCGAGCGGGCCCGACCGAGCCAGCCGCCACCCGCGTCGATCGAGAGTGTGACGCGGACGTGATAGTCGCCGGGCGCAAGCCGTGTCGCAGTCCCGGGAAACATCCAAAGTCCGCCCGCCGCGCGCTTCGCATCGAGGGTAATGTGCGCCGACTCGGGTTGCCCGACCGGCTCGGCCCGCGCGAGCACCGGGCTCCCGGTCGCGTTGATGATCTCCACCGCGACCGCGCCGACCCACGTCCCGCTCGGGGGCGCCAACGCGATCGTCGCGTTGGATCGCGCCGGCACCGCGAGCCGCACGGCCACGCTCAGCGGTTCGCCGGGTTCGATCGTGCCGTCACCCACGCCACGGAGCGAAAGCGAAACCACCGGCGCCGTGGCCGCAGCTGCCTTTGCCTGCGCGGTGCCCATGATGCCCAGCGCACACAGGACCAGCATCCGAACGACGACGGGGTTTCTCATTTGGGGGGAAACGCAGATTTCCGCAGGGGGGCCGCGTCATTGGGGCAGATCTGCGCCGCGCAGTTGCCGGCTCCCGACGTCGCGTCCCCATGTCGCGACTGCGGAGTGTTGCCGGGTGCGTTCACGCCCGTGCCCGCGGGCGAACGGCAGAGCTCGAAGCCGATTTTTTCCGAGCCGGGGGTGATCAGGTAGAAGGCATCGCGCCTTCC
Source organism: uncultured Nannocystaceae bacterium (assembly GCA_964626165.1). Lineage (GTDB taxonomy): Bacteria > Myxococcota_A > Polyangia > Nannocystales > Nannocystaceae > CAZVEM01. The sequence goes on from CAZVEM010000124.1 coordinate 3,884, forward strand.
GGTGAACGGATAAAAGGAGGCAAAGTGATAGCGCATGATGCAGTCCTGATTGCCCGAATGCTGCCCGTGCTCGACCCCGACCTCGCCGGTCAGGGCGAAGCCCAGCCCCACGTTGTGATCAATATACAGGTCGAAGTCCCCTTGCGACATCTTCGGGTATCCCGGTTCTCCCGGGTTGCCCAGATAGATGCTACTCATGGCGGCCGCCCATTGCTGGCGCACCGCGGTGTAGCGGGGATAAACCAAGGCTGCCATGTCCTCGCCTCGCTCATTCCTCAGCTCAACGGGCGTCGCCGTATCGCCTTCGATGGCGAAGTAGGGCCGGCCGACCTTGTTGTCGCGGTGCTTCGGCCCCACGTAGTTGAACGTGACGCTGCCATCGCCCATGCCGTGCTCCTCGGCTCCGACCGAGTGCATGAGCTCGTGCGCGATGGCGCGGAAGAACGTGACGCTGCCGTCCGCCGCCGAGAGGTTGCCCGGCTTGGAGAACAAGCTCTCCGCGTGCCCGGGCGGCAGGATGCCGATGATTTTGGTCGTGCCGGGGCGGAAGGCCTTTGATTTGTCGGCGTCGTCGGTGCCGTAGGTCATCGCGCCGAACTCCTTTTCGGGTTTCCCCGCGAGCTCGGCGGCGGATTGGCCCAAGTCCAGCACGACGCCGTGCTGTAGTTCATTTTGCGGGCCTTGCAGGCTATTCCCGTTCATGCGCCGCGAGGTCTGGCTCATTTCCTCTGGATCGACGCGATGAACGCGAAAGCCTGACAACGCCTCGAACAGCGCAATGCCGGGTTCCGCATCCGACCCGATGAGATTGAGCACGAAGAAATCCTTCTTCGTCGGCTCACCTTCGATGTGCTGCCCCTGGACGACAAAGCCGCGGTACTCCTCGTAGAGCGTGAAGCCATCGCCCTTGTTGCCGTCACCCACCGGTTCGCTCTCGTCGTCGCGTTCGTCAGCGCCGGACCCGATGCGCACTTTCCAACTGTCGGCGATCTTCGAGTTGCCCGTGCGCTTGGGCAGGAGCAGGCCGCGCTCGTTCTTCCCTTTCAACTTGCCGGTCACGCGGCGGCCATCGGTCATGACCGCAGTGACTTGGAGGGTGGACCACCCGCCCCAATCGCGTGGCCGCACGATGACCGTGTCGGAAAATCCCTCGCGCATCACCCGCGTGACCTGCTGTTCGGCGTTTTCCACGACCGACATCGGACCAGGCGCTTCGAGCACCATATCGTAGAGGAAATCCGGCGGGTGCAGCGGGAAATTCATCGCGATGCCGGGCTCCGTCGAGGTGCCCTCCAACTCCCAGACAAAGCGTTCGACGTTCACCTTGGGCTTGTCCCCCTTGGCGGTCATGACGGTGGCCCTGACCTCGAGCGCAGTGCCCAGGCCGCCATCATGCTTCGCGTCCGGACGCCACGTGTTATAGGCTGCAGGTTCCTCGATCTCCAGGCGCAGCTCCTCGAGCGAAGTCGGCTCCAGATAGATCACGTAGTCCCACACCGCCGACGGCTTCGGCTCCGCGGCGCCGATGAGCGGGAACGTCGTCGTCTTCTTCTGGCCGCGCGCGAAGAGGATGTAGCCCCGATTGGGGTAGGGCAGCGTGCCCGTGCTGCCCATGCCGAGGGCGTGCGCGTTGCTGCTCTCCCGTCGGGACGTGTGCCCACCGGGCTGGTGTCGGGGATCGTCTTTGGGGAGATAGCCGTCGGTCCTGGGATCCTGCTCTGACGAGGGCGGAGTGTAGCTGGAATAGTGCGTTCGCACCTCCGTGAGCACGCGCCCCGAGGCGAGCCGCAGCGACCAGCCCCGCTGACGGTGGAACTGCAGCTCCACCTTCGGATCGCTGCTGAAGTCCAGCCTGCCGTTGGCCTGGAAAACCCGTTCGATCTCCGAGTGACCATCCCACCAGCGATGGTTTCCTGGAATCGACCCATCTTTCAGGAAGTAGCGGTAGCTCGATTCGTAGCGCGAACCGGTCACCCGCCCGCGCCACACGGAAGGATCGCTCTCGTAGTCATCGAGGACGAACTCGACCTCCATGAGCGTACTGAAATTGAAGATCGATCGCGTCCTCACGTTGCCCGTGCGCACCTGGGAATTGAAGCGCGCGATCGCGCCCGGCTCCGCCTGGGCGGAGGCGACGAGGGTGCCGCGCCAGCCCTTCACGTCATGAAAGCGGGCGGGGCCGTCGCTCATGTCCTCGGCCTCCGCCGCGCGCCCGGGAGGCGGGCCGCAGACCGCGACCGCCGAGCCCAGCACGGCCCAACGCAGCAGACCTTTGACGACAGCCGGAGACATCATGGTGGGCGGGCGCGCAGCGATCCAAGGTTGGTTCGGGACGGGGTGGGCGCGGGAGAGTCGGTCCGCTGACCGCTGATTTCAACGTGGAAAGCTCCGGCGGCCGGGTGGGGAAGCGGACGGGGCCTGCATGACTTGCATTACGAACGGGCACGCGACCCTGGAGTCGCGACCGGCGGCGCCTCACCGCATGCCCAGATCTGGCCCGCGCGCGGGAAAGTGGGTGCTGGCGTGCCCGGTTGGTACAACCCGCGATCTATAGCGAACGGACGACAATTGCGCGAAGGAGAGACAATCGAGCAAGTGGCATTCAGTTTTTGAGAAGCCTACCGCGTTGGCGCTTCCAGCAGCTCCGCGTGCCCTGCCCGCTTCAGATGCGTCTGCAGAAGCGTTTTCGTCGTTTCAGAGGAATCATGCTTCAGCACACGGGCCAGCAACGAACTGGCATCGGCTAGTTCGCCCGCTCCAGCCAGCACTTCAATGTTCTTCGCAGCGGAGGCGATCGCGTGTGCGCGACCGGGTGCAGCTGCCTGAACCTGCAACTCGAAGAGTGAAATCATCGACGCGTAAGTCCGCCCCGTCATGGCGTCCTCGTAGCGCCGGGCGTCGACCAGTTGATCGAACGCACTCAAGGCAACCGACTTCCGGGCATCGCCGGAGGGCATCTGGTCATAGATGGCCAAAACGGCCGGTCTGTCATTCAGTTCACGACTGATCGAGGTGAAGTCACTCGCGGCACGCCTGTCATTTGACCCGGCGAGGAGGGTCTGTCTCGCGCGGTTGCGGCGATCTTCCAAGGCGGCGATTCCGGTAGGGCCGAGTCTTACAATTTCCGCCAACAAATAGCTGCTCCTTACCCCGGCCATGCTGTTAATCTGACGCATACCCACGTCGAAACACCACAGGAATTCCGCCAGGGCCTTCTCAACCTCCCCGGTGCTAGCCAATTCCTTTCCTCGCCGGTAGCGCGCGTCGACGACGTCCCTCGTGATCGGCGGCACCGCCGCTGCCGCCGCGGTGGCCCGGGCCGTTCGTGCCTCCTCAAGCGCGCGCCGTAGCATCGCATTATCGTTCTCCACGGCCTGAGCGCGGTCCGCCTCCGCTCGAATTTGAATTTCCATTGCGGCAATCCGGGCGCTGCTAATCTCCTGTCGTCGTTCGGACTCGACCAGGGCGTCCCTCGCTTTACCGGTCTCCCGGAGCTGGAAAACGCCCAATCCAACGCTGGCGAGGACCAACGCACCAACGACGCCTATTGCCACGACGGTTCGAATCATACCGGCTTTGCCTTTAAGGCCGATCGAGCTGCGGTAGCAGCTTCGGGTGCCCAGCTCGGGATGCGTGCCGCTGGATCAGTGCCCGGGTGGATTCGGAATCATCAAAGGCCAGCAGACGGGCCGCCAGACTCCGGGCGTTATCGAGGTCGCCCGAACCCGCCAGCATCTCGATGTCCTGCGCTGTGTTTGCGATCGTGAAATTGCGTGATTCCCGTCGGACCTCCGCGGGATTCGGAACACCCGCGGGTAGCGGACGCTCCTCGAGATTTCGCTCGAACATCGAACTGATCATGGCGTACGGCCGCCCCTCGGCGGCCTCGCTATAGCGCCGATTGGCCACGAGGTAGTCGTAGCTGGAACTTGCGAGTGTTCGCCGTCGCCGGTCCCCAGGAGGCAGCTGGTCGAGGAAAGCCACGTTTGCCGGTTCGTCCTTGAGCGCCTTGTTGATCGTCGCGAATTCCGACAGCGCCGCGCGGTCGGTGGCACTTGCCTCAACCCTAGAATGCGCCTTGGCGCGCATCTCACGCAGGACCGCCAAGGCGGGCGGATAGCGCTCACCGAGGCGGCCAAAAATGAGCAGCGAGGTCGTGCGGACCGGGCCCCAATTCGCGACGGCGGGCATTCCCACGTGGTAACACCAGAGGAGTTCCCGCAGCGCCGTCTCGCCGTCACCGTTCTGCACGAGTTCCTGCGCACGTTTGAAACGGGCCGAGACCAACTCGGAGGTGATTGGCTCGGCGTCTGCGGCGACTTCGACCGGACCGGCGGTCCGCATCTTCTGAGCACTCTCCAAGAGCTGATTGTTTTCCTCTTCGGCAGCGCGCACCCGCTCGGTTTCCTTTTGTAGCCGGTTCTCCAGCTCACTTAGTTTTGCGTTCAAGGCTCCCTGTCGCCGGATGGAATCCGTAAGGGCCGTCTCCGTGTTTCGCGCCTGCGCCGTAATGAGCGTGGCACCCGTTCCGAGGACCACCGCCGAGCCGATCAGCCCGAAGGTGATTTTTGCGGTGCTCATAAATGTGAAAATGGTCCATTCGGCCGTGATCGTCCCCGCCGCTGCTCCCGTTAGAACCAATGACGTCACGCTCGCTGCCAGTCCGGCGGGAGCCGTCACGCTGGCCTGACCCTCGAGCACTGCAGCCAGCGCGAGGCCCGTCGACGTGATCCCGCGTCGGGTAAGCCGGACGCGCAATTTCTCCAGTGCTCGCTCAAGGCGCTTTGCCGCCGCGTTCTCGGTCACCCCCAGCCGCGCCCCGATTGCGGCCACCGGCATCCGCTCGAAGTAACGTAGTCGAATTGCATCGCGATCCCGCTCGTTGATCTCATGCATGGCATCATCGAGCACGGGTTGGAGTCGGCTCCAATCGGTCCCTAGCTCTGCGGTCGGACGAATGTTCTCCATGGTCTGCGCCTCCAATTCCCGATCCTTGCGACGACGCTCGCCGCGAACGACATTGGCCGCGACATGATGCGCAGTGGTGTAAAACCACCCGCCCAAGGATTCCCGGTCGCGCAATGCCGCCGCTCGGTGAACAAAACGTGCGAAGACAACTTGCACGACGTCCTCCGCGAGATGGGCATCTCGGCCCACTTGCCGCAAGGCGGTCGCGTAAACCAGATCCACGTGGCGTCGGACCAATTCCCCCAAGGCCGCCTCAGCGTTCCCCTCAACCAGCGCCTTCGTCAGCTCGGAATCATGTGCCATGACTGTCTAAAGGTACCCGCACAACCTGGAATCTGACAAAAAAACAAATGCTCAATCCATCATTGGGAAGTCGCGCTCGAGTTCGATCCACCCTTCCGGGCCACATCCCCATGTCGAGCGTGAGGTGGGAGTATTCGCCGGCGAGGGCGCGTTTCCTGCCGATGGTCCCGATCGCCCAACCGAAGGTGAGTTTGTCGAATCCCCGACGCCGTTGCTCCCCTGGATCGCACGCCAACACGATCAGATAGCCCACCATTCAACTCTCAGCTTTCAACTGGACTCGCTAAAACCCAATCGTGAAGCGGGCACTTTCCGCGACTATGCTCGGATTGGTCGACGTCCTGACTTGAACAATGGCCTGAGTAGTCGGAGGTCCGCTCACTTCGAACCAGTCTCCAGAGCTGTTCAGGCCCCAGCCGTTGATGATCTCCCACGTCTGTCCCCCGTCGCGGCTCAGCGCGATCCAGAAATTCGCCTCCGAGCCCATATTGTGAGCCCACAAGATCTGAGGCGAAGGTTTGCTGCCGATTTTCCATTTCTCGCCCGCGGCCGGCTTGATGACGCGCACGGATGGCGCTGTCAGGGTGAACGGATTGTCGCTCACATCGCTTGGCGAAGTCTGACCCGTGGCCCGCACGCGCACCAGAGCGTTGGTGCTGGCGGCGTCGATCAGGGGTAGATATTCCCCGACCACGCCTTGACTCAGCGTACGGGGGGAAAAAGCCGAGCGCAGGACGTTCCACGTCACACCGCGATCGGTGCTGAGGTCGATATCGAATTTCTGCGTGGGGCCCAACGTGTGTTTCCACGAAACCGGATAGTTGATTCCGCCGGCGAGGAAGTTCTCGCCGCCATTGGGTGACACGACGGTGATGGGTAACTGCGGAATCAAAATTCCGGCGACGAATGGTACCACGCTCGCGTTCTCGAGCGGGTTCGGCACTGTCACGGTCAAGCCGTCCGGCACCGAAATCGTGTCCGAAGCGGCAACGGACCCCGTATTCACCACTCTGATCTCGCGCGGTCCAGGTGCGGCTGTGGCATCGATGTTGAGCCGAACCGTCATGCTCGAAGGCGACGCGACGTTTTCAGGGCCGGCCAGCGTGATACCGGGCGAGTTCATGAGCATGAGTTTCGTCGTGGCCTGATTCCAATTCGTGCCACGTCCAGTAAGGGTGACGCTCACGTTCTGACTTCCCGCCAGGACGCGGTTCGGGTTGATCTGCGCAATCACGGGCTGCTGGCGCGCGATGACCGTGAAAACATTGGGGAGCGTCACGACTTCGCTGCCGGTCACAACCGTGACAGCGCGTGGCCCGAGCGATGCAGCATACGCCACGTTGACCTGGACCGTTGCGCTCGTGGACGAGTTCACTCCCACTCGCCCCTGGATCGAAATGCCGGGACCGAAATCCACCGCGGTTTGTCCCTCCTGCCAGCGCGTGTTCTGCCCCGTGAGTGTGATCGGCGCGGAAAGACTGGTTCCCTGCTCGACCGAGTTGGGCGATACCGTCAGCAGCTTTGCGGGACTGGGCGTGACCGCTGCCGGACCCGCCGATGGCCGGCTGGAATTTTTGGGCGGCGAAATCACCGCCGAGGGAGCGACTGGGGAGCTCGGATTCGGCGCCCCCGGAGACTCGGGCGGCGGCGGTGGCGTGGGGAGCGTCGGAGGTGGCATCGGAGGCGGCGTGCCTTTGCCCAGCGCCCAAGTCAGGGTGACCATGACCTTGGCATCACCCGGGTGCAGGGGCGCGATGGCGCCGATGAATTCGGTGGTTCTGGATCCCGTGATCGTGGTGTCCGTGGGCAAGGCCTCGATCCGCTCGAAGCGAAATTCAAGCAAACGCACCACCAGTCGCGCCGCGGGGCGCACGAAACCGTCGGCATTGACGTATTGGTCCGTGCCGCGATAGCCGTCGGACGAACTGAGCTGCCCGTGCGATAACAGAACCGAAAGCTGGTTGGTATTCGGCCGGAAAAACGCGATCGTACCCCGTAGGGGTGAATTCGATCCGGGCACGGCACTCGCCCAGACCGCGATGCGGCGGGCGGTCTGGCCCGAGCGATCGTGCCAGCCCTGACCGCTGACCGACCAGTTGGCGGGATAATTGAGATAGGCGCCCTGCGTCGTGGGTGCGGCGCCAGTCAGCGTCCACGTTTGCGTCTCCTGGTGTGAATAGCCGGGCGCGGTGACTTGAATCTCGCAACGGATGGATCCAGTCCAGGAGTCGGCACTGGCGGCAGATGCGAGTGACGACAACGCGACCGCGAGCAGTTGAACAACGAGCGCGGTTCGAATCGATCCGGGGCGACAAATCGGAAACCAGATGGTGTTCACGACGCTGATATGGAAGGTTGAACGAATCGACTCCCTGGCGCGCAGGGTGGTAAAGCGACCAGCGAATGTCCAGCGGGAGAATCGGACGGGGTGTGCCTGTTGCCTGCCACAGTTTGCGCAGCGAGCGCTCTCGCCGTGACGGTGACAAAGACCAGTGCCACGGCCGGGCCCTGTTGTTCAGGGCTGGCACGGCGACTTTACAGCGGCTGGCGCGGCGCTTAGCGACAGTCCATGAAAACGAAACGAGCGAGGAGCCGCGGCGTGCGGAACCCCGGGCGAAACGCGGCGATCTCCGGCGTCGTTTCAGTCGTCAGCTTGGCGCTCGTTGTTTTCGGAATCGTGGACCTGCGCCAAACGGGCCGAACCGGCTCGCCTCTGCTGATGGTGGGGCTGTTCCCGGCGCTGGTGGGGCCGATCTTCTTGGTTCATTATTTGACCAAGATCCGCGTCTTTCGCGACCTGCGCAGCGGACGCAGTGCGATTGCGCGCTGGACGCTGACCGCCGAAGAATTTCGGCGGTTTTGTGAGGATGAAGCACGCACGCCGGCGGGGAGCATCACGACGAATTTCTACCAGCCGCCGCCGACGATCCCTGCAGCGGGCGTGGAAGTGATTTTCGCTCGCGACGGCGTGTTGATTGGCGACGGCTATTTTCCGTTGTCGGTCACCCGTGGGAGACGCCTCAGGGGCGTGGAGTTTCTGGCCTCCGGTGCTCCCGCGATCGAGTTCGGCACGGTGATGAACGTCACGGTTCGCACCTCGAGCGCCACGACCAGGACCGTTCGCATATCGGAAAACCTCCGCGTGCCGGTTGCGCCCGATGCCATCGCGCAAGCTGACGCAGTCGTGCGTCACTACCAGGCGGCCATCGCGCAGCGGGGCGCGATCAACTTGCGAGGATCAAAGGTTCGACGACGGCAACGACTGCGTCATGCGCCAGCCTGATTCCGTAGGCTGGGGCGCGTTGCCTCAACCTGGCGGCGTTCTGGCATCGGTCCAAAACTTCTCTCAACTTCGCGCACGCATCCCGGACCGCCTCGGTGGCGAACGTAATCCCCTTGCAGCGGAACGGGGTGGGGCGTTCCTCTCGACAGCGCGGGATGGCGACCCCATCCTCGATGACGCGAGTGAATCGTCAGCGAAGCAAGTGTCGTAGCAGGATTCTTCTTTGCCGCTGCAGGGAGGAATCGCAATTTGGACGTGTGATGAAGCTTGGTGTAGCGACTTGTATTCGGCGCCATGGGCCCAGTGCCTTCCTGCCTGCTGTCTTGCTGTTTACCGGCTGCAATACGGTCGCTCCGCCCGTACCGGCACCACCGGTGGCGAAGTCGTCGCCGCCCACCCTCTCGACTCCCTCCCGTCGACCGGCGACTGCGGCAGAAGAGGTGGTGCGGCTCGAACCGGTCCTCGTGCCTTATCGGCCGGGCCCGGCCTTTCCAACCGGCGCCACACTCCCGCAGCCGCTGTCGCGCGCGCGGCCCGTCTATCCGCCACTTCTCCGCCAGCATCGAGTGGAGGGTGAGGCAGCCGTTGCCTTCGTTGTTTCGGCGGATGGCATTCCGGAAAACGTCGTTTGCGTGCAGGCGACCGACCGCCGCTTTGCCGAAGCGGCGGTCGATGCCGTCAGAGCCTGGCGATTCAGCCCCGCCACCTTGGCCGGCAAGCCGGTGTCGATGCCGATGCAGGTTCCAATCCTATTCTCGTTGAATGAAAGCGGCGGCACCCCGGGAGCGCCGCCGGACGTCCGGCCAACCAGGGCCATCACGGTACCCTTGTCCGGCGGGCTCACGGGAGACGCGGCGCGCGATCGCGAATGGCTGCTGTCGCTCAGAGCCAGTCAAGTGCCGCCGCAGTTCGCGCGCGGGAGCGACGCGTATTATGAATGGCTGCAGGAGCGCAACCGGAAGCTTCACGACTTTGGCTTGGAGTATTTGTCCCGCTATGAAAATGACCCGCGCCGCTGGGACATCCTCGTGTTGCTGCAGTATGGCCGAAACGACCAGGTGCAGGTGCGACGCGATGGCAGCAAGCAACTGGTCCCTGACGTCGCCGACCGGGAATCCTGGAACCGGAAGTACTATCCTTGGCTGGAGCAACTGGTCGCGGATCCCGACGCCAGTCTCGGGACGCGAGCCGAAGCTCTGCGGCAACTGATCAGTCAGGCCGCCTTCAGTGTCAGGCGAGGTGACGCCGGTTTGGCCACGACTCTTCCGCCGAAAGTACTCGCGTGGCTCGAGCGCTACGAACGCGAAAACCCGACCTCGGGCGCGATGTCCTCCCTTTATCGCACGGTGGCCATGATGTTCAATGCGATCGATCCTCTGCAATGCGCGCGCTTCCTGCGCGAGAAACGGGCGGCTCATGCCACCGACCATTTCATCGATGTGCAACTCCGGCAGGACATCGACCGCGTTCTGCGACTCGTGCAGGGACAAGAAGAACCTGTGCCCCTGCTTTGGGAGCAGTTGCAGGGATTTGCAGCCACGCCTTTCGATGTGTCCTTCTATCGCGGCAAGGTGGTCTTGATTGCCTGGCTGGCGGTCGACTGGAGCAGTCGGACGATGGAACTCGAGGAGTTGTATCGCAAATACCACGACGCTGGCTTCGAGATCATACAGGTCGCCTATTACAACGGAAACCGCAGCGCACCTCCGGAACAGCGTGATCGCTCGGCCATGGAGCGATTCGTCGGCGCGAAGGGTTGGCCCTGGCGGGTGGTCTGGGACCCGAAAGAGTCGTTCCAGGAGAGTTTCGCCCAATTCTGGGGCATGGATACAATCCCGTCGCTCTTCGTAATCGCGCGCGACGGCCGGATCGCGCGCCAACGCGCTGGCAGGCTGACGCTCGACGCCCAGATTGCCGATGAACTCGCGCGGGCACCGTAGGTTGGTCGGTTCGGTGACCTCCAACGCGCGCTCATTGAGCGCGTTGCTCCGCTCGGCCGGACGGTGCATTTCCAGTCCTTTCGGAAGACCGGGCAAACGCTCGGCGTTCGTTAACCGCTCGCGGTCATTCTCAACGGCCTGAGCAACGACCGCTGCATGAACGCGTCGAAGTCGGTCGCGCAGACCTCAAGATCCGCCTCGTATGGGCCGCATGGTGACGCAAAACGACGGCTGGCCACGTCGGTCATGACCAATTGGAGGTAGAAGTACCCCTCGCCGGAGTAACGGAAACCCTCGCCGGGATTGGCCTCGAGTCTGAGGGACGGCCCGGAGCGCCCTTCGGGAAGTCCGGTGGTGTGCGAGAGTGCGTGACGCAGGGTCACCCGGTCGAGCCGGGGATCGTCGGCGGCGAAACGTGTCCGCGTAGGCGGTGAGCGGTCGGTCGAGGGTGAGCGCGACGCGTTCTCAGGGCTTAAGCGCGGCGTAATCGAAGACGGTCTTGCTGATCGAGGCGGCTTTGAATGCGGTCTGAGCGTCGACTGGCTCGCGGGTGGCGGCGTCCTTGAAGCCAAAGGAACCTTGCCACGTCAGCCGCCCCGCGCTGACGACCCCGAGCGCGGCGCCCGAGACGTTCTTTTCCCGGAGAAGCCGCGGCAACATCTGACCGATTTGCGCGATGGTGCGGGTGGAAAGGAAGGGACCGCCGGCCGGGCGTTGGAAACTCGAGACCTGGGACCGCGCGGCCTTGGGCACCAAGGCGGTGTCTGCGACCGCGTGGGTGATAACGCGCAGGAAGTGTCCACGCCGCATGGAACTTCGCGATAACGACGCGCTCCGGCGCGGGGCAATGCCAAACGTTGATCTACAGGCGCGTGTGAAAATCAGTATGGCGTCAGTCCGCACCTGGTCGCAACTGGCGAAGAGGTGAAGGAAGTACTTTCGAGGCGGTGTTTAGTCTGCAGCACCGAGAAAGGTGCCATTCTTCAGTCCGCCATCTATTCAATTGCGGTTGGCGGTCCCGATCTGCCCCGACTCCGCCTGCGTATTACCTTTTGCGGAGTGAAGGAGAAGTTTTCGTTTTGGCGCTGGCATGTCGTGATCTACGAAAAGCTGATACTGTGGGCCGTTCGCATTGAACATTTATAAATCTGAAAGCGCTGCCCGTGCGCGATCGTTCAGCGGAATGATTATTCTGTGGAATTTAGATGGGAGATGCCGAGGTATCGGAAACGAATAGCTAATGTCATTTACTTTTAATTCGAAAGAACCAGAAAACGACGCTGAACTTGGTACAAAGTGAGCACACGGAATCGAAATATAATCAACCTCCCGGGTGAAGTTCCTCGCGGATATTTTGTCCAACCCATTTTCAGGAAAAATGGTGTCGTCACTAATATAGCCACTAAACGAACTTGAAAACTGCCGCCCGGCACTATCCTTCGGTGAAGTTCTTCCTAAGCTGAACAGTTTGGTGCTCATGGTTCC
>CAZVEM010000125.1:0-15837 GCA_964626165.1 uncultured Nannocystaceae bacterium
GGACCCACGCGCCCTTGCTCGACGCCTCGAAGGCGGAGGGCTGGGCTTGTGATGAACGCAGAAAAGGCGGGGGAGCCCATCGGCTCCGACCCGCCCTTTGCTACACGCCTTGCTACACGCGAGGCGATTCTTGAGTCTTCTCAGTCAGTTACATGGTGGAGGCGCCGGGAGTCGAACCCGGGTCCGGAAAGCCTCGCGTGAGACCACTACGTGCGTAGTCGATCAATCAATTTTGCACTGAGGGTCGCCGGTCGACAGGCTTTCTCAGCGCGATCCCCTGTGGGTCTCGTCCTTTGGCACAGGGCACTCCGCAGGACCAGCCGCTGTAAATGACACCTACCCCCTACTGCGACTCCTCAGGGTTCAGCGTGCAGCTAGTTAGGCTGCAAGGGCGAGATGCCCGTAGTTGCTGTCGTTGGCAGCTTTGTTTTGCCCGGTTGATACGCGGTCTGGGCGCCGCGGCACGCGGCCGTCAGGCGAAGTCCCCCCGTCGAAAGCCAATGCACCCCCGAAGGTTGTTGGGACCTTGTCCCCTGGGCTGTCCCAGGCGACGGATGACTATGACCCCTCGATCGTGCGCAGGCAAGGGCCGGCTCCCTTCGGTCAGGTCCGGGCGCAGCGGGCTGCCTGAGGCGAGCAGGGGCGATCTGGAGGCGAGCACGCATCTTCTCAGGCCTGCGCGGTAGGCTCAGTCATGCAACGCGTACGCGGAATCGGAGGCATCTTCTTCAAGTCACGCGATCCCAAGGCGCTGGCCACTTGGTACGCGGAGAACCTTGGGCTTGAGGTTCAGGAGGGCTGGAACGGCGTGGTGTTTAAGTGGGCGGAGCACACCTCGGTGGAGCGACCGGGTTCGACGATCTGGAGCGCGTTTGCGGAGGACACCAAGTACTTCGAGCCAAGCACCGCAAGCTTCATGCTCAACTTCCGCGTCGACAACCTCGCGGCGATGCTCGAGCAGCTCAAGGCCCGCGGTGCCAAGGTGGACGAGAAGGTCGAGTCTTCAGAGTTTGGATCCTTTGGCTGGTGCTTTGATCCCGAGGGCAACAAGATCGAGCTCTGGGAGCCGCCGATCGAGACCCCAGACCAGAGCGGTGATAAGGACTCCTAGTCTCTCGTTGGACGTCCGCGATCCCTTCGCTCTGGGTGCGCGACTTCGCTCGCGACACCACGGATGACACGCGAATCGTCGGTGCGCAGGGCTTGAAAGCGCGCGCGTGGTTGATACCGTCCCGGCGTGACCGCACGCAGCAACCGCCTTGCCACGCTCCTCATCGCGGCAGTCGGTCTGACGGCGGCGTGCAAGGGTGGCTGGATGCCGCCCGAGCTCGCGCGCTTTCCGGGTGAGGAGCCGATCGATCCATCGAAGCGGCCGATGCCAGAGCCGCCGGCGCCCGAACCGCAAGTCGATCCTACGCCGCTTCCGGCCGAACCGACGCCGGCGCCTGCACCGGCACCTGCACCGGCACCCGCGCTGACGCAGGACGAGATTCGCATCGCGATGACGCCGCTGATGCTCGCGGAGTCGGAGGTCCCCAAGGGACTCAAGGCGCCCAAGGAGCTGGAGGTCTCGCTCGATGAAGCGGCCAGCAGTGCGGTCGCCGGTCGCTCCTACTTCCGCAACACCCAGGACAAGGCGATCGAGGCGCTCTACGACAGCCGCATCATCGCGCCGACGGCAGAGATCGCACACACGCTGATCATGGACAACTGGCAGGGCTTTCTGCCCACCGGCATGGCGGAGGACAAGAGCGCCAAGCTGATCGGCGACTCTTGCAGAGTCTTTGTGGGCGAGGAGGTGTCCGCGACCGGTGCGAAGTTCAGCATGGTTGCGTACGTGTTCCGCGTCGACACCGTTGTGATCTTCTTGCTCGCCGTCGAGGGCACCAACGTCAAGGGATCTGGCCTGACGCCCAAGGTGTTGCTGCCCTACGCAGAAAAGGCGCTGGCACGGGTCAAGAAGGCGTTGGAGTAGGCCTTGCGAGAACAGAGCCTGACCAACAAGCATTCAGACAACACGCATTTAGACCTCCCGAAGTCAGACATGACGAAGTCACACGCATCACCCAAGCCAGGCGCGCTGGCTTCAAAGCCACGGCAGACTCGTGTCTCACTCCATCTGCATGGCCAGGGCGGTCGTGCGCGGCGCGGGAGCACAATTGCGCGCCTTGCCACACTTGTGCTCGCGATCGGGCTCGGGAGTGCGGTGCCCTCGGTCGCTCACGCGGAGGATCCAGAGAGCCTGGCGGCGTCGATGTATCGCATTGGTGAGCGCGCAGTCGCAGCGGGTCACTACGCCGATGCCATTGCAAGCTGGACGCTGGCCTACGAGAAGCTGGGTGAGGCCAAGAGCAATGCCAACACTCGACGGGCGCGCTCGATCATCGCGTCCAACATCGCGATCTTGCAGATGGGCAGCTACGACCGCGGCCTGCCGCCGGGAGATCTGGAGTCTGCCCGCAAGCTGCTCGAGCTCTTCATCAAGCGCTACGCGCCATCGCTGGGCCCCAACGCAGAGTACGAGCCCGACATCCGCCGCGTGCGGACGCGTCTGCGCGAGGTGGAGTCGCGCATGTCGGGCGAGACGCCGTCGAGCATCGATCAAGAGTTTGAGATGGTCAGCTCGGAGGGTCCCAGCTCGGGCGGTCGGCGACGACTTGGTGGTGGAGGCGGCCGTCTGATCCGGAGCTACCCGTGGTCCAAGTTTGATTCGCCGTTCATCCTCTTTGAGCTCAACTGGGACTTTGGTGCGCTGCCGCTGCGCGACTCGATTAGTGGCGTGCCCGACGACGAAGTCACGGTGAAGCGCAAGAACGGCTTTAACATCAACTTGGACTACTGGCTGTTGCCACGCTTCATGCCGCAGATCGGCTATGCGCGGCACAAGTGGACGCGCGAGAACAACATCGGCGAGGTCACGATGAACTCGGTCTACGCCGGCTTTTCGACTGACCTCCTGGGCATTCGGCCGCGCTGGGCGATTCATCCGATGCTGCTTCCCTACGCCCATCTGGGCTACACGTGGGGCACCAACGCCACCCAGCGCTTTGATCCGGTGACGATGGCGCTGTCGGCCGGTGAGCAGCCCTTCCGCGGCCTTGAGGCGCGACTGGGTGGTCACGCCGCGGTGATGGTCGTGGTCAAAGAGAAGCTGATCATCATGGTGCGCGGTGGCGTGACCAAGCCCTTCTACTTGATGTCAGAAGACGGCAAGGCGACCAGCCTGGACAACTCCTTCCCCAAGACGCTGCGCGGCGAAGTCGGCCTCGCGATCGGCTTTGCGGGCAAGTAGGCCCCGTCGCGGACTCGACCTCTGCTCGGTGGCCTCTACTTGCTGACCGGTTCAAACAGGACCGCGCCTTCAAACTTGCCGTAGCCCTCCTCGGTCGGCACGGTCAAGAGCACGCGTCCCTGCGCACCGCAGTCCGCGGAGACCACTGGCTTGTCATACGAGTGCCCTCCGATCGCGAGCGCGCCGCCGTCGAGGGTCAACACCTCAAGCGCCTGTCCCTTGAAGTTGGTGCGGCAATGAACCGGCCACTTGTCTTGGGGCGTCGTCGAGAAGCCGCGCTCGACGGTCTCGGCCCCCGCGCGAACCGTGACGCGCGAGGCGTCGCGGTTGACCTCAAGGGTCATCGGTCCCTTGTCGACTTGTGCGTAGTTGCCTTTGGCAACCGGTCGTGGCTCGTTGGCCTGACAGGCGATCAGTGCGGGCGAAGCAGTCACGAGCGTGAGGACGACGATCCGGAGCCAGTTTCGGCGCTGCATCGCGCAACAATAGCGGGTCGCCCGCCGCGGCTCAGCCGGTCGACCCGAGTGGGCGGCACGCTCTTTCACCAAGTTCACAGACAGCGACGGCCCCCCGAGAGCAGGGGTTCGTCGCTGTCACGAAAGGCAGCCAGCCGTCGAGCTCGCCCCGCTTAGGGCTTGTTGCTGATCACGTCCGGCATGAGGCGGACCTCGGCGGCGTGCACCACGTGCTCTTCGCCGGCGTGGCGGTAGGTGATCTGGTTGACGCCCTCAAGCTTCTCCATGCCCTCGGGCAGCGGGATCACAACGTTGCTGCCGCCTTCGCCCATGCGACCGCGATAGGCGGGCAGGGCGATGGTCTCGCCGCCGACGAGCACTTCGACCTCGTCCTCGGGGGTCTCTGCACGGCCCGCGATCGTGCCGGGCACGGTGAACCAGGTCTCAAGACCGTCCTCGTCGAGCAGGCCCATCAGCACCATGCCTTCGGGCTCGGGCGCCGAGTCATCAAAGTCCCAGGAGCTGATCTCTTCGATGTAGGGGTAGATCTCGTTCCAGCCGTAGTCGGAGACCCATGCGATCGAGCAGTAGGTCATGTAGTCCTTGCCGGCTGCCGACTCGATCAGCACGCCCGACTCGATCCCAAGGCCCCAACCGCCAAGATCACCGCCGGGGTAGGGGTACGCGGGATCGGTACCGGCCGCGCCGCCGCAGTCGACGTGGAGACGTCCCTGCGTGTGGCCGACCTCGTGCACGAAGGTCTCGACAGCACCCGTGGTCACCGAGGGCGGCTCGCCGGTCGACTGGTAGTAGCGACCCATCGAGGTGCGGCTAAACGCGTTGCCCTTGCTCGGGAAACCGGGGATGTCGATCGCCTGACCAAGCACGATGCCACCGTTGCCGCCCGGGCCGCCGTCGCAGGGACGCGTGATGCCGTAGACGTACTCGTCGGTGGTGATGCCCCAGCCCCCGCGGTTCTGAGCGAGCCAGCTCAGCACGGGGCTGAAGGACTCCATCGAGTTGGTCCAGGATTGCTCGGCCAGCACGCGGATCTCGACGGTGTCGGTCGGGTTGTTCTCGTGCAGCAGCGCGCGGAACTCTTCGATGTCTGCCTCGCTCGGGGTGGGGGCGGGCTGGCAGTTCGCGCCGATGTCATGCTTGATCGGAACCAACACCGCGCGCAGCACCTGGTAGCTGTCTTCGAACCCGATCGGGCGGGGGGTCTCGGGCGCGACGTTGCTCAACGTGGAGTGCTCGGGGTCGTTGGCGTGTCCGCCCTCAACCTCGAAGAGCTCAACTTGGAAGTCGGTGCCCGCAGGAACAAGCTCTGCGGGGAGACCAAAGGAGAACTGCTTGCTCCAATCGCCGCGCTCGCTGGGTCCGTCGACAAAGACCGTGCGGCTGGCGGACTGTGAGGTGCCGTCGGAGTAGGTGAGCGTCAGCTTGGCCTTGATCTCACGGGGCACAAAGCCGTCCTCGATGTCCCAGAAGACGCGGATGTAGGTGATGCGGTTTTGGACGAGCGGCGCGTTGCGCTGCGCACCTTCGACAAAGGCACCGTTCTTGTAGATGTCGGTCTGGACGCCTTGGTTGGCTTCGATGTCGAGGACGCCAATGCCACGGGCCTTGGTGGCTCCTTCGCCGTCGCCGTCGCCGTCTCCGTCGCCGTCGCCGTCGCCGTCGCCGTCGCCATCGCCGTCGCCGTCTCCATCGCCGTCGCCGTCGCCGTCGCCGTCGCCGTCGCCGTCGCCGTCGCCATCGCCGTCGCCGTCGCCGTCGCCCGTGCCGCCGGCGTCTGTGTCATCGCCGCTGTCGTCACCGCAGGCGGGAACGACGGAGATCAATGCGAGAAGAGTGAGGGTGCCAAGAATCCAGTGCTTGCGCATGGCTGGTGAATACCACGTCCTCAGAGCGCGCCCAAGGATCTTCGCGCAGCCGGCCCCGCACCCTGGTACTGTTGCCCACGATGGCTCCAGCGCTTGCGCTTGTTCTCACCGCTCCGCTGCTAGCGCTTGGCCCCCCGGAGGAGCCGAGTGGAACGCCGCCGAGCCAAGATCCGTGGGCGGATTTGGCGGAGCCCGAACCGATCCCTGCACCCTTGCCGCCGGTGCAAACGGAACCGCAACCTGAGCCAAGTCCTGGCGCGCTCGACAATCCGTTCGTGAGCGAGGAGGGCGACCTGAGCGCCGAGGGCGAGGGTAAATTGGGTGAGCCCGCTGCCACGACCAAGACCGCAAACGGGCACCCATGCAGCGACCCCAGCCTTGGACGCGTGCCGCGGATCTTGATGACCACGGATGGTTTCCATCCGTGCGAGGAGAGCCGCTACGAGTTGGGCAAAGACAAGGAGATCCTGTTCTATCCAGGCCTCCAGCTACGCAACGCGATCGGCTACGTGTCACCCTTTACGCTCGATTCGGCCGGCAATCAGTTTCGCGATAACGCGCAGGTCACTGGTCGATTTCGCTTCATGCCGCGATTTGAGGCTGGCAACGCGAAGATCCAGCTCGGCTTTGACCTGGTCTCGGGTCGCTGGGCACCCAGTGGCAGCGGCGACCCACGCGTGGACCAGATCCTGACCTCGGGCCAGCCGCCCTACATCCCCGAGTCGAGCAACGCGCCTTTCCCCCCAACCGCGTACAACATGCGGATCTTCGACTTCCGCGAGGCGTACTTTGAGTACCTGTTCCCGCGTGCCGGCGTGCTGCGGGTCGGTCAGCAGGCCTTTACCTGGGGACTGGGCCTGGTCGCCAACGGGGGCAACTTCGTGGATCGCTACGGCGACATGCGCTTTGGAGACGACGGCCGAGGCGGGCTGTACGACCGGGTCTTGTTCGCAACCAAACCCTTCGCAAACCTACACGGACCCGCACGAGACCTCGTGGTTGCCGTCGGTGCAGACCTGGTTTATCGCGACGAGAACGCGAACTTGACCAAGGGAGACCTGGCAGGTCAGGGACTGCTGGTGCTCCGCTATCAACCCGCCGACCAGCCCGGCAACTGGCTTGGCGGCTACATGGCGTTTCGCCACCAAAAGTCGGCGGACGACCGCGACGCCTTTGCCAACGACGACCTTCTCCAGGTTGGCGTGTTCGACCTTGCCGGACAGGGCACCAAGCGAATCAACAACAAGCTCGCGTTGATCGGTGCCTTCGAAGCGGCCGCGATCACAGGACGAACTCGCTTCTTCTCAGAGGACGGCAGTCATGACGTCGTCTTCCAGACCGCAGGTGCGCTGCGCGGCTACTTCGGAGATCCCGACGTGTGGTTGGTCGGCTTTGACGGAGGTGTCGCCAGCGGCGACAACAACCCCAACGATCGCACCTTCACCGCGTTTCGTACCCGGCCCGGCTACAGCGCAGGCCTCATCCTCTTCCCCTATATGATGGGATGGCAGAGCGCTCGCTCTCAGATGCTCGCACAGGACGACACGCTCGCCGCGGTCGATCCTCAAGGTGTGCAGTACTTGGCCAGCGGGGGTTCGGCGACCAATGCCGTGCACATTCAGCCTAAGGCGCGCTGGAACTTCATGGATCGATTCGAGCTCTGGGGCGGACCGATGGTCGCGTTCTCGCCGACGCAAGTCAGCGATCCCTATGCAAGCCGTATCACCGGCGGCGCCAATACGAACGCCCTGGGTGGGCCGGGAGACCGCCGCTATCTCGGCACTGAGTTCGACCTCGGCGTACGTGCGCGCTACAGCTACAAGGGCATGTGGATCCAAGGTGGCCTGCAGGGCGGCGTGCTCCTGCCGGGCCGTGCATTCGAGGACGGCACGGGCGATCGCGATAAGGTCGTCGGCGCTGTCTTCGTGCGCACCGAGCTTCGTTATTAACGGCAATCCTTCGGCCGCTTCGGGCCGCCGAAAAAGAACCCGCGCCGGGCACATCCCCCGGCGCGGGACTTCGACAGCCTGCTAGCCGCAGGTCGCCGGCACCGCGGCCAGTCGCTGGGCGGAGAAGTTGAGTTCAAGATCGTAGGCCGGCTCGCCCAGCAAGTCGGTGCAGTTGGTCGTCGTCTCGACTCCCAGGAGCTGCTCAGCCAAGGGCGCGGCGTTCACATTGCAGCCACACTCTGGGTTGTTCGCCATCGGATTGCAGGTGCCGATGCAAGAGCACAGGTTCTGCGCTTCGGCCTGGGAGAGACATCCACTCAAGCGTCCGAAGGCCCGAGTGCCGGCGTCATTGACGGTGAACTCGGCATGGATCGCGCGAAGCGGCACCGCGTCGTTGACGTTCGGATCATTGGTGCAGTTAAAGACCGTGCCGTCCTGCGCCTGCGCGTAGATGTAGATCGTCTCGCTCGCGGGCAGGTCGAGGACCAGCGTGCCGTTGCCGGGAGAGCTCATGGTGTCCGCGGCGTCCTGGGCGCAGACCTTGTCCGGCGCGGACTCATACTTGCCCACGGTCGGGTCATACGCGACGGACACGTCCGGCGAGACGGTCGTCCCTTCCGCGCAGAGGTCTTGCTCCGAGGAGCCGATCCCCGAGCGGATCTGCATGGTCGCGTCTCCCATCGCAACGTCGAGCGCGGTGATGTCCGCCATGATGTTGAGGTTGAACAGGTCGATGTCGTTACCCCAGGCATTTTGGAGCACGCTCACCTGGAACGCCCCCTTGGACACGCTGCCCAGCGTCTCGATGTCGATGCAGTCAAAACGGTAGGTAGAGGGCACCTGGATATCGCCATCGCCATCTCCGTCCCCGTCTCCGTCGCCATCGCCATCGCCATCTCCGTCCCCGTCTCCATCTCCATCACCGGGCACGAAGCTCGAGTCGTCACTGCCTCCGTCATCGCCACCACAGGCGCTTGAGGTCGCGACCAACGCGGCGAGAAACACGACGGACCCGGTCAACAAAGGTAGCTTCGACATGTGTGTCGAAGCTACCACGCAGACGCAACGGCGTGGTAGCTTCGCCGCATCGGGGGCCCTAGCTGCACGCGCGGCGCTCCAGACGGACTGGGGCACGTCTGGCCCCATGGACGACCCGCGTTTGACTCGTCGAGGCTCCAGCAACACCCATGTCGGACTCAAGGAAGCGCCCCGCCCCTCGCCTCACCGTCGCTGCAAGCGCGCTGCTCGCCAGCGCGGCCGTGTGTACATCGGCGACGACTGCACACGCCGGCGGGTTTGAGATCCCTGACTACGGTGCGCGGTCTGTCGGACGCGGCGGTGCATCGGTGGTCGGGGGCAAGGACCTCACCGCCATCCACCACAACCCCGCGTTGCTGGCGAAGCTCCGCGGCACGCACGTCTACTACTCGCAGAACGTCGTCTTTCATGACACGACCTTTCAGCGCAACGACTTCGCGGCCAACAGTTTTGGCAACAACCCCGAGCTGACCTACGGACCGGTGTCGGATCGGAGCAAGGTGTTCCCGATCGCCGGCCTATTCATGGCCGCCTCGAGTGACTTCGGCCTCAAGAACTGGACCTTTGCGCTCAGCGGCTACGGGCCAAGCTCCGTGGGACGCCACGACTACCCAAGCTACGGCCCGCAGAGCTTCATGCTCACGCAGCTCAACGTGTTGGTGCTCTTCATCAACGCCAGCGCCGCTTGGAAGTACAAGGACATCTTTGGCGTGGGCGTCACCGCTCAGTACGCGATGCTGCCGCAGATGCTCTACGGCCTCACCGTCGACTCCGCCGTCAACCCCGCCAACAACTTTGACGACTACGCGCTCTCGCCCGAACCCCCCGCGAGTGGTCAGCTGATGGTCAACACCATGTTGTCGCTGCGTGACAACACGTCGGGCACGGGCATCCTGGGTATGTGGGTGCGGCCGATCCGAGCGCTGGAGATTGGAGCCGCCGCGCGCATCGTCCCGGTCTACTTCAACGCCCAGAGCACGAAGGGCTGCGTCAAGAACCCCTTCCGCAACTCAGACTTCCCCAGCTGCCTTGACGGGGTGAACCTCGATTCCGCGGCTGGGTTGAGCGCGGAGTCAGCCCAGGCAAGCCTCAAGTTCGCGATGCCGTGGCAGTTACGCGGAGGCATCCGCTACATCCACGAACGCAAGGAACGTGAGGTGTTCGATGTCGAGCTCGACTATCACTATGAGGCTTGGCAGGTCATCAAGAACTACGACATCGACTTCTCGCCCGACAGCACGATCAATGGGCAGTTGATGTCCGACCTCCGGATCCCCAAGAACTGGAAGGGGACGCACTCCATTCGACTTGGCAGCGACGTCAACCTGCTCGACGATCACCTGTCGATCCGAATGGGCGGCTTTTTTGAGACCTCGACGGTCGAGCAAGGCTACGCTCACTTGGATTTCCCCGGCTTTATGCGTGGCGGCCCCAGCGTTGGCCTCACCGGCACGATCCGGGGCATCTCGCTGACGGCCGGCTACATGCACCTGTTCCAGCAGCGTCAGGACATCACCAACGCCGACGCGCGCAACTACCAGGTTCGACCGCTTTGGCCCTGCCCGGACAACTGCACGATCCCCAACAACGGGACCGACGTGCCCTTTAATGGCGTACCGGCCAACAACGGCGTCTTTAAGTCCAAGTACGACATCCTCAGTCTGTCGCTACAGATCGACTTCAACACGCTGGTGAAGTCGAGCAAGCGCTACAAGGCCAAGCATCCCGAGGGCTCGGGAGGGGCCAGCCCAGGGGACAGCTCCGGCGCCACGCCGGCCCTGCCACCGGCAAAGCCGCTGCCGCCCAAAGAGGACGAGGCGGGGGCTCAGCCCTCGGAGAGCGGCTCGACGACCGAAGACGAGTCTGGTGCGTCCGAGGGAAGCGAGCTTGAGGGCGCGCAGGATTCGTCGGAGGGCGAAGGCGCCAAACCTGCCGCTGGACCTGGCGGACCGGGCCAAGGCGCCTCGCTCTGACGCCGCGCTCGGACTCCGCGCTCTGACGCCGCGCTCGGACTCCGCGCTCGGACGCCGCGCTCGGAGGGCGGCATTCGTGCCGCATACTGCTCTCATCGAGGGCGGAACACGACCGCGCTCGAATGGCGGATCTCAAGCATCACTGCCACGGTTCTCGTCCTGTGGTCGCACCGGCGCGCGGTCTTCGGAAGAAGGACGCCCGAGCAGGTTGTCGCTAGGACTTGCTGCTGCGCTTATCGTGACCAATGCGGCTCGGCACTGGGCCGCCCTGGCCCTGATACTTGCTGCTGCGTCCTGCACCATAGGGGCGCTCGGACGGACTGGTCATCTCGTGGAACACGATCTGGCTGAGGCGCATGCCTGGATAGAGCTTGACCGCGCAGCGCCCAAGGTTGCCGAGCTCAAGCGTGATCTGCCCCTCAAAGCCTGGATCGATAAATCCCGCGGTCGCGTGCACAACCACGGCCATACGTCCAACGGAGCTGCGCCCTTCGACGCGCGCGACGAGGTCAGGGGGGATCTTGACGCGCTCACGCGTGCAACCGAGCGCAAACTCTCCCGGCTGAAGGACGAAGGCCTCGCCCTCGGGAATCACGATGCGCTCGGTGTAGCCTTCCACCGTCGATGGATCGCGCGGATCGATGCACGGCACATGCGGCAGCTGATACACCACGAAGGCGTTGTCGAGGCGAAGGTCGACGCTTGCCGGCTGGATCTGCAGATCCGCGTCCTCCATCGGCTCGATCACGATATCGCCCGCAAGCAGGCGCGCTCGAATGTCTCTGTCGCTGAGGATCATGGATGCAGCCCGCGCTGGTTGTAGCGCAACCAAACTTCGGCGGGGTCGCCCGGTCGGGCGGGCATGATTACCTGGACAGGTAGCCAGTCTGCGCCGTCGGGGGCGGGCGACTGGCCGGAAATTTCGCGCACCGAGCGGCTCGCCGTAGCGTAAAGGCGTGAAGGCTCCTGCCCACGCACCGCGCGCGCGCGCGGCCGTCCGACGGGCGCTGCCCGCATTCCTGGCGACCACGCTCGCGTTTCCCATTCTGGCTCACGCCGCCCCTCCCAAGGACAACGGAGGCACGGCTGCCAAGCCCGCATCGCACAGCGCATCGCCGGCAACCAAGCCCGCAAGCTCTGCACCAGTGCGAAGCGCAACTGCGGCCAGCAACGCGAAGCCGCAGGGCTCCAAGAGCGCCTCCCACCAGACCGGCGAGAAGAGTGCCGCGACGACGAGCGCTTCGAAGTCGCAAAGCGCGACGAAGTCTCCAAGCGCTTCGAAGTCTCAGAGCGCCGCG
Organism: uncultured Nannocystaceae bacterium; assembly: GCA_964626165.1. GTDB lineage: Bacteria > Myxococcota_A > Polyangia > Nannocystales > Nannocystaceae > CAZVEM01. The sequence goes on from CAZVEM010000125.1 coordinate 11,892, forward strand.
AAGTCGCCAAACGCTCCGACTCCGCAGAGCACATCCAATCCTCCCGGGGGATCCAAGTCTCCGAGTGCTCCGCTGGCGCAGAGCGCTTCGAGCAGTTCCGCGAGTCATGCGCCCAAGGCGACGCCAAAGAGTGCAACCGCTCATGCGCCAGCCCCGACGCCAAGCAGGGACGCAAAGAAGACCGCCTCACCCGACAAGCGAAGCGACGCGAAGCGCCACGCTGCAAAGGGCACGGCACCGCAACCCGACGACGCCGCGATCGCGAAGGCGGCCGCGACGCCACAGGCCGCACCGCCGGCGGACGCCGCTGGGCGCGACAAGGCGACGAGCAATCCCAACACCACCAAGTTCGCAGCCCTCCCCGCGCCCGATCCCATCCCTCTCCCCGGCGTCAACGATGTTGTCGGTGTCGAGCCAAGCGGCGCGGCGGCGCAGGATGCAGCGGTCACCGCTGCAAAGAGCCGACCGGACCAACCCTCAACGCGAGGCTCCAAGACGACGGGCGCGAGCCGAGATAGCGCGAGCCCGGCGACCTCGCAAAGCCACGCACCGACCTATGTCCAGGCAACCCAACGTCCCGCCCCGGTCGATCAGGGTGGAGGTGACGTGCAGTGGGTGCGGCACACGGTGATTCCCGGCGAGCGCCTCGTGACGATCGCCGCGCGCTACGACACAACTGCGATCGCCATCGCTGCCGCCAATGACCTCAGCGAGCGGCCTGCACTGCATGTCGGCGATTCGCTGTGGATCCCTGCGCGTGTCGTGCCGGCGCCGCGCCGCCGTATTGAGCACGTGGTGCAGGACGGCGAAGATTGGCTCGCGGTTGCATCCAAGCATGGCGTTCCGGTCGTTCACCTCCGTCGCTGGAACCTGGCGCATCCACCCAAGCTGGAAGCGGGCACCCGACTGCGGCTCTGGGTCACGCACGATCTCGAGGACGAGGCGAGTGAGCTCGCGGTTCCCTCGCTGCAGGGCAGCAGCTGGGTTCCGCTCGCGATCGAACAAGGGGGGCGCAGCGTTGGCCTCGCGCACCGCGGTCGTCTCGAACACGGGGTGCCGCTCCCCGAGTATCCCGAGATCTGGCACGTGCGACGCCCGGACGAAGCCTTTGGCAGTACGCGTACGCTTGAGCTTCTGCAGCGCGCTCTGATCGCGTTCAAGGGCGCCTCGGGCTATTCGGCGCCGCTCTCGATCGGCGCGATCAGCCGCAAGGAAGGCGGACGCCTACGCCCGCACGCCTCACACCAGAGCGGACGCGACATCGACATTCGCCTTCCGACGCGCGTCGTAGAAGCAGCGCCCACCAAATCAAAACGCAGTACGCGTGCCTCAAAGTCGACAGACGAGAAGGCCGCGCCGGAAATCGATTGGACGGCAACCTGGATCTTGGTGCGCGAGCTGATGCTCACCGGGCAGGTTGAGTTCATCTTCCTCGATCACGCGCTGCAAAAGCAGCTCGCTGAGGCGGCACGCAAAGCAGGTGAGCCCGAGGACCGGATTCATGCGTGGATTCAATGGCCCGCATCTGCACGGGAAGGTCGTGCACCGATCCGACACAGCCCCGGTCACGAGCAACATCTCCACGTCCGCTTTCGCTGTGGTCCAAACGACATCGACTGCGGCTAGCAGTCGATCCGCAGCGACGGTAAACGCCGCAGCTCCGAGTCGAGCACCACACAGACTGTGAGCCCCGCGCTGGCAGGTTGGAGTTAATCGACAGCCTGTTCGTCCAGCTCAATCTGAGCGACCACATGCGGCGCTGCGCAACGCAGCTCGTGTGCGTGACCGCTCTGCTTTGCTAGCGATCGGCTAAGACGCAGCGCGATCTCGACGGAGTAATGGGCGAAGACAAAGCCCAGCTCGTCAACTGTGCCTCGCCGCGCTTGGTAGATCGGCCACGGATCTTCCTCGAGATCCGCAAATGCACGTCGCGCGACCTCCACCGCTCCAATTCGTTGGTCTTCGTCGGCGCTCGCCAGCTTGAGCCAGAGCAGTCCGCACTCTCTGGGCAAGACGCTGCCAGGAACGAGCTGATCTTCCGCCGCGACGACCGACCACATCGAGTCCCTCGGGAGCTCCAAGGGACGCGGCCGCGACGCCGTCCCAGCATCTCGCGCGAGTTCTTCGTCGATCCGCAGCCCGGGCGCTAAGAAAATCGGCGCACTCTGTGAGGGCGCTTGGTCTTGAGCTTGGGCAGGAGCGGCACGCGCGAGTGCGAAGAGGAAGCTCCGCGGCGCCGTGTCGGGTGCAGATCTGGGGTCGGTTGCGATCAGGTAGATCTGACTGCCGCTGCTCCGCACGCCCGTCACCTGCAACTGCACGAGGCCGCGAGCGGACCTCTCGCGGCCGCGCTGGAGCTCCCAATCCGGACCGAAGTCGGACATCAACCAGCGATCAAAACCTGGCTCGGGATACTCGACACTCGGCAGCACGAGTTCGACCCAGGCGCCGGCCTCAGCGTTCGCGGCGAGTTTCCAGAGTCGCGTGTGGCGAACGCTGCCGAAGTCGACCTGCGCAGCGGTGATGGCATATTGGTCGCCCTCTTGGCTGATCGCATAGTCCACGACGGTGTCATGTGGCGAAGGCGGCGCGGGGAGAGCTGTCCAGCTGCGTCCCTCCAGGCGACCCAGCCAAGGCTCGGTGCTCTCGGTTCCAACGCTGCCCCATGCGATGACGCTGCTGCTATCGCGGGTCTCTTGCCAGCCGTGGATCAAGTAGCGATCTCCGCTGCGCGCGTCCGCACGTACGATTGCCGAGACCTCGCCCGCCAGCGAGATGCAGCGAACAGACGAGCCAAGATCGCTGCCGTAGGCAAGGCCGCCGAACTCGACGAGGAAGGTGCCGCACGGAGAGGCCGCCCCGGCTGGCTGTTGGGGAGCGAGCACGGCGAGCCTGACGGGCGGCAGCGTATCGCCGGTAAGATCCGCCTCGTCGCCAGACGCGGAAACTCGAGGTAGCGCCGGAAGTGCTGGCGTGGGACCGGCTCCGTTCCACACCAGCGCGGGAGGTGACGCCGCAAGTTCGCGCTCCAGCTTGGCGTAGCGGCGCTCTTCTTGGGGTGTCGGATCTTCGGATGCGCCCTCGAGCGACGGGTCGTACGCGATGTGCCAGGTGCGGAGCGTGACGTGCCCGGTGAGGTAGGGCCGGGCATCGACATCGAACCACTCCAGCATCGAGCGTCGGTTGCGAATCGCCTGCCAGCCGGCGGCGGAGCGGGCGTACACGAAGTGCTCATCTGGGCCGCGCATCCCCTCATGGATCGCCCAGAGACCGGAGAGCTCAGACCGACCGGACGCATCTTCGCGCGTGACGGCCATGGTCGCGTGCGCACCATCCATCAAGGACGCGTCACGCCAGGGGAGGCCACGCAGCGAAGCGACGTCCCACACGACCCCGGGCCTCGATCGCTCCAGCGGAAAGGCTGCGAGTCCGGCGAGCAATACGGCCGATCCATCTCCCCCTCTGCGATTGGGCGCAAAACTCAGCGAGCCCTCGCGAAATGCGACGAGCTCAACGGGGGTCGAGGCGAGGGTCGTCGGTTTGAGGCCCGCGTCCTCCGTCTGCGGTCCGTCCACCGCCTCCAGCAGGGGACCCTTCTCCACGCGGGTGTCTCCCACGCCTTCCATCACGACCGTCACATTCTCATCAGGGACGCGCCCGGAAGGTGTGCACCCACCGACGAGTACCAACCCTAAGGCCAGCCAGCGCCGCAGCGGAAGTTTTCGAATCGGCGCCTGCGCGTCTGCGGCCGCACATGACGAGCGACGCGCTCGCGTCGGCGCATCGGACCACTGCCGCGCGCACGACAGAGGACCCAAGACCGTCTCCTCGGGGTTCAAGGTGAGGCGCAGAGACGGTCGACGCGAGTCGGGGTGCATGAGCGGTGGCCCTTGGGTGGCACGCGCAGACGTTCCGGGTGGCGACGGCGGCTGCCTGTGAGCGATAT
>CAZVEM010000126.1:0-15747 GCA_964626165.1 uncultured Nannocystaceae bacterium
GCGAGGCGGTCCTTCTGGGCCGCCGGGTCGGCCGGCGGCGGGGCGGCGGGCGCCTTCTTGCGGGCGAACGGGTCGATGCTCTTTGCCACGACGGGCTCCTGGTTAGGGACGGGCCAACCGGTATCGGCCGTTGGGGACGGTCGGGGTCACGGCCCCGGCCGCCGCGGTCTCGTACGGGCCGGGGGCGTCCGCGTCGCGGCCGGCCCCGGGGTCGCTCATGGTCGGGGCGGCGAGTTCGAGCAGGGTCGGCTCGTCCGCCCACTTCTGCTTGCCCGGCCAGGGGTAGGTCTCCCGCCCCTGGTACACGACCGGGCGCTCGACCCACGTCGTGCCGCCGGTGGCGAGGCCGAACCGGATGAACTGCTGCCACCGGGCCTCGGGGGTCACGAACCCGTCGGTCTTGTACTGCCGGGTGCTGTCGAGCGGGTCGCGGAACCCGAACCGGGCCAGCTCGATGACCTCGTCGTTGCCCACCTGCCCGGCCCGGTAGTACTTCTGCACCACCGTCGTCTCGTGCCGCGTCTCGGCGGCCTGCCGGAGCTCGTCGGCGGCCTCGGCGGCGGCCTGGGTGGCGGCCTGGACGCTGCCGGCGAACCCGCCCGGCACCTTGCCGAGGAACATCCCCTTCTTGTCGGCCATCACCCCGGCGGTGGCGAACGCCTTGGTGCCGTACACGCCGCCGTCGACCACGACCCCGGCCGACCCGCCGCCGCCGTTGTACCCGACGAGCGGCCCGCCCAGGATGAGCCGGACGTCGGCGATCATCGCCTCCTCGCCGAAGTAGTACGCCTTGTTCACGGTCGACGTCTCGCCCACCGGGCCGTAGTTGAACGTGACGGCGCTCGTCGTGTACGTGTGGAACTCGCGGCCGAACACCTGCACCCGGCGGTTGCCGCGGCTCGCGTCGAGGAGGATGTCGCCCTCCTCCAGGTCCGCCCCGCCGGTGCGCAGGTACACGTCCTTGGCCAGGACGGCCGCCGGGGCCTTGCCGGCCCGGACGATGACGCCGTTGGACACCACGTCCTCGCCGTACCGGTTCTTGAACTGCTGCTGCGCCCCCTCGCCCCGGGACTCGACCAGCACCCCGCCCTGGCCGCCGTTGCCGGCCAGGAGTTGCATGTTCCCCTCGGCCTTCAGCCGGACGTCCTTCTCGGTGGACGACAGGTCGACCGACCCCCTCGCCCGCGCCACGAACTGGTCGCCCAGCACCGCCACCTCGCCGCCGGACCGGATCTCCACCCCGAGCGGGCCGTCGAGGTAGACGCGGCCGCCGGCGAACACCAGCCCCTCCCCGGCCCCGCCGCCCAGGTGCACCCCGCCGTCGTCCTCGAACCGGATGAAGCTCTCCCGCATGAAGTACTCGACCTGGCCGTAGCGGTGGTCTATGGTCAGGCGGACGGGCATCGGGTCGGGGACGGTGTAGTCGGCGTAGCTCACGACCTCCTGGTTGCGGGTCAGCTCGGGCAGCTCGGACGGGTTGTACGCCCGGTAGTCGTTGGCGTGGTAGTGGAACGGGTGCGCCGGCTTCCAGGTGATCGCGTGGGCGATCAGGTCGAGCACCGCCGCGGCCGTGCGGAGCGCCCGGTTCAGGCCGGCCACCTCGACGTCGCCGACCCGGTGCTCGGCCCCGGCCCCGAAGAGGGACGAGAACTTGTAGTTGGCCGCCGCCGCGTCGTCCCCGGCCCGGGCCTGGACCGGCTGGCGCTGCACGAACACCGGCAGCTGCGCCCGCTTGCCGATGTGCACGCTCTTGGCCGAGACGTAGGTGGCCGCCCCGTCGAGCCCGACCGACTCCATGAACAGGGTCGTGTCCGGCTCAGGGGCGGAGTACCGCCGGGCGCCGGCCGTGCGGGCGGGCTTCACCACCAGCCGCAGCCGGCCCTGGCCGAGGTAGCCGCCGTACTCCTGGTAGCGGTAGATCGGCTGGAGGTCCTCCTGCCCGTCGGGCAGGTCCACCTTGGCCTTGTGGGACGTGTACTGGACGGCCTGGTCGTCGTACTCCTGGGTCCACGCCTGGTTGGCGGCGTACTGGCCGAGCGCCTCGTGCGGGTAGGCGGCGGCGCCCTCGAAGTACCGGGCCTCGCCCTCGTCGTCGCACGCCTCGACCTCGTGCACCGGCGACTCGACCACGAGGTGCTGCCCGGCCAGCCGGACCCAGCCGTCCTCGCTCGTCACCCACAGGCCGGCCATCTCGTTGGCGCGGACCTGCACCATGTCGTCGTCGATCGTCACCGCGAGGCCGGTCGGCGTCACCCACCCGCGGTCGAGTGGGGTCTGGTCGAGCGGCCGCTGGGCGGACCAGTCGAGCACCCCGCCGCTGCGGTACGTCCCGGTGACCGGGAACTGGTGCCCCGCCTCCCGCCGCAGCCCGCTCCCGCCGCCCTGCACCACCCAGTCCGGGCAGCTGACAGCCCCGTCCGTCACCGCCGACGGGACGGCGCACAGGATGACGCCGTAGTCGAGCCCGTCCGGGCGGAACATCAGGACGGCCTCGTTCGGCCCCGCCATGTCCAGGTCCTTCGGCCCGAGCGGCAGGAGCGAGCCCCGCGCCCCCGCGCAGGCGGCGACCCAGCCGCCCCCGTCGCCGAGCTGGACCTTGTACCAGTGGACCCCCGGCAGGGGGTGGATGACGACGCCGTAGACCACCCGCCCGGGCCGCCCCAGGGCCGCCTGGACGGCCATGGCGGCCCGGGTGGGGTCGCGCATGAACCCGAGGGCCGGCAGGGCGCCGGCCGCGACCTCGGCCCCGCGGAGGGCCTCGTCGAGCTCCAGGGTGCGGCGGTCGACGGACGGCTGGAGCGGGCCGGCCGGGCCGGCCCCGCGGTGGGTGTGGCTGGACATGGGCTCACCCGGGGTGGGTGCGGTTGGTGGCTCGGAGGCCGCGGGGAGGGGCGGGCCACCCCTCAAAACCGGTTTTGACGGGCGGGCTATCTTAGCCCTCGAACTCCAGGCCCGAGAACATCATCTGGCTGTTCTCGTTGACCACGAAGTCCTGGGCGGCCACCGCCACCCCGATCGACACGAGGACGCAGTACTTGCACGTGTACTTGGCCCCCGCGTTCCCCTGGCCGGGGCAGATGTTCGGGGCCAGGTCGACGACGCAGGTGTTGTTGATGGCCGAGCAGACGTCGCCGAAGTTGTCGTAGAACGCCTTCATGGCGACGCCCGGGCCGACCACGTGGGCCGCGCTCATGGCCCCGTTCGACCGGCCGCCGATGTAGTACACCTTCGTCTTGGCGCCGCGGTTGCCGAGCTCGTACAGCCGGGTGACCTGCTGCTGGTAGCTCAGCTGGATGTTCTGCATGAGCACGCCGGACAGGCCGCGGACCGGGACGATCACGCCGTTCTGGGCGTGCATGGCGCCGCCGAAGTCGACCTCGGTCCGGGTGAAGACGTCAGCCATTGGGGACCTCCGTGATTGAACCCCCGGCTACCACACCGGGGGCGGCTTCCGTGCGAAAACGCCCGGGGCGACTGCCCCGGGCTGGTGCTGCGGGCGAACGGGGACGGCCGCGTCAGATCGTCAGGTACAGCTCGATGTTGTTCAAGGCGTACGGCACCACCAGGTTCAGCTTGAGCACGTACCGGTCCCGCAGGGTGATGTGCGGCTTCGGCCCGTACGCGATCGTCGCGTCGATCAGCTGCCCGCCCAGGTCCGCCGTCGCCGCCTCGGTCTGGAGGACGCGGATCAGGTTGCCGGTCTCCAGCGCGATGCGGCCCTCGATCACCGGGGTGACGTTGGTCACGCCGATGAACGGCTTGAAGTGGTCCTTGAACCGATAGCTGATCGAGTCGACGTTCCGGGTGATCATCTCCTCGCGCTGGTTGATGTCGTCCTGGTCGCCGGTCGTCAGGGCGTGGCGGGTGTAGATCTGGCCGATCGTGGTCGTGTCCCCGGTCAGGTCCTGGGTCACGATCCACACCCCGCCGGCCGCCATCGCGTCGAGCTGGTCCCGGTTGAACTTGGCCGTCGTCCGGCTGACGTCCGTGTACCCGGTGATCTCCAGCTGGGTGAGTCCCTGGTGCGGGAGCACGCCCGACTCCAGCCCGGCCAGCGAGCAGTTGAGGAAGTACCCCTCCATGACCGTGCCCGAGGCTTCGATCCGGTCCGGCCAGGTGGCGCGGACCCGGCGGCTGCCCCAGCTCCCCGCGTTGACGGCGATGGCCGCCGCCTCCTCGGTCGCCGTCAGCGCCCGCCAGACCTCGGCCTTGGCCGCCACCGAGATCGGCGCGTCCGGGCCGGTGAGCAGCCGGAGCTGGTCTTCGGACTGGACCTCGTCGACCACGAACTCGCTGTACTCCTCGTTCCCGAACCCGTCCGAGGTGTACAGGAGCCGGACGACGTCGCCCGCCCGGACGCCGAGTTCGAGGAGCGAGACGTTGTCGCTCGTGAACCGCACCCGGGTGTACTGGCTCCCGGACGCGTCCGGGTCGTCCTCGACCACGGCCAGGGCGACCTCGCCGTCCGACGTGGTCGCCTCGGTGTGCCCGGGCACGGTCGACCCGGCGGCGACGACCGGGACCTCCGGCAGCCCCTCCAGGTTGACCCACATCGCCCGCCACAGCCCCTGCTCGGGAGACGACTGGGCGGCGACGTGGGCGGCGTACAGGTCGAGCACGGTCCGCCGCCGGGTCAGCGGGACGAGGTTGTACACGTCGTCCCGGCCGAGCAGCTTCTCCAGCACGGCCAGCCACGAGTCGTCGTCGTCCGGGTCGCACACCGAGGTGAACTTCACCGCGGTGCCGTTGGCGTTCTCCAGCGCCTTGAACACGCCCCACTTGAGCGGGTTGTCGGGGTGCAGGGCGCCGGAGATGGCGTCGTCGAGGTCGGCCGGGTCGGTGACCGCGTTGACCTCGTTGCACAGGTCGCTCAGCCAGTACCGGGCCTCGACGAAGACGATCCCGTAGGCGCGGCTCTCCTCCGAGTACACGTCGAGCGGCTGCTGCACCCCGCCGTCGGTCCACGTCTCGTCGTACGCGGTCATCCCGGCGTTGAGCGTCAGCTCGGTGTCGGTCGCGTCCCAGTTCGTCTCCGGCGGCGCGTCGACCCGGTTCTTCGGGATCTCCAGGACGGGCTTGCGGATGTAGAGGTACAGGTCGACCTCGCTGCCGGCCGGGATGTCGGTGCTGAGGTTGTGCCCCAGCTCGATCGTCCGGGTCGGCCCGGACTGCGTCCCGGTGGCCTGGATGTAGTAGCGGTCGCCCTTGCGGAGCGCGAGCGTGTCGAACTGCCCGAGCACCCCCTTGGTGCCGATGTCGTAGTCGGTCGCGGCCCCGGTGATCGTGACCGGCCCCGACACGTCGATGCCGTTGGTGGTCGACACGGTGATCTGCGGCAGCACCGACCCGTCCACCGACCCGCCGCGGGTGACGGTGACGATGTAGGTGGTGTCGCGGTCCGAGTCGTAGTCCCCGCCCTCGGTGAACGTCGGCTCGGTGAACGCCTGGTTCACCGTGAACAGGAACTCCTGGCCGGCGATCAGGTCGTCGGCCGTCACCTCGTCGGCCGTGGCCGACGCCGAGCAGGCGACCGTGTCCGCCTCGTTGATGACCCCCACCAGGCCGCGGGTGCCGATGGCCGTGTCGCTGCCGGCCGGGCTCGGCGTGACCTCGGCCACGTCGTCCTCGCCGCTGCCGGAGATGACGCGGAGGCGGGCGGTGGTGTAGTCGCCGTTGACCGACGACTGGGTGACGACGACCCGGTAGGTCTCGTTGATGAACCCGCTCTCCAGCCCGTCGTAGTCCGACGCGTCGCCGGCGACGGTGACGCAGTTGAGCGGCCCGGCCGTCTGGGTCACCGACACCGACAGGCCCTGGGTCGCGGCGTTGGCCGCGTCGGCCTCGGCGGCGGCGATGGCGCTGGCCACCACGTCGCCGTGGAGGGCCTTGACGTAGGTCCAGAGGGTGATGGGGTCGCCGCCCGAGGTCAGGCCGCGGACCTGGGCCACGTCGCCGGCCCGCACGTCGCGGTCGAGCAGCGACGAGTGGCGGTCGTACTCGGTCCCGTCCCGCGACACGACCGAGGAGAAGTTCTTGGTCGCCGACCGGATGCGGTTGTTGTACCCGGTCGTCTTGGTGATGACCGACCCGGCCGAGATCGTGTCGGCGAAGTACCGCAGCAGGGCGTTCTGCACCCACACCTTGGTGTAGGTGGCGTCCACCTTGCCGCCGGCCGGGCGGGCCGGGAAGTCGTACGCGGTGTCGATGAGCCGGTCGTAGTAGCCGAGCCGGCCGGACGCCCGCTCGTCCTCCTCGGCGTACCGGATCAGCTTGGCGTGCGGCCCGGAGACGTGCGCCCGCAGCGGGTTCGCCGCGGCGGCCGGGACGACGGTGAAGTCCTGGAAGACGAGAACCTGGGGGAGAACGTACGTCGCCATGAGAGCCCCGCCTCCGTGCGAGTGTGGTTGTGGTCAGTGCCTACTGAACCAGCGCCCCGTCCAACAGGACGCCCAGCGGAACCTTGCGGAGCTTGAGGGCTTCGAGCCGGACCTCCCACATCGCGGTGTAGATCCACGCCACCGTGACCGGGACGACCCAGGACTCCCGCGCCTCCTCCAGCTCGGCCGGCTCGCCGACTTCCGTGACCTGCCAGTTGTACAGGCCCAGGTACGCGGTGATGACCGGGTGGAACTCGCCCATGTCGCGTTCCACTTCGGTCGCCAGGATGTCCGCACTCGCACCCGATCCGTGGATGCAAAACAGGGTGTGGCTGCCGGCCCAGAAGGTCTGGTAGAGCCTGTTCCCCTGTTCGGTTGCGCCGGCGGCATCCCCGATGCCCCAGCGGATGTTGTGCCGCTTGTTCGGCTTGATGATCACGGCGGGCCGCTTCTCGACGAGCTCCCCCCGCCACCGCGTGATGCTCTCGATCAATATACCGGTGCGTTCGGACTCCCGCCATACGAGGTGCCGGAGGTCGGGCTCCTCGATCCCGGCGGGCTCGGCGAAGTGGCCGGTCAGGCGGTCGCGGATGAGGCCGGTGATGAGCAGGCGGCGCCACCCCATCGAGCACAGGCTCGACGGGGTGATCGGCCGCTGGCGGTTCGGGTCGCGGGCCGGGTCAGCCGGCGGGGCCGAAGCCTGGCTTTGGGAGCACCAGTCGGCCGGTGTGGGGATCGACATCGAGATCCTTCCCGAGGAGGCTGCGGAGCGTCGTCTTGACGTCCGGCTCGTACGTGTGCGGGCTGACCTTCGCCGGCCGGATGCGCAGCGTCTTGCGCGGCTTCTCCTCGTCGGCCCGGCCGCCCGGCGGGCGGACCGGGATGGGGGCCGGCGGCCGGGCCGCCGCGCCGGTCGTCGGGGCCGTGTACCGCGGGATGAAAGGCATGCTACTTGAACTCCTTCTCCACGGTCGCCAGGACGCGGACCAATCGGAACTCGACGGCCTGGTGCGGCGGCCACAGCGGGAACGTATCCGACGGTTTGTACTGCTCCTCACGGAACGCCTTCTCGTCCCGCACGAGCGTGTCGAACGCCGCCTCGGCCTCGGCCCGGTCCGTCCATTCCAGAAGCTCGCTCGTGTGCCCCCCGGCCCGCTTCGGGTGCCACGCCCCGCGGTCGACCTGTCGGTAGTAGATGCGGTAGATGAACATCACCCCTCCTCCGCGTTGCGCCGCAGGGCGTCGGGGATGGGGATGGCGTAGGCGACGTGCGTGAACGGGACGAGCCGGAGCTCGACGTTGGCGACGATCGGCACGCCCCGCATCTCCTCGACGTGTTGGACCCGGTGCACAAAATACCGGTCGTCGGTCCGGTCCGCCACCCAGATGTCGTCCTCGCCCAGGAGGTCGACCATGAGCATCTTCGCCGGCACCACCACGTCCTCGATCGTCCCCCGCCCCTGCCCGCCGTCGAGCTCGGTCCGCCTGGCCCGCGGCGCGAGCTCCGCCCACACGCACGACATGGGGTAGTAGTAGCCGCACAGCTTGCCGGTGCCGTAGCACGTCGTGCACTGCGGGTTGCGGACCTCCTTCGTCATGGGGTCGAGGCAGACCGGGCAGTCGGCCCCCGTCCACCGCCGCTTGAGCAGGTAGCCGCGCTGCCCGGCGTCCCCGACCCGCATGGCCTGGCGGGTCGACCGGACCAGGTCGCGGGCGAGCCGCCAGCTGCGGCGGTCCAGCACCCCCATCCCGCTCTCGGGGGCGGACAGGTAGGTGCCGGCGGAGGTGGTGAGGCGGAGCCGGTAGTGGGTGTAGTTCGTCTTGCCCCACACCCGCTGCTCGTCGTCCAGGGCGAAGTACTGGTCGACGACCGGGAGGCCGACGTCCTGCCAGTCGTCCGCGTCGTTGTTGTTGGTCGTGCCGACCTGGAGCTGGAACGCCAGCGGGCCGGCGTCGGTGAACGTGGGGAGCAGCTCCCACATCACGCGAGTCGGTCCGGCAATGAGGTGGCTGACGACGACCCGGTCGAACACGGGGTCGCAGTCCGGGCGGCAGGCGTCCCGGAGCTCGCAGTCCTGGAGGCGGTCGTTCGGGTCGGGCATGGCGCCTGATAGCTAAAGAAAAGCCCGGGACACTCTGTGTTGAGTGTACCGGGCGGGGTTGGTCGTGGTCGACCCCGCGGGGCGGTCAACGGCCGGCGACGCACAGCTGCCGGACGACCTCGTCGACGTCGGAGGTGCTCGACACGCGCACGGTCCCCATGCGCGTCGTCAGGCGCACCGCGACGCCGTGCGTCTTCGCGGCCTCGACGGCTTTCTCCACGCCCTCCCGCAGGGTGAGCCCCAGAAACGGGAGGGCGAGGGTCAGGCCGTTGGTCCCGGCACCGGGGACCATGATCACGGTGCCGGGGTTCTGGCGGACGATGCTGGCCGGGAGGCTGGCCAGCACCTCCGGGTCGAGGGTTTCGCTCGTCGGACCCGACACGACGACCGGCTCCTCGTCCGGCCGCCGGGCGAAGAGCGAGTCGGCGATCTGCTTCAGGCGGGCGACGGCGACCGGGTAGGCCCGGTGGAGCGCCGCCAGCCGGTTCGCGGGCGTGTCGAGCGGGCCGCCCGCGGGGTCGAGCGGGCACACGCCGGCGGGTATGACGGTGATCTCGCCGACCGTGCGGTACAAGGTGATCGCCGCGACCCACTTCCACCCGTCGCCGGTGAAGTGGGTCATCCGGGCGTCGACCTTGTTCGAGGTCGCGTGGAGCTTGTGCGACAGGCACTCGGGCGGCACGTCGCACGAGATCTTGAGCGGGATGCCGCCGGGGGCGCGGCACGTGTACACGGTGAACCCGTCGACCGGGGTCTCCGTCCAGTCGAGCTTGGGCATGGGCTCCTCGGGTCAGGGGGGCGGGGGCACGCCGACCGGGTCGTGCTCGGCGAGGCGGGCGAACGCGGCGAACAGCGCCTTGACGTAGCCCGGGTGGTCGAGCGGCCGGCCGCACTCCCCGTGGAGGGCGGCCACCGCCCGGTCGAGGTGGTCGTCGGGCTCGTTGTGTAGGTCGACGACGACGGCGCACAGGCCGGAGTCCTTGACCTGCACCTGGGCCAGCCGCTTCAGCTCCGACAGCTTGGCCGCGGCGTCGTTCCGGTCGTGGCAGTCGAGGTACGCGGCCGCCGTGGCGGTCGCGTGGAACGGCGGGTACTGGCCGACCGTCACCAGGGTGGTCACCACGCGGCAGCGGTGGTCCACGGCGTAGACGACGGCGACGAACAGCGGGCTCAACACGGCTGGCCTCCTCCGGCTCAAAACCGGTTTTGAAGTAGGGTCACCTCCGCCTGGACGGGTTGTCTCGGCTCACTTGCCCGCGGGCAGGTCCGTCAGCTGGAGCGGGTCCGCGGCGGCCGGCGACGGCGGCGGCTCGACCGGCGGGGGCGGGGGCGGGTTGCGGCGGAACGACTCCGCCATCCACCCGTGCATCCACCAGTACCGCCGCGTCTGCCCGTCGCGGGCGGCGAGGCCCGTGACGTCCGACGCCGCGGGCGGGTAGGGGCAGTCCGCGTCCGTCTTCCCGGCCGCCGCGGCGGCCTCCCCCTCGGCGACGAGTGCCTGCTGCCAGGCCACCCGGCGATCGGACCGGACCCGCGCGCGGTAGCTGCACGCGAGGGCACCGGCCCCCAGGCCGGCCAGGAACAGCAGGGCGACCAGGGCGACCGATTTCCTCGACATGGCAGTCCTCCGGGTCAGGCGGCGTGCCGGCGGGCACGGCCCATGTAGCGGGACTCGAACTCGACGCGGGCGAACAGGCTCGCCGCGCCGCTCTGGAACGGGTGCGCCACCACGGCCCGGACGGCGCCGTGGTGGTGCTCAAGGGCGGCCAGCACGGCGGGCGCCCGCCCGCCGTACACCGCCCAGCCGACGACCCCGGACTCGACCCACCGCACCCGCACCACCCACCAGGGGGCGGCGGCGAGTGCGGCGGCCGGGTCGCGGACAACCTCCCCGCGGCACACCAGCGTGATCCCTGCGCTGCCCGTGGGCATCAGGCTACTCCGTGCGATGGTTGTAAACGAGTCAGGGCGTGTGGGTACTGTACGGCTAGTACCCCCGGCGGCGCCCGGCGATCAGGTCGTACCGGACGGGCTGCCGGCGGTAGCCCATGGCGTACGGGCAGTCCTCGAACCGCTCGGCCTCCCGTTTCGGGTGGCTGACGACGGGCGGGGCGGGCGGCGCGGCCCGGACCGGGTACGTCACCGTGACGTTCACCTGGACGGTCACCTTGGCGCTGATGACCCCCGCGCGGGCGGCCCGGCGCTTCTTCTGGGCCAGCTTCTTCAGCTTCTTGGCCCGGGCGGTCTGCTTGGCCGTCTGGCGCGCGATCTGGTCGCGGGCGTGCCGGTCGTGGTACGTGCCGATGCCGTCCTCGGTGGTCGTGACTCCCACGGCCTCGGGGAACAGGGCTTCGAGCAGGGCGTTGCGGGACATGGACGGGTCCTTTCGGGAAAAACGCGAAAGCCCGCCGGCGGCCACCGTGGCTGCGGGCGGGCTTCGGTTTCGACCGGTCCGACCCCCGAAGGGAAGTCGGCCGGCTCACATATGGTGTCCCGAAATCGGGCGATATTTAGGTCACCACCCCGACCGGGTGGAGTAGGCCGAGATGGCCTGGCCGGCGAACTTCCGGGCGTTGACCTCGACCTTCTTGTTGAACATCCAGGCCGTGTACTCCTGCCACAGCCGCTGCCCCTCGGCCAGGTACTCCCGCTCCTTGTCCTTGTCGCTCGTCCCGCCGGCGGCCCCGCGGAACGTGTTCCGCCGGTAGTGGTTGGCGGCCATGAGGTGCAGCTGCCCCATGACCCCGGTGATCCACGCCCCGTGGAACGGGAAGTTGCGGGTCGTGAACGTCTCGATCGGCGGCGGGCTCTCGTTCCACAGCCGGATCGGCTCCCACATCGCCATCAGGATCTGCTCGTCCTTGAACTCCACGTCGTCGAGCAGCAGGTTCTCGTTCCGGCTGGAGTCCATGAGCCGCATCCGCACCTCCTGGAGGGTCGGCGGCCCCAGCTCCTTGCGGGTCAGCATCAGGTCGGTCGGGAACATGGACCGCTCGACCGACAGCACCGCCCGGTCCACCGCCAGCGGCCGGCCGTCCGCGTTCGTCACCGCGAAGTTCATCTCGTAGATCGCGGCGAGCTCGACGACCTCGGGTTCGAGCATCACCCGTACCAGCCCGTCCGGGGCCGACGCCACCGCCCCGGCGATCTCGTAGATCGGGTTCTTGACCGGGTTGCGGGAGACGCCCAGCCACTCCTTGACCCGCACCGTCACGGCCGCCCCGGCCGACGCCGACCCGGACACGCTGGCCGAGTCCGACGCCGCCGGGAACCACGCCGACAGGTCGAGCGGCCGGCCCTGTCGGTCGCGGAAGACGTGCTCCAGGGTGGCGCACACCCCCTGGTCGACGATGAACGCCTTGACCCGGGTCAGGATCTTGCAGTCGTCCATCTCCGGGATGCCGGACCGCACGTACGCGTCAGCCACGGGGGCCTCCTAACGAAGAACGCCCGCCCGGGGTCCGGGCGGGCGTCGGGGGACGGAACCGGGTAGCCCCGGGGATCAGCCGTAGGTCGGCCCGAGCGACGTGCTGCGGTTCCAGCAGACGTCGAGCAGGCCGAGGGTGCCGTTCCGCAGGTTGAGCTGCTTGGACACGCCCGGGTTGGAGTCGTCCTCCAGGATCACCGGCGGGGTGTTCACGATTTCGATGTCGCCGCGGACGAGGGCCTGCTCGAACGCGATGATGTTGCGCCGGCCGTTCGTCCGCTCGAACGGGATGATCGCGGCTTTGATGTCGCCGAAGACCGTGAACTCCTCGTTCGCGTTCAGCGCCCGGCCGTGGGGCGGCAGGAAGCCGAACGTCTTGCGCCGCCCCGAGGTGTTCTTCACCGTCGAGTAAAGGCACCGGGTGTCGAGACCGCCTGCCATCGGACCGTACCTCCGTGTAGGCGGCCGGCGGGCGTGCCGGCCGCGGGTCCTGCGTGGGTGGGTTAGCGGCCGGCCTGGGCGGCCAGCTCGGCCCGGATCTGCTCGGCCTCGTACGCCTTGAGCGTGATGGCGGCGTTGTAGATCTCCGGGTCCTGGAACAGGACGTCGGCGGCCTGCTTGTAGCCGGCCTCGACCTCCTGCGGGGCCGGCTGCGCCGGGGCGAGCCCGTACTGGGCCATCACCACGTCGAGGCCGGCGTTCATCTGGAAGAACGGGTTGTCCTGGGCCGCGGCCGCCTTGACTGGCTGCGACTCGTGGATCAGCCGCAGCTTGCCGGCCGTCTCCAGCATGGCGGCCGCCTCCTCCTGGGTGCGCGGCGAGATCCCGGCGGCCGCGCACTTCTGGAAGAAGACGCGGCTGTGGACGCGGTCGAAGATCGTGTCGTACGCCTGCTGCACGCTCGGCAGCTCGACGGTCGCGGTCTGGCTCATGTCGTCTCCGGGGCCTCACGGGGTTGGGTGGTACGGGCCGCCGCCCTAGTTGTTGTAGAACGACTGGCCGACCATGCCCTGGTTCGCGTACGGGTCGCGGCTCACCCGGCGGCCGCCCACCGTCCCCCGCGCCCACGAGTTGGGCGAGTGCGGCGGCGGGTCGACGGCGGCGTTCTCCGTCGCGGCGGCGTCGTTCTCGATGTTCGACTGCTTGTCGTTGGCGTACACCTCGCGGATGTCGCCCTGGCTCGTCGCCGGCGACTTCGGGGCCGGCAGGTCGGAGGCCGCCGCGGTGCCCTCGACGGCCCGCTGGGTGAGGGACCGGTCGGTGTACGCGCCGATCCGGGCCGTCTGGTTCGGCGTCCCGGCCGTGACCACCTGGGACTGCGGGGCGGGCGGGTCTGCGCTCTGGCTGGCCATGGCGGCTCCTGGGAGGGGCTGGGTGACCCCGGCGGGCGGTGACCCGCCGGGGGAGCCGCCGACCCGTCCAGCGGCGACTCGACGCAAAGGTTCGTCGTGCCCGGCTCGGTTACGTCCCTGGTCCGGCCGGGCGGCGGGCAGGGACCACGATCACTGGAAGTCGACCCGCGCGAGCCCCGAGGTGTGGCCGATCGTGCCGCCCATCGTCTCGTACGCGAAGAACTCCAGCATGTACGCCTCCCGGCGGATGTACATGGTCGTGTCTTCGAGCACGTAGCTCTTGCCGATGAACTTCGGGTCGGCGAAGTGGTACATGGTGTTCGTCGCCACCAGCCCCTTCTTGATCGTGACGATCCAGCTGATCCCCATGAACTTCTGGAGGGACCAGCCGTTCTTCATGATGTCCTCGGCCAGGGTGCCACCCATCTCGTTGTGGGTGAACTTCCCGACCTCCTTGATCGTGATGTTGTTGCACAGCACGACGTGGACTTCGAGGTTGCTCGGGGTGTTGGGCATCACCTTGAGCGAGTCCCAGAGCGTGTCCCGCGTGATCCCGCCGGCGATCTGCTCGTGCTGGACCGTGCCCGAGGTCGGGACGGTGAGCCCGGCGCCGACCAGGGCCGTGTTGACCGCGCGGAGGAACTTGCCGTCCTCCTCGGCCAGCATGTCCTTGATCGCGTTGTCGCTCAGCACCTGGCGGATGTCCATGATCCAGGTACGGAGCTCGTCCACGTCCTTGGTGAACCGCGGGGTGGCGATCCGGTCGAACATGACCCGGTAGCGCGGCCCGCGGATGTACAGGTTCGTCGGCAGCGTGGCGAACGGGATGGAGATGGCCGCCGGGCTGTCCGGCTCCTTGTCCACCACCTTGACCGGCTTGTCGGTGTCGACCTGGCGGTCGAGCTCGTCGTTGGTGATCGGGATCGGCGGCATGATCCGCCGGTAGAACCCGTCCTCACGCATCTTGGTGCGCGTGAAGTCGTTCACCGCGTCCTCGGCCTCCTTGATGAGGCCGGGGTCGCGGCTCGACAGCTTGTCGAACACGGCCTCGGAGATGAGGCGAGACTCTTCCTGGGTGATCACCGGGGGCATGGCTGTATCGAACCTCCGTGTCGGGTTGGGATCGTCCTTGAAAGTTGCCCCCGGTCACGCGCCGGCGGGCGGTTGCGTCGGCGGTGGCCCGCGGCCGGTTACGGGTTCGGGAAGACGGGGAACGGCCAGAACGCCACCGCGTCGTGGCCGTACCCGTTGTCGACGACGCCGCGGGACACGAACCCGACGATCATGTTCGTGTGCAGCGTGCCGACCGCCAGCTTGCCGGCGTCGGCGCCGGCCGTGGCGCTCGTCAGCGGGTCGTTCGGCTCGTACGCGCCCTCGACGAACGCCGTCGAGACGAGCTCGTAGGCGCCCACGGCGACGAGGGCCATCGCCTGGCCGGTCGGGTTGATCGGCACCCAGGCGCCGCGCTCGGTGGCCGGGTCCGGGGCCTCGTTCTGGACGTCCGGGTCGGTGCTGCCGTTGAACATGAACAGCGGCATGACCGCGTTGTTGCCGACGCCCAGGGCGTACTTGCCCTCGGAGTCGAGGTGGACGACCGAGCCGGGCAGGACTTCGCTGGTGATGTCGTCGGCGAACTCGGTGTGGTAGTCCACCGCGGCCGGCTGGGGCCAGCCCTTGAGGGCGTTGAGAGTGTACTTCGTCATCTCGCGGGGCGCGGCCATGGATCAGATCCTCCGTGACGAATGGTGAAGGGACGTCCCGTCCCCGGGTGGTGCGCGGTTGGGTCAGTCCTTTACGATCCCCGCCAGGCGGAGGAGAAACTTGTCACTCTCCTTCGCGTTCGCGGTCTTCTCCCCGACGATGGGGTGCGTCAGCGAGTTGTACTCGCCGGCGTGCTGGTAGCTGCCGCCGGCGGCGACGCCGGTCGCGCCCGGCTCCGCGGCGCCGAGCCCGGCCTGCTTCACCCCGCCGCGGAGGTGGGCGTTCTCGGCCAGCACCTCGGCGATCTTGTCGACGGCGGACTTGAGCAACTGTAGGGTGGTGTCGTGGGCGCCGAGCATGACCTCGGCGGCCTGCTTCTCGGCCGCCGACACGACCTTGGTCGCCACCATGTGGGCGAGCAGGGCCGGGCGGAGGTCGGCCGCCTTTTTCTGGGCGGCGCGGTGAACGGCCACCTCGTCGAGGGCGCGCTTGGTCGTGAGGCTGCTCACCTCGACGTACTGCACGAACCCGTCGAGCAGGGGGGCCGGGACGGCGATGTTCGGGGTCGCGGACAAGGGACGCTCCTCCGTGAGCGGGTGGTTGTGTGGGGCGGGCCGCCGGGCGGCGGCCCGTGGGGGTTACTTCCCGGCCTTGGCGTTGCTCCGGCCGATGATCTCTTTGATGATGTTGACGGCCTCGGCCCGCTTGACGTTGTGCGGGTTGACCTTGCCGGCCCCGGCCGCGGCGGCCGTCTCCATCCCGCCGCCCTTCCCGCCGCCGCCCGGGGC
>CAZVEM010000127.1:0-15495 GCA_964626165.1 uncultured Nannocystaceae bacterium
CCCCGAGAACTTCGACCGCCCGTACCAGGCCACCAACATCGGCGAGTTCTGGCGGCGGTGGCACATGACCCTGTCAACCTGGCTCCGCGACTACCTGTTCTTTCCGCTTGGCGGCAGCAAGCTTGGACCTGCACGCACCTACTTCAACCTCTGGCTGACGATGTTCCTCGTCGGCATGTGGCACGGCGCGAGCTGGAACTTCGTCATCTACGCGAACCTGCATGGCCTCGCGATGGTGTTTAATCGCTGGAATCGGGACCGCGACCGCAGCGGCAACTGGTGGTCCCGCGCGGCGCTGCTCGCTGTCCTTGGCGCCGCGGTGGCCGGTCTCTCGGCGCTCTTTGGCGAGCGCGTCTTGGGGCTTGAGCCAGAGTCGGTCCGGCTCTTCTCGCTGGTCTGCGGCGGCTTGTGGGTTGTGACAGCGGCGATGCCCGAGCCGCAGGCCTGGTGGTCACGAGCGCTCGCGGTCTTCTTAACCTTCCACTTCAGCGTCTTGACCCGCGTCTTTTTCCGCGCCGAAGATCTTGAGCACGCGCGCACGACCTGCCGCCGCATCATCGAGTGGGATGGCCGGCTCGTTCGACCCGGCCTGTTCCGCGTTCAATTTGCACAGCGCTGGCTCGTCGGTGACGGCGCGGTGCTCCCCGCTCCGGTCTGGAACGCCCTCTTCCTGCTTGCCGAGTACGGCATCGCGATCCTTCTTGCGCTCGGCATCGCCTATCACTTCACGCCCAAGCGTTGGGTCGATGTCGACCTTCGCGCGCTGATCCGCCGCACGCCCGCTCCCATCGTCGGCGTCGTGTTCGCCGCGATCGGCATCCTCCTGCTCGTGCTGCTCGACGGCCCGCGCGCGAATATCTACTTCTCGTTCTAGTCCTCGCCGCTCCTCCGACTCAAGCGCACACCATGTCCACCCTACGCACGCCGCGAGCTGACGATGGCCTCCTTGATGGGGAGGACAACGTCAAGATCGTCGCGCTCCACGAGGGCGAGACGCGCGCGGCGACCAGTGACCGCAAGGCAGTCCTTCGACTCTTCGTCGCATTGCTCAGCCTGTGCGCAGTCATGGCCGTCCCCTACGTCTGGCCTCCGGTCGCGCGACTGCAGGCCTGGCCATTGGACAGCGAGTACGTGCCGTTCTGGAACATCATCGGGCGCGAGTTCATGGGCCAGGGCGCGCAGGCGCAGGCCCAAGCGGTGGAGGTCGAGAACTTCGAGGCCATCGCCCGGGCCGCGGTCGATACCGAACCGGAAGTCTACGAAGAACGAAAGGTCGTCACCCCACCGCCGACCACCAATGCTGATGGTCCCCCGACCTATCCAGCACTCGCCCCCCATCCGGACGACGAGGTCAAAGTCGAGCAGTCTCTGGAGAACGGCCAAGCGATCGATCGTTACTTCGAGGCGCTGACGCTCACCGAGCTTGGCTACGAGGGTGCCATCACGCGCGCGAGCCACTGGGGCGACTCGGTGCTCGGCAACGACGGCATCACCGCCGCGATTCGCGGCCAGCTACAGGCGCGCTTTGGCGACGGCGGACATGGCTTTCACATGTTGTCGCAGTTCAACGCGAGCTACATCCAGAAGGGCGTGCGGGTGCGCTACCTCAGCCCGTGGAGCCAGTGCTACATCATCAACGCTTGCAAGTCGGACGGACACTACGGCTTTGGCGGTACAACGGTTTGGTCAGCCGGCGGCGGTGAGACTTGGTTCTCGACGACGACCGAGGGCGCCGCAGGACGTAAGTTGGCGCATCTAGAGGTGTGGTACGCCGCGCAAGAGCACGGTGGAAAGCTCAAACTTAAGCTCGACAAGCAGTTTGAAGAGATCATCGACACCTCGCTGCCAGCCGACTCTGGCCTCAAGCTCGACGATCGCGTCGCGAGCTACGAACTGCAGGACGGGCCGCACGAGTTTTCTCTCCGCGCGAGTGGTGGCGGCCAGGTTCGTGCCTATGGCGTCGTCATGGAGCGGAATGGACCCGGCATTGTGTGGGACGGCATGGGCCTGATTGGCTCGTTCACCAGCCGACTCCTCAACTTCGACGAGGATCACATTCACAAGCAGATCCGGCGGCGCGATCCCGACATGCTGGTCTTCATGTTTGGTGGCAACGACTTGCTCGGCTTTTCCGCCAAGCGTTACACCGAGTCGCTCACGAAGATGATCAAGCTCATGAGGGCCGCCGATCCTGAGATTGCCTGCCTCGTGCTCTCGATCGTCGACCACGGCGAGCGCAAGGGTGGACAGATCGTGACCGCTCCGGGCGTGCCGGAGATGGTTGAGATTCAACGCAAGGTCGCGATCGAGCAGGGATGTGCGTTCTGGGACACCTTCCACGCCATGGGCGGCGAGGGCTCGATGGGCCGCTGGAACCGAGCCGAGCCACGTCTTGGCAGCGGCGATCTCGCCCACCTCACGCACCACGGACACAAGGTGATCGGAGCGATGCTCTACCGCGCGCTGATGGAGCAGTATCGCGAGTTCCGTGCCCGTAAGGCCGGTTCGCCGCTTCCGCTCGAACGACTCCGCGAGCCGCACAAAGCGCCGGGTGCAACAAGCTTTGGTCAGCTGACCGAAGACGAAGGCACGGGCACGACGGGTCCTGAGCAAGACGCGACGCCCTCGGAGACGACCGGTGCAGCGGAGCCTGCGGAAGCTGCGGACGCCGGAACCGAGCCCACTCCCGAAAGCCCCGAGCCTGCTCCGCCCGCAGAAAACCCATCGCCGCTGCCGGTCCCGACCGAGTAAACCCCGAGCCAGATGGAACTCTCGCGGGGGTCGCAGCGGGCCACAGGTGCCTCCTGCGCGATCGCTGCACGTGTGTCTGGCCACACATCGTCCCACACGATGGGTTGCGATTGCTGTGCATTGCACAGATTTCTCTTGCGCACGCGAGCGGGGCGCAGTACCCAGGAGACATGAACAAGCCCAAGCTCATCACGAGTATGTACGGCGACCTCAACAAAGGTTGGGAGGAGCTGGGTGAGACGCTGCAGGCCGACGGAGCTCAGAGCACCGAGGCATCAAGCGAGGAAGAAGAGGCCGAAGAGGCCGCGAACTCGCAAGCTGCCGCGAAGCTCGCGAGCGACGATCAGCCCTGGGAAGATGACGACTGGGCCTAGCCCCCGCGCACAAGACCCTGGCGTGCACAGGTATGGCACGGCAGTGGCGATTGCATCGAGCATTGAGAACTCCCTCGTACTCCGGCAAGAACGTCGCGTAGTCGCCCTGTCAACACACCTAGCGTCTCGCAGCGCGTCTTTGCGCAAGCGCCGTCAGTGAGCGATCATGACGCCCACGATGACGCCCACGACTACGCCGACGATGTGCGCGCGAATCCACGTGGCGGCGCGTCTGTGCGGCGCGGCCGTGATGTGGCCCGCACTCGCGCCGGCGGCACTTGCGTTTGCACCGCCAGAAGATCCATGGGCGTCTCCGCACGACGCCGGTGTCAGCACCTCGGATTCAACGACGCGCGCGGAGGACCCTGGTGCGGCAGCGTCGTTACAAGCGGAGCCGGTCACGCCGAGCGTGGAAGAGCCAGAAGCGGGCGCCCCCTTGTCGAGCGAAGTGCAGGACTCGATCGCCAGAGAAGGCGATGTCGCCTCGACGTCGGAGCCTCAGCCCGTTGCCGAAGGTCCCACCCGACCTCAGACGCGGACGGAACGACGCGACGCGCGACGCAGCGCCCGGGCCCGGCGCCTCGATGATGATCAACTCCCAACCGGCGCGCTTGAGCTCGGCCTCGGTGTGGTCTCGCTCTTGGCAAGTGGAGCGCTCGTTGCCAATGGTGCCTGGCAACTTGAGGTCGCGTCGCGCAAGAAAGAAGTCTGCCCAGCCGCCGCCGAATGTACCGTCGACGGGCCGAAGATTCGGCAGGCCGCTGCAGGCCTATCGTTCGTGTTCGCCGTGCCGACGATGATCGCCGGCGCGCTCTTGCTGGCGAAGGGATCCAAGCTGCGCAAAGAAGCTAATCAAGCTACAGGCCACGCGCAGCGTCTTTCCTTTAGCGCGCAGGTCGGCCATTTCTCAGGCGTAAGCGTGTCGGGCCGGTTCTAGGAACCAGCCCACGTCGAGAGACAACTCAAAGCAGCCCCTCGAATTCAGAGTCATCCGCCATCGGCTGACGGAGGACGCTGGACGTCTACGGTGTGGCGGGCTGGGGCGGCCAGCCAGGGAAGATGCGAGTCAGCGGCACGATCCCTGGGGCGAGACGGAGCGGATAGGTATCGACACCCGTGACCACGCCCCCCTCGGCCTTGACGTCGTCGACGTGCAGTCCATCTGCCTTCACGGTCAGCTCCGCAGAGTACGCCATGGCGATCGGCGGATCGTGCTTGATCGGCTCCTCTCCTTCGATCTGTTCGCAAATCCCTTCCTCGACGTCGCGATCGTAGCGCCACGACGCCGCAATGGAGTGCGAGCACGCGACGTAGGCACCGGCGCGCGCGCAGAACATCACGAGCGCATGATCCTCTGACTCCGCCTCGCACAGCCCCATATCCATATCGAAGCGACCCTTGCTCACAGTCAACGTTGCCAGCTGTGATCCGGCGACGGGGCCATCTTCCACGGTGATGCTCCCGAGCTGGATTTCCTCGGAGATACCAAACATGCCTGGGTTGTACTCGGTGTCGATCATGTCAAAGAGCGACCAACCTGCATCCATCCGAACCACTGGATACCATGCACGCTGGTTGATCGAGCCCTTCGAGGCGACTTCCAGCAGACCCCATTGAACGTCCTCGCTGGCGAGGGCGAGCTCGGGACGGCAATCGCAGCCATCTCCCTCCTCGACGTCAAAATCGATTTCGCACAGATCGTCGCGCAGGCGCACGCAGATCGCCTCCAGATCCGCCGCACCCGAGAGTAGGCGTGTACTTGAGAGGTCGCGCTCGGGGACCGGCCTGCCCGCGAGTAATTTGTCGAGCCGCTCCTTGACCGTCTTGTTGTCGCGAAGGCTAAGTGAGTCGCGGTATTCGATGATCGCGCCCTCGGCATCGCCCGACTCTTCGGCGATGCGTCCCAGGTTGTAGTGCAGCATCCCGCGCTGCTTGTCGCTCGTGGCATTTGCCAACGCCTGCCGCGTCATGATCTTTGCCAGGCCAAGCTCTCCGCTGCCAAAGGCAGCCCAGCCCGTCTCGCCAAGGACCGTGGCGCTGTTTGCATCGATGGCGAGCGCCTTGCGAAAGACCACGATCGCCTCGGCTCGCTTGCCGGATGCGCTCAACGATCGACCCTGCTCAAGCAGCGCCAGGAACTCCTTGCGCGAGGCCTTGGCAAGGCGCAGCGTCTCGGGATCGCGGGCTCGATCGCGGGGCCCGCCGCCCTTGTTCGCGGCTGGCTTGTCTCCCACCGCGCCCGTTGTGTTGCCCTCGGTGGCGGCAGGGTTGCCGTTCTTGGATCCCGAAGTCCCAGCGTCGCGACCCTGCGTACTCGGCGTGTCCTTATCGGTGGCGGCAGGTCCACAAGCAACGGACACGACTGCCAATGTGCTGAGAAGCGCGAGCCCGAGGGTCGGGGCGGAGCGAGACTGTTGCATGGACGGAGGCTATCACCCGGCACGCGCGTGTGAGTCAGAGCGGCCGCGTTGGTCTCGGCGTCAACCGTCGCTCCGCTTCAGGGCGACTGCGTCTCGACCGCCGCGCTTGGCGTTGATGCCTGCTGCGTTGGCGCGACGGCCACGCCCTCAGCCTCTGCGTCGAAACCCGCCATCAGAGCGTCTGTGAGCGCCATGCCCATGCGCACATAGCCGCGCTTGCTGAGGTGGATGTGATCGGCCGAAGCCATCTGCGGCAGCGCGGTCGCCCAAAGATGCATCGAATTCTCACCACCCATGAACGCAAAGGCATCCCAGTAGCCGCAGCCCAGCTCAAGCGCGACCTCACGCTGCACCTCCATGATCTCGAGCAGGCGCGGCCGTGTCGTCCACACATTCGGCTCGATCTGGCGCGGGAAATCACCTGGACCGACCAGGACGCAACTCGCCTGGGGCGCGGCCTTGTGCACGCGCTGCAAAACCTCGCGGAGCTGGGAGCGATAGAGGCTAATCGGCTGGTCTTCGTCGGTCGTCTCGTTGGTGCCGTAGGCAAGGATCACCAACGAAGGCGACCGATCGGCAAGCCGTGCTGCCCAGGTCGCCTCATCCCACTTGAGCTGATTGGCCGCGCGCGCGCCAGCGATTCCAAGCGTGTCGACGACAACACCGCTCTGATCGTTTTCTGCGACGACACCGAGCAAGCGCACCTCACCGTTGCCGACAGGACGAACTTCAAGCGAGTGAGGGCCAGATGCCACCACGAAGCGCTTGGTGGCGATGCCGAGCGCCTTCCCGTTGCTGTCGAGCGTCGCCACCTTGTCGCCGTCGATGAGCACCTTGAACTTGCCGCCACCCGGTTGCTGTACAAAGTGCAGCTCGAAGCTCGACGTATGGGCGTCAGCACCCGCTTCAGGCTTGGGTGAAACCCGCACGTAGGCCTGCTTGTTGGCGCTCCACGCCGTCGCGCCAAGGAGGCCGTAGACCCCGTCCCCGCGGCGGTCCTTGGTCTGTGCGTGCTCGGTGCGCCAGTGTCGACTCGCTTCGATCGTCCACTCACCCTTGGTGTGCCACTTGTTCAAAGTAAGCAGGGGAATAAAGCCGCTGCCACCGTTGCCAAAGCGCGCGCGAAGATACGAGCGCAGATAGGACGGATAGACGTCGGCCTGCGTATGCGATGCGCCGTAGACCGCGACTCGAACCTTACGCGGCGTCGCCGGATCGCCCGCGCCAACTTCAAGGTCTCGTAGAGCGCTGGTGAACGAACTCAACGCGACCCGTGCGTCGCGATCGACCGCCGATCCAACGATCGCAGTGTAGAGCCCGAGCACATTGCCGTTGGCCCGCGTCCCCACGCCGCCGTCTCCGGCCGCACCCGCGCCACCCGCCGAACCGGGCAATGCATCGAGCGTGTCCATCGCCAGGGCGTCTTGCGGATCGAGCACGCTGGTGTCGGGCGCAACCGTGGGCAGTACGGTTCTTCCGTCGCGATCCTCGAATAGGCCCTCGCGTCCGAGGAGTTGGCGCTGCGCTTCGTATCGAGCGCTCAGTGCCTCCGCGCCAAGGGCCGGGAGCAGTGGGTCGCGGGCGGCGGCTTGCGCATCCGAGGCGGGCGTCTCGCTGCCCGCGGCCGCGCTCGGTTCCGCACCGCCATCGAGTGCCATCGCGCGCTTCTCCGGCCAGCCCGCGTCGACTCCGCGGTCGCAGGCCGAAAGCGTCAAGGCCACAAGCAGCGCGCTGCCGCCGGTCCAGAGTGCCGTTCTCGAGCCCAAACCACCATCAGATGGCCGAAGAAGGGCGTTCCTGTCAAGTTCGTGGAGGCTGTGGTGTCGACGGGCGCGGGCCCGAAGGGCACAGGACAGGTGCGCATCGGCTCTCCGCCGCAGGACCCTTGGTTCCTGCTACGCATGCGACGTGTCTGCGCTCGCAACTCAACCGGCACTCCGTGGCCGCGTCGAGCAGGTCGCGTGGGGGGCGCTCAGGCTTGAGGTGGAGACGGTGGATTCGGCGCATCTCCAGCCACGGTCAGCTGGAGACACAGGCCAGAGCCCGATCGCAGGCGCACTGATTCGCGTCCACGTCGCGCTGGTTTCGCGAGCGCAGGACCGGCCGCGACAGACCACCCGCGACGCCGCACCAATGGCCGCGACCCAGGACGCACCTGAGCCGTCTCAGGCCGCGCGGCAGCTGCACGAATATCTGCGGGGCGAACGAACTCGCTTCGATCTCGCGCTGGTCGAACGCGGCACGCCCTTCGACCGAGCGGTCTGGCACCAACTGCAGCAGATTCCGTTTGGCGAGACCCTCTCCTACGGCGAGATCGCGGCGAAGCTCGGACGGCCCGGCATCGCCCGCGCGGTGGGCCTCGCCAACGGGCGCAATCCGTTCGCAATTGTGGTCCCATGCCACCGCGTGATCGGGAAGCACGGAAGCCTCGTGGGTTATGCCGGCGGACTTGAGGTCAAGCGACTGCTGCTTGAGCTTGAGTCGCGCCAGACGACCCTTCCGACGCTTGGAGTGAGCCCGCGAGTCGACCGTGGCGACGCGGACGCGACTGCCTCGCACGCCGCGAGCTCGCGAGGTCGCGGCTCCACCCTCTTGTCGCGAGACCCAGCGTTCGAATCAGCGTTCCAAGACGCGGACCACGGGGAGCTGCGGAGCTAGGCGGATGGACCGGCTCTACGCAATGCTCTCCTCTCTGGTCGTCCTCGTGCTCACCAAGCTCGAGCGACTGGGAGCGCTCGCTGCCTTCGTCGGCGAGCTCGGGCGCTGCATGATCAGCGGTCCGTACTACTTCGGTGAGACCTTGCGCATGATGGATGTGCTCGCGCGTCGCTGCATCATCCCCGTCGGCCTCGCCGTCGCGCCGGTCGGCGCAGTCATCTCCCTCCAGGGCATCGAAATCTTCCGCATGTTTGGCGCGGAACGCATGCTGAGCTCCTTCCTGGGCATGGCGATCTTCCGCGAGTACAGCCCTGCGCTCGCCTCGGTCATGGTCGCCGCGCAGGCCGGCTCCTCGATTGCCGCCCGCGTCGGAACGATGAAGGTTCGCGGCCAGATCGACGCGCTGGCGGTGATGGGCGTCGACCCCGTGCGCTACGTCGTGCTTCCCGGTGTGCTTGCCACCGTCATCGTCACCCCGTTGCTCTCGGTCCTGACCAACATCCTCGGGATCTTCAGCGGCTGGGTTTTCGCGGTGCCGCTGGGCGGGGTGGATCACGGCGCCTTCATGGAGCACCTCACGCTGCAGATCACGGGCGCTGACCTCTGGATCGGGCTGGTCAAGTGCACAATCTTTGGTCTCGGGGTCGGTGTGATCGCCGGGTGGCTTGGGCTCAACGTCGGTCGCGGTGCAACTGACGTCGGCAAGGCGGCCAACGACACCGTCGTCAACACCATCGTGCTGATCCTGCTGACCGATTATCTGGTCAGCCTCGTGTTGCTGGGAGTGGGGCTCTAGCCGTGGACGCTCTGCTGCGCCTGCTGAGCGGGTTGCTCAATTTCCTCCGCTTCTGCGGCCAGTCCATCCGGGCGCAGTTTAGTGGCCTACCCGATCGTCAGCAGTTCGTGACGCAGGCTATCGACGCAGGCAATGGCTCGCTCCTCCTGCTGACGATGCTGACCGTCTTCGCCGGCCTCAATCTCTCCGTGCAATCCTATGGCGCGTTCATTCGCATCGGCGCGCAGGACATGCTCGGCATGTTTGCCAGCGTCGGAGGCGTGCGCGAGCTCTTCCCGGTCATGGCGGCGGTCGTCGGTGGCGCCCGCATCGGCGCAAACATTGCCGCGAGCCTCGCCAACATGAAGATCAGCGAGCAGATCGAAGCGCTGGAAGTCATGGGCGTCGACCCGATGCGCTATCTGGTGGCCCCGCGGATCTGGGCCGTCACCATCACGCTCCCGTTGCTGTGCGGCTACTGCAATATCATCGGCCTCGCGTCGAGCTATGTCGGTGCCGTCTACCAGCTCGGGCTCGATCCCGGCAGCTTTATCGACCAGGTGCGAGAGGGCGTCGACATCTTCGACCTCGCTGCGGGCATCGTGAAGGGCACGGTGATGGGCTGGGTGGTGGCCATCATCGCCTGCTTCCACGGCTACACGACCGACAAGCGCGACGGCGCAGAAGGCGTCGGCATCGCGACCAACCTCGCCATCGTCAACGGTGCGGTGATGTGCATCATCCTCAACCTCGTCCTCTCATGGATCATGTATGGTTAAGCCCGTGACCGGTCCTTCCGCGCAAGATGAGATCGCGGTCGAACTGATCGGCGTCAGCAAGTCGTTCGGCACACGAAAGGTGCTTGACGACGTGTCGCTCAAGGTCCGCCGCGGCTCCATTTTGGTGATGCTTGGACCTTCCGGCACGGGCAAGTCGGTGCTGCTCCGGATTCTCGTCGGCCTCCTCCAGCCCGACGCGGGTCGGGTGCTGGTCTTTGGCGAAGACGTCGCAGCACTCGATCAGCAGCTGGCCAGGGACCGCGACGCGCTGTTTCGCATTCGCAAGCGCTTTGGCATGTTGTTCCAGGACGGCGCGCTCTTTGACGATCTGACCGTCGCCGAGAACGTCGCCTTCCCGATGCGTCTGCACACGCGCATGTCCGAGGCCGAGATCACCGAGAAGGTCAAGGACAAACTCGCGCGGGTCGGCCTGCCGCATGCCGTAAACAACTATCCGTCGGAGCTTTCCGGTGGCATGCGTAAGCGAGCCGCCTTCGCGCGCGCGATCGCACTTGAGCCCGATATCGTCCTATGTGACGAGCCATCCTCTGGTCTCGATCCCGTGATGTCGGCGACGCTTGATGAGCTCATCCTTGAGATGCATCGCACACTGGGTCTGACCTTCATCATCATCAGCCACGATACCGCCGAGGCACGCATGGTCGCCGACACGATCGGCCTCCTCGCCGGTGGGCGGCTCGTCACCTTTGGTCCCGCGGCGGAGGTCTTTGACGAGAACCACCCCGCTCTCCATCAGTTCTTCACCCGTGCGACGCAAGGTCCCATCAAGGTCATCTGACCGCCGATGCTGGCCTCCACCGCTCGCCTACCGCCGCCCTCCCACGCGCACCCCCAGCTGACTCCTCCTCGCGAGGCACCTTCGCATGAATAAGAAGTACATCGCCCTCGGGGCATTCTTGGTCGTCACCCTCGGCCTGATGATCTGGCTGGCCCAAAACGTTGGAGCCCTCGGACGCGGCGCAGGTGACCACTACACGGTGCGCCTGCGCCATGCAGCGGGCTTGGTGGAAGACAACGCGGTCAAGATCGCGGGCGTCAAGGTGGGAGAAATTTCTGAGATCGAGATCGACCACGACGAGGCAATCCTGCACCTGCGCGTTCGTCCGGGGACCAAGCTGCACGTCGACACGGTCGCGATCGTCCGCGCCAAGAGCCTGCTGGGCGAAAAGTACCTCCAGCTCGATCCAGGAACGCGCGAAGCCGATCTACTCAAGCCCGGCTCTGAGATCGAAAAAGTTCGCAACACCTTCGAGATCGACGAAGTCCTCAACGCGCTGCAACCGATCCTGGGTGGCGGTGAGGACGGCGATTCGCTGGCGGGCGCGATCGCTCCGCTGGCCAAGCGCGTCGATCGCTTGCTTGCAGGTGCCATGGGTGAGGATGGCGCGCCGGCCATCATCACGCGCGAGGAGCTCGACAAGACGCTGGACGACGCCCAGGCCATCGTGGCCTCGGTCCGCCGCATCCTCGAGACCAACGAGCCCAAGATCGCCGAGCTGCTCGACAACGGCAATCGTCTGCTCAGTGATCCCCGCATCCCCCGGATCATCGGCAACCTCGATCGCCTGGCAGCGACGACCGCCAATCGACTGCCCGGCACGCTCGATGAGATCGACCACGTCCTTGGCGACGTTCGCAACGTGACCTCCAAGCTCACGCCAGAACGTGCCGAGCGACTGGCGAAGGCGATTGACGACCTCAGCGCGGCCGCCAGCAGCCTGCGCAAGATCAGCGACGATATCGCCAAGATCAGCGATGACGTCAGCGGCTTGATCAGCAAGCTCAACAAGCTGCTCGTGCGCGTGCTCGGTATCGACGAACTCACGATCCGAAAGTTCGTCCAGCAAGAGGGCATCAAGGTCAACCTCAAGGTGCCCAAGGACGTCAAGAAGCAGATCGACTCACTCGAGGATTGAGTCGCCGCGCGTGCAGCTGTCGCGCCGTATCGCCAATCAACTGAGCCATGACGTCGACCTGGTTTGAGCAGCTCTTCGGCTTTCGTGAGCCCACCGGGTTGGGCGCGGCGCAGCAGGTGCAAGCCCAAGTGGAACTCTCGCCGGATGGCGAGTGGCTGCACTCCCGGGCCAACGGTCGGCGATTTCGCTGCGGCCGTCTTGAGGTCGTCTCCCTCGCGCAGCTCCGCGCCAGGTCGCTTCCCGCCGCAGCGGAATCTCGGCTCTCGTTTCGAGAAGTTGTCGGGGACGTTCGAGCGCTTCACCGTGATCCGGGTCATGACGGCGCGCTGTTTCAGGCGGCGTCACAGTTCAACCTGCTGGAGATGGTCAGCCCCGAAGCCGCGCCGGAGGACGGCGTGACGATCTACTCGGGGGATCCCACGCAAGGTCCTGCCTGCGCGATGAGCTGCGCCGCGGGCACGCTGCTTCGCAACTCCCTTGTCGACGTCGACGCCATTGAGCAAGCCATCGCGTCCTCTAATCTGCCACCGCAAGGTTCCTCTGAGGTCGCAGGGACGTCCGCGACCGAGCGCGATGAGGTTGGGAGCAATCCCTGGGTTGCGGGCAACGTTCAAGCACCCGGTACTCGTCTCGGCCAGTCGTCTGAGCGTCAGATTGATTGCTCGCTCGCCCTCCACAACCGCCTCGCCGCCCAGCTTGATGTCGCCGGCCAGCGGCTATGGCGGATGAAGAACGGTTACGCGCTCGCGACCGCCGAGCAGCTCGCGCTGATCTCGACTTGGCTCAAGTGTGCAGACGCTTCGGAGATTGACGCGCTTCGCAGCGACCTCCACATCGGAGTGCAGTGGAACGTGGGTGTAACTGCTGACTCCGCGCACCATGCCGTCACCCAAGCTTACTGCTCGGCAATGCCGGTCGCGTACAACCGGGTCGCACCCCATCTGTGGGAGCCCCTCGCAAGAATCGTCTTGGAGGCAACCTACGAAGCAACGCTGCTCGCGGCCGCGGAGAACGCAAGGCAGACCGGAAATGCGACGGTGTTGCTCACCTTGGTCGGCGGCGGCGTGTTTGGCAATGAGTTTGTTTGGATCGTCGATGCACTCTCGCGGGCGCTCGACCTTGTCCGCGAGCATCCACTCGACGTGCGGATGGTGAGCTACGGATCGGAGAACCCAGCGCTCAAGTCCCTGCTCAAGCGATGGAGCTAGCTGGTTGTCCGCAAAACACGGCCGGCGCGAAAGCGCCCGGTCATTCCCCGAGGGGCCGTCGCGGCAGAGCGCGATCGTTAGGGTCCGCTCCACTCGCTTTGCGCCACTTGATCTCTGCCATAGCCGCGCCCCGAGTTCGGAGGCGCTCCGAGTCGCAGACGCCAAGAGAGACGCCGGGAGGCGCATCCCGCTTCGAATGCGACATTGGGGCCAGAGTTCGGGTGGTTTGATTGCGTACGCCTCCCGAATCCTTTCGGTCAACACGAGCTCGGGGCCAGCTGAGCGTTCCCTGAAGACGTCTTGGGGGGGCTCTAGCCGCACCTTGCCGACATTGCGGCCCAATCGGCGCAGGTCACCCGAATCCTCGGCATCCGCTGGTACGGTGTCCCATGCGCCGCAACGCTGTCCTTACGCTGCTCTGTCTGACCGCGCTCGTCTCCGCCTGTGCTTCCGGTGCAGGTCCGATTCCGTCGGGGAACGACGCAGCTGGTGACGGCGATGGCGATGGCGATGGCGATGGTGACGGCGATGGTGACGGTGACGGTGATGGTGACGGTGACGGCGACGGCGACGGCGACGGCGACGGTGACGGTGACGGCGATGGCGACGGCGACGGCGATGGCGACGGCGAGCCTGAATGCGGCAATGGTGTCATCGAGGCCGGCGAGGCCTGCGATACCGGCGAGCTCGGGGGAGCGACCTGCCGGAGCGAGGGCTTTGGCGGTGGTGGTCTGTCGTGCACGGCATCGTGCACACTCGACACCTCGAACTGTACGTCGTGTGGCGACGGTGTCGCCGACGCCAACGAGGAGTGCGATGGCTCCGACGTCAAGGGCCAGACCTGTGCGGACCTCAATCTTGGTGGCGCGAACGAGCAGCTCGGTTGTAACGCGAACTGCACCCTCGACTTTGCGATGTGCAGTGGCTGTGGCGATGGCGTCGTGACCGACCCTGAGTCCTGCGAGCCGGCGGGTCCGCTGCTGGACAAAGCAGAGCTCAACGGTGCGACCTGTGAGTCACTGGGCTTTGATGGCGGTCTGCTCGATTGCACTTCTGGATGCGCGTTTGAGACGGCGAGCTGCTACGAGTGCGGCGACGCAGTCCAGCAGGGACAAGAGGAGTGCGACGGAGCGGACTTTGGCGATCTGACCTGTGCTGACTTCACCGCGATGAACGGCCAACCCTTTAACTCGGGCAGCCTCTCATGTGACGCGCAGTGCGCCGCAGACTCCACCAACTGCAAGCTTTGCGGCGATGGTGTGATCAGCGGCGACGAGGTCTGCGATCCCAATGTTCTGGGTGGCGCGACCTGTAGCAGCATCAACATGGGATTTGATGGTGGCACGCTGGCCTGCAACGCCAACTGCAACGGCTACGACACCAGCGGCTGCACCGACTGTGGCGACGGACTCGTCGAAGGTGCTGAGCAGTGCGACGGCAACAACCTTGGCGGAGGGACCTGTCAGAGCCTTGGCTTCATCGGTGGTGGCACGCTGAGCTGCAGCGGGAGCTGCCAGTACAACACCTCGCAGTGCACCAACAACACGTGCGGTGACGGCGTCATCAACGGCATGGACCAGTGTGACTGTGGCAACCAGGGTCAGAACTGCTCGACCAATCAGCTCGGCGGCAAGACCTGCGTGACCGAGGGCTTTGATGGTGGCGCGCTGAAGTGCTTTAGCCCCAACAACTGCCAGTACGACACCAGCAGCTGCTACGAGTGCGGCGACGGCAACATCAACCCTGGTGAGGAGTGCGACGGCACCAACCTCAACGGCATGTCGTGCGCCGCTGTTGGCTACCCGGGCGGTGGGACGCTGAGCTGCAACGGCACCTGCGGGTTTAACGTCAGTCAGTGCATCACCACGCCCAATCCGCTGACGGTCTGCGCCTCGCCTAACCTCAGCATCACCACCACAGGTCACACCAGCACCCTGTCGATCCCGGATACCGGAACGATCTCGGATGTCGACGTGACCATCCAAGCGCTGCATACCTGGGTTGGCGACTTGCGCTTCACGCTGCAGCACAACGGCACCAACCGCGTGATCATCGATCGACCGGGCGTACCGAACACTTCGTTTGGCTGCTCGGGCGACAACATCAATGCCACCCTGTCGGATGAGGGCGTCTCTGCGGTGGAGAACCAGTGCGCCGCCGGCACCGCGATCTTGAGCCCCCCGTCGTACACACCCAACAACTCGCTGAGCGTCTACGACAGTGGCGCGATGAACGGCAACTGGACCTTGGTTGTGGACGACCTCGCGGCCGGCGACAACGGCACGCTGCAGAACTGGTGCGTTGTCATCACCTGGCAGTAGCAAGCACGAGGGTCGCTGCCACACGGCGGCAGCGACCAGCCTGCATCACGGGTCCTCCCCTACGCGGACAACTTGCCGGTCTTGAGGAGGAAGTCCTCGTAGCTGCCGGGGAAGAAGTCGTAGCCACCGTTGCCCTTGAGCTCAAGGACGCAGGTGGCGACCTCTTCGAGCATGCACTGGTCGTGCGTCACGAAGATCAGCGTGCCCTGGTCCATCTGCAGGGACTCTGTCAGTGCGCGACTCGACTCCAGATCGAGGTGGTTGGTCGGCTC
>CAZVEM010000128.1:0-15486 GCA_964626165.1 uncultured Nannocystaceae bacterium
GCGCGTGGGCGTTCAAGTTGGCAGGACGAGTTTGAAGCGATGGACCAGCAACAACGCGAGCTTCTGCCGCATCCTGCGGCCGAATAGACCGCACAGCCCGCCATCCCACCCAAGTACGGAGCGGAACAAACATCCATGGAGCCCGAGCGCATCGTCAAGCTCGCCAATTCGGTGG
This sequence comes from uncultured Nannocystaceae bacterium, assembly GCA_964626165.1. Classification (GTDB taxonomy): domain Bacteria; phylum Myxococcota_A; class Polyangia; order Nannocystales; family Nannocystaceae; genus CAZVEM01. The sequence goes on from CAZVEM010000128.1 coordinate 176, forward strand.
CCGAGTACTTCTGGGACCCACGTGTCGAGCAGGAGCCTCAAGCGACGCAGGCGCGCGACTATGAACGCCAACGTGACGAGGCTGCGCGCGGGATAGCAGAGCACCTGCGCAAGTTCTGGGATCCAAGAATGCGACGAGAGCTCGTCGCCCTTGTGGAGCGACTGCAGTCCAACACGCCGGACGGAGTCCGAGGGGGCGGTCCGGTCGGGCCCGAGGACGAACCGCGCGAGTCGCTCCTGACGATCGTTGTGCGCGCCGTTGAACTCGAGCGTGAGCGCTGGTTTCCGCGCGTGGGTTGAGGGTCGTGGCCGCGTCATCGCCCCCAAGGTCGGGGGCTTGGCTTGACTGGGATCTTCGCCGGAACAAAGCTGCGCGCTGGTTTCTGCGGCGTGACTGAAACGTTTCTCCACGACGCGGGCAGTTGGTTACCCTAGCCCGGTGAACGTCTCGTTGGACATGCAATTGCGCCTCCGTGCTCGATCTGGCCGCGCGCTCGGCGTCCTACTCGCCACGCTCTTGTTGACAGTCTCGGCGTGCCAAGGCGGCAGTGATGGCGGAGCGGATGCCGGCGGCGCATCGAGTAGCGGCGACAGTGGACCTGACACGGTCGGCGACGGCGACGGCGATGGCGATGGCGATGGGGACGGAGACGGCGATGGCGATGGTGATGGCGATGGAGACGGAGATGGAGACGGAGATGGCGACGGCGACGGCGACGGCGACGGCGATGGCGACGGGGATACGCCCGCCGTATTGCGCTTCGTCGCGCTCGGCGACGCAGGCGAGGGCAACGACGAGCAGTATCAGGTCGCCGGCGTGATGGAGCAGGTGTGTGGCAGCAAGGGCGGCTGCGCCTTCGCGATCTATCTTGGCGACAACTTCTACGACTCGGGCGTGAACTCGGCCGAGGACTCGCAGTTCATCGACAAGTTCGAAGCACCCTATGCGGATCTCGACTTTCCGTTCATGGTCTCGATGGGCAATCACGATTACGGCATCACGATCCCCGATTGGAGCAAGGTCGACTACGAGATCGCCTACACGCTCTCAAGCGACAAGTGGACGCTCCCGGCGAAGTGGTACACCTTTCAGGCGGGCTACCAGAATCGGGCCGAGTTCTTTGAGATCGACACGTATCGCATCCTATGGGACCACGAGTACGACGAGCAGCGGGCGTGGCTGGACGCGGGCATCGCCTCAAGCCAGGCGAAGTGGAAGATCGGCTTTGGCCACTACCCCTACATCTCAGATGGTGACCACGGCAACGCCGGCAACTATGAGGGTCTTGGCTGGATCCCCGGCGATGTCGTCGCCAACGGCGTGAAGATGAAGGAGTTCTTCGACGACTCCGTCTGCGGCAAGCTCGACGTCTACTTCTGCGGCCACGACCACTCCCGGCAGGTCTTCTTGCCCGTCTGCGGCACCCACTTCGTTGTCTCTGGTGCGGGAGCCAAGCGTGATGGGCTGCCGGCGCGCGATGACAACCCCGTGCTGTTCTCCGATGGAGATAATCCTGGCTTTGTATTGGTCGAGCTGACCGACACGACGATGCGTCTTGAGTTCTGGAACCTCAACGGCGTCATGGATTACGAGCACGTGATCCTGCGTGGTGGCTGATTCGACCCGCCACAACACGTGCAGCGGGTCGTCGCGGGCGCGTGCAGCGCCTGCCATTGACCCGCCCCGGGCACGCTGCTAGCTACGGACAATGGCAGCGATGCAAGGACTCGCGCGCGTTTTTGGGCTCAACATGGGCGCGACGGTCGATCCGTCGACGTTGCCGGTCCACATGCACCCCAGCGAGCGTGTGGCGATGCACGCGGCCTTCGAGGCCATTGCGCCCAAGCGCGTCGTGGAGTGGGGATCGGGCGGCAGCACCCGTGACCTGCTCGAGCGCGGTCCCTTCGTCGAGCGCTACGTCTCCATGGAGCACAACCCGCTTTGGTACGAGCGCGTCAAGGCGCGCGTCCTCGATCCTCGCCTTGAGCTCTACCTCGCCGAGCCGACTGAGCCCGAGCCTGATCCACCACGCTCGGACAAGCAGCGCGGTCAGATCATCTCGCAGTGGTGGTTAAAGTGCGAGGCGGATCCCAGCTACTTCCATGACTACATCCACAAGCCGGCCTCGCTCGGCACCGAGTTCGATTTTGCCTTGGTCGACGGGCGTGCCCGAAACTTCTGCATGGAGCAGGCCTACTCGCTCCTCCGCCCAGGTGGCCTGATGGTGCTTCACGACGCGCAGCGTGACGAGTATCGAGCGACGCTCGATAAGTTCCCGCGCGTCGTCCGGCTTGAGCCCTGGGTGCAGGGCCAAGTTGTGCTTGTGCGCAAGCCCGAATAGCCGGAGTGCACCCGGCCCCGATCCGTGTCTTCATCCAGCGCCACTCCTCGTTCTTCGCCGGATGCGTCGCAGCCGGCGGCTGGTAACGAGGCCAGCCAGGCGGGAGCGCTGGTGCTTGGCAGCATGCTCGCCAAGCTCGCGGAGGTCCTGTCTCCGCTGCTCATCGTTCGACTGCTCGGCAAGGCCGAGGTCGGTGCGTTCGCGGCGCTGTTGCTGATCTACGAAACCTTTGCCGTGGTGCTCGGTGCGGGCGTGCCCGACGCCGTCCTCTACTTCACCGCGGGGAGGAGCCCCGAGGATCGCCGCGGCGTCATCGCGCGACTCGCCGGCGTGATGCTCGGCTCGGGTGCGCTCTTGTGTGGCGTGATGGTGGGCGTGGGTCTGCTCTACGAACCCATAGCGGGCATGCTGGGCCACGCGATCGCGGCGGATAGCAACTGGCGCGTGCTGACTCACTTGCCCTTGCTGGGCGTCTACGCGCTTCTCGATCTGCCGACGCGCATGGTCCCCAACGCCATGATCTCGGAGGGCCAGCCTCGCCGGGCCGCGCTGATTGCCGTCACTCGCTCGATCTTCTTCACCAGTGGCGTGCTCATCCCCGCGGCGCTGGGCTGGGGGGTCGGCGGCGTTGCGTTTGGCCTGACCTGCGCTGGTGCGCTGCAATGCGTGGTCGTGGGCCTGATGCTCTCACGTGTCTATGGAGGACGTGGGCTGCCAGCGTCTGTGCCCACCGTACGCGAGATCATCCGTTACTGCGGTCCACTCGGCGTCACGCAGATCACCAACAAGGTCAACCAGCAGCTCGATCGTTGGCTGGTCATCGCGCTGTTTCCGATTGAGGCGCTCGCAATCTACCAGGCTGGCGCCTACCAACTTCCCTTCATCACCAACTTGGCTTCGGCCACGGGCGCCGTGTACCTGGGCCGATTCTCAACGCTCTACCGCGAGGGCAAGAGCGAGGAGGTCATGGAGCTTTGGCGCGGCACGATCCGCAAGCTCAGCCTCCTCGCGGTGCCGGCCGGGTTGGTCTTCATCGTGAGCGCAGAGGAGTTCATGACGGTCGCCTTCGGCGAGGAGTATCGCGGCGCGGGCGGGGTCTTTCGTGCGTACAACGTCTTGGTGCTCGGTCGGGTGGCGCAGTACGGAGCGGTGATGCTCGCCGCCGGCCGCCCCGACTACGTCATGCGTGCATCCGCGATGACGCTCGTGACCAACATCTGCATCAGCGTTCCGCTGACGCTAATCCTGCTGCAGACCTGGCCGGAAGGCGCAATCTACGGACCCGCGATCGGAACCGCCGTCGCCTTTGGCCCGACGCTCCTCTACTACAACCAGTGCATTGCCTGGGCGTCGAAGCTCTCATTGCGGCAGACTTTCCCGCTTCGAGATTGGCTCAAGGTACTTGCGGTGGCCGGCGTTCCGGCACTCCTCGCCACTGCGGTCAAATTCACGCTGACGCTCCATCCCGCGCTCATGCTCGGAATCGAGGCCGCCATTGTCGTACTCGGTTGGGCTGCATTGGGCAGCCTGACGGGCCTGGTGTCGCGGGCCGACTGGGTATTCGCGATCGACTGGCTGAGATTTCGCGATTTGCGACGCCGGCCTGGTCTTGAGGAGCGCGCGACCAAAGAGGAGGCGACTTCATGAGTACCGAGCCTGTCGCGGAAAGCAGCGCCGCGTTCAATGCGGCGAAGATCCCGAACCGACTGGTCTTTATCTGGATCGGCGAGGCGCTGCCGACCACCGCCGTGATCGCGATTCGCTCGGCGTGGCTGCACTGTCAACCCGACGAGATCGTGCTGTTGCACGAAGGTCTCACGCCGCGCAGCGCCGGCGTCGCTGACGTCGCCGAGCTCCCGGGCGTTCGTCTTCAGGCTGCGAGCGCTGCCGACTTCGATCTTGACTGCGACCCAAGCGGTGCGGTCCGTCGTCAGTTTGAGACGCTCAAGTCGCCGGCGTCGCGGGCGAATCTGCTACGTCTCGCCTATCTCTACCGCCACGGCGGGGTGTATCTCGATACCGATACGATCACCATCCGCGATCTTGCGCCGCTCCGACAACAGGCGGGCTTTTGTGGAGTCGAGCCTGTCCTCCATCCCTATCGTTCGAAGCGACCTTCCGCCGTCGTCGCGCTTGGTCGCAAGCTCTCATTGGGGATACGTGGCCTGGTGCGCGAGGCTTGTGCTCGCATCCCGGGCGGCGTGGCGCTCCATCGCGTCGTCGATGCGCCGACCCAAGAACTTGCCGTGAACAACGCCGTGATTGGTGCGTGTGTCGGCAACCCGACGCTGGCGGCATGCATCACTCGCATCGGCGAACTGCCCGAAGCCGAACGTGCGGTTCGATTCCGACTCGGCACGCACCTCATGCAGGAGATCACGCGCAATACGACCAGCGCCACGATGACCGTGTATCCCGCGGAGTACTTCTATCCGCTGGGGCCGGTGCTATCGCTTCAATATTTCCGCGCCGGATCCGAGGCGGCACTCTCCGGCTGGCTCTCCCGTGATACCCACGTTGTGCACTGGTACTCGTCGCTTGAGGCCAGCATTGGGGGAGGTCCGCTCGATGCCACGTGGATCGAAGGTCATCCTGACACAGCTTTCTCCGCACTTGCCCGCCCGCATCTGCCTGCGCGGAGGGATGAAGCTCGCCGAGACCCCGAGTCGGGCGATGCGAGGGACGTCGCTGCGGGGATCGACTCAGCTCCGCGCTGAGACTTCGGTCGCTGTGAGCCCAGATCGGTGACATGGAGTCGCAAGAGACATCCCAAGCAGCGCTGCGGAGCCTTGAGCGCCGGCGACGGCTGTTGCGCAGCGCCGTGGCGTGCGTTGCGGCGACCGCCGTCACCGTCTTGCTTGCGTGGCTATGGCTGATGGTCGTCCCCTTCGCGCCCGCGACCAGCACCCTGGCGCTCTGGCTGGCCTCGCCCCTGCTCGGAGGCGTCGCCCTCTACGTCGGACCTGTGCTCGCCGCTCGCCTCGTTGATGGCAAGGCGACGTCTCCATCGCCTTCGCGCGAGGGGGAGGAGGCTGCCACGTATCCTCCGCCGCAGGCGAGCCCTCGCGCGCAGCAACAACGCATTGCACGCGAGGTCCACAACGGCGTCGCGGCGACACTTGGCCTGTGGCTCTTCGTCGTGGTGTTCACGGGGACGGTCGCGATGGCAGACGAGGCCGCGGCTGTCTGGCTGACGCCTGCGCTGCGCGTGGTGCCGGGTTCGCAGGTGGCATTGCAGTCGGTCATGTCAGAGCCCTCCGATATCGATCAACCTCTGCTCGCGCCCCGATCGGAGGATCTGGTTCTCGCCTCATCCTCGGTGCTTGACGACCCGGCGCTTGAGTCTGCTTCGATTTGGTTGCCGACACCGCAACGTCCCTTCATCGATGTCTACTTCGCGACCTCCGAGCGTGAGACTCAGGTCGGCCTGGAGCCGACGGAAGCTCGCGTACTCGGTCCGACGCGGTCGTCGCTTTCGACGGTTGCCGAGCTGCACACCCATCTATTGCTCCCCGATGCACAGCTCGGTGGTCGCCTGCTTGCCGCGTTGAGCGTCGCTTGGTTGGCGCTTGCAGCATCAGGGATCTCATTTCGGCGGATCGCCAAGCTCAACTTCAAAGAGCGTCTCACGCAGCTCGCGGCCCGGCCCCTGCGACTTGGTCATCGCACCCTTGGCTGGATCCTCTTGGTGCTCGCGCTGCCGACGATCCTCAGTGGCATCCTGCTCGCGACCTTGGTGCCGAGCCTCGATGCGGGTGCGGTGACGCACTACGGGGGCGACCGCGATGCAATTGAGCGCGACTGGTTCCAAGCGCCGGAACAAGCGTTCGCTCCGACGACACGCTCCTATCGTCGCGCTCCTGACGATGGCGTCGTGCCGGTGTCTCATGACACGCCGCGGGCGGACGGAGTCTTGGCGTCGCCAGCCGCCACCGCGAACGCCTGGCACTTGGCGATGCACCTGACGGATGCACGTGCGTACGCGGCACGGCACGGGGTCAAGATTCGGCGGATCGATCTCCAACGTACGACGACGACATCTCCCGGGGGTGGGGCGGGGACCCTTCGAAGCACCCAGGTGTGCGTCGAGGCCGAGCGTGTTGCGACGTTGTCGCGACGCGACCTTCGTTGGTGTTACGCCCCCATTGTGTTGGAGATCTCGCCCGTAGGGCCGAATGCTAATGCTGCGCCGCCGCGCGCGAACCGAGAATCAGGTGCGACAGCGCTCGCCAGCATGACGCGGACCCACGAGCCCATGTCGAGGGGACTCGCGCTCGTGCTCGCGGCAGGGACACTGCACTTTGGTACGGTGCTGCCGGGACCGACGATCGCGCTTTGGCTGCTCATTGGAGGGTCGTTGACGCTCTTGGCCGGGAGTGGGCTCTCGCTCCTCGCTCACGGAGATCGACGCGTTCCTCCGCGCCACGATGCCTCGCAGTGGTATTTCGAGGGCCTGTGCAGCGTAGCGGCCGCGCTGCCGACCGCGATCGCGTGCCTCGTGACGCTCGGCCTGCTCGCCGGCGAAGGAGCGCTGTCCCCCAGAAGCCACGGCTCGACCATTCTCCTGATCGCGTGGGCCGTGACGTCCGTCGCGATCTATCTGGTCGCGCGCTCCACTCCGTTCGTGACGGGGACGGTCATCGCGAGCATGATCTTATTGGGCGGCCTGGTGCTCGATCTGATCATGCATGGCGGGTCGGTCGTTGGCCTCGACGCGCTGGGGTGGACGCGATTGTCGGTCGTGATCATCACGGCCGTGGCCTTAGGGGCAGCCTTGCGCCGCGGGAGCGGCCGTCGTCTTGGCACGGCTCTTGGTCGGCCCGACACCGCGATAGATCGGTAGGCTGTAGGGGATCCTGCCGTGGAGCTCTTCCATGCTGATGAGCATGTTGAGCGTCGCGTCGTGCACATGCTCCACGACGGCATCCTTCTCGTCGTGAAAGCAGGCCGCATCCGTGGGACGAATCTTGAGTCGGGTCGGCAGCTTCTCGCGCGGAAGCTCCGCGCGAAGCTGCGCTAACAGCTCGCGTAGCACAACGCCCCCGTGGCCCTCCACGACCGCGATGCGCAAGAGTTGATGCGAACCATCGCTCCAAACCGCGAGCCGCATCGGCTTGCCGTCATGCAGATAGCCCGCAAGCTGCATCACCGCGCCGCACCAGGTGATGGCGGAGGTGGCCGTGGGGAAATGCGCGTGGGAGGGCGAGGAGGACTTGGGATCGGGTGAGTTGGGCATGGCGGGAGTCCGCCGGCTCTTTCGGACCAGCCCGGCCGAAAGTTGCACTCGCCACGAAATTGTTCTCTGGCGGGTGTGGCGGGGCGCAGGGCCGCAAACCCACGGGCGAGGAGGTGTCTGGCCCCGAGTCCTCTCGGTTACGCGAGGGCCGCAAGGACCACGACGATCAGGGCGCCCGGCTCAGCCTGTCCCAACCCAATATGCGAGAAGCGGTGGTCCATCAGGCTGGCGCAGTGTTCCGGACTCGCGACCCAGCCGGCGAGGACATCTTGCGTCCCGGCGATGCCGCCGCTGAGAAGCTCGCCCACGAGCCGCCACTGTACACCCCGCGACTCCACGCGCTGAGCCGCGAGCACGCCTTCGAGCGACGCGTGGGCGAAGTAGTGGCGATCACGAAGATCCTCGGCGTGAGCTTGGGCCGCGGCACAGAGGCGCGTGTCGAGCTCCAGTCTTGGAGCGTCGGGTGCGTAGATGCGACCTGCGCGGTCGGGCGCGGTCGTGCCGCGAGCGCGCAGGTCGTTCATGCTCTCGAGCAGCGCGTACAGCAGCGGCGTCACCGCGCGGATCTAGCAATCCGGCGTCGACATCGCTAGTCGAAGCACTCGATGCTCCCCCAGCTTGCTCGTTACGCCCTTCCGATTGTGATGTTGGTCAGCGCGAACGTCTTTATGACCTTCGCCTGGTACGGCCACCTCAAATACAAGGAAGCGGCGCTCATCACGGTCATCTTGGCGAGTTGGGGGATCGCATTCTTCGAGTACTGCCTTCAAGTTCCGGCCAATCGCCTCGGCCATGAGGTCTTTAGCGTCACGCAGCTCAAGACCCTGCAAGAGGTCATCACGCTGGCCGTATTCGCGATATTCGCGGTCGTGTGGCTCGGTGAGTCGCTTCGCTGGAATCACGCGGTTGCCTTCGGCTTGCTCGTCGCCGCCAGCTTCTTCGTGTTCCTTCCTGATCGCACGCGCCACGACGACGAGAAATCCGCGGGCCCAGGCGAGAGCGCTGGGCTACGCTCCCGGACCCATGGCGCGCCTGCAGATCCGCCGACTCCAGGTGCTGGCACCCAGCACCTTCCGGGTCGAAGTACGCCGGGTCCTTGAGCTTGGCGTGCCGTCTGCACTCACGCAGCTCGGCTCGATGCTGATGAGCTTCGTCGACATGGCCATGCTCGGCCGCGTCGGCACGGCCGAGCTCGACGCTGCGGCGCTGGGGTCGATTTGGATCTGGGGCACGCTGATCCTCGGGATCGGTCTCGTGCTCGGCATTGATCCCATCGTCAGCCAGGCGGCCGGTGCGGGCGACGGCAAGCGAATCGGGCTGGCATTGCAGCGGGGCATCGTCGTCGCGTTCCTCGTCAGCGTTCCCATCGCGCTGTGTTGGGCAAACACCCAAGTCGTCCTGGAGGCGCTCGGCCAGGACCACGAGCTGTCGGTACTCGCCGACGCCTATGTGCGCACTCAGATCCCCACGCTGCCCTTCTTTCTTTCCTACTTTGCGCTTCGTCAGTACCTCCAGGGACGTGGGCTGGTCGCACCGGCGCTTTGGGTGATGCTGGTCGCCAACGTGGCCAATGCGGCCCTGGACTATGCGCTGATCTTCGGCGTGGACGATGTCGGCATCCCGGCGCTTGGCCTCGTCGGTGCGGGTGTGGCGACGGCGGCGACTCGGGCCCTGCTGCTGGCCGGTCTTGCCGCCTGGGTATGGCGTTTTCGCCTTTACGAGGGAGCGTGGCTGCCATGGTCACGCGATTCCTTCTCGTTTGACGGGTTGCTCGCCATCGTCATGCTCGGAGCACCCATTGCCGTGCAGTACGGCCTCGAAGTCTGGGCATTCCAGATCGCGGGCATCGTCGTGGGCTGGATGGGTCCCGACGAGCTCGCGGCGCATTCGATCGTGCTCAACTTGGCGTCGCTCTCGTTCACGCTCGCGTTCGGGCTCTCGATCGGGACGTCGACACGTGTCGGCAACCTCATTGGTGCGGGTGAGCCTGAGGCGGCTCAGCGCGCTGGCTGGATCGGCATCGTGGTCGGCGCGTCTGTGATGGGAATGTGCGGCGTGCTCTTCATCGTTGCGAGCGAGTCACTCGCTCGCCTGTACACGTCAGACGTCATCGTGATTGGACTCGCTGCCGGCCTACTTCCCGTTGCCGCCGCCTTTCAGGTCTTCGATGGCATTCAGGCCGTGGCGGGGGGAGTGGTCCGTGCGTGTGGCGACTCCCGTCCGGCCGCCTACGCGAATGCCATCGGCTACTACGTCATTGCCCTCCCGACGGCGGGATATCTGGTGTGGCGCGGTGAGTTGGGGCTTGCCGGCGTTTGGTGGTCGCTCGCCGGCGGACTCTTGATGGTCTCTGTTGTCCTGGTGATCTGGATCGCACGACGTGGTCCAAGGCGGAGTCAGGCGCTTGTCCAATCCGAGGTCCAAACACCGGTTTGAGCGACGCTTCGGTCTGTCCTGCGGTTTTGCTTACAATTGATTCGTCACCAATAAAAAAGACACTGCTCTATCCTTGCAAAACCAATAGGGAGACACGATGCTCGCCCCTGGATAGGAGCGGTAGATCACCAATGAAGATCGCAAGAAAGGCATCTTGGTTCGGCTTGTTGGTCTTGCTGGCGGCAAGCGCTTGCTACGAGGGACTCCCCGATGATGCGGGCGCCGATGCGGGAATTGTCGATGGCGGCGGCGACGGCGACGGCGACGGCGACGGCGATGGCGATGGCGATGGTGATGGCGACGGAGATGGCGACGGGGACGGAGATGGCGACGGTGATGGTGATGGCGATGGCGACGGCGACGGCGACGGAACGGGTGATGGCGACGGCGACGGTGATGGCGATGGCGACGGTGATGGCGATGGCGATGGCGATGGTGATGGCGATGGCGATGGCGACGAGATGATCGCGCGCGGTGGCATCACCATCACGAGCGTCGAGGTCAATCAGGGCGTCGCGGTTCCCGTGGTCAGCAACGGAGCGGTTGTCCCGGTTGCGAGCCGCCTCGCGGAAGTTGTGCGCGATCGACCTGCGCTCGTCCGGGCGTATTGGAGCTTGCCCGGCGGCTGGCAGTCGCGATCGATCCAGGCGCGCCTTCGCATTGATGTTGGCGGCTCGACCAAAACGCTGACGGACACCAAGACGATCTCGGGCGCGCCCAACGGCGCAACGCTCGATGGCACATTCCGCTTCTCTGTGCCGGCCGGCGACATGCAGCCCGGTGCGAAGTTCTCGGTCGCGCTCTACGAGACCGATCCGGGCTATGCCGACGATCCGCTGCCAAATCCGCTCCCGCAGGTTCCCAGCAGTGGGGTCGCAGATCTTGGCGTCGAGACTGAGCCCTCGGTGATGGAGGTTGTCCTCGTTCCGTTCAACTGGACCTACAACGGTCAGAACAAGCAGCCCAATCTTTCTGCGGCCAACATCGACCTGATTCGGCGAGCGCTCTACGAGCAGAACCCGGTCAGTGAGGTGATCATCTCGACCACCAGCGCGGTGAACTACGGCAATCAGGTCACCGATCTCTCGCCGTTGCTTCAGGCGGTCAGCCAGAAGCGCGCTCAGGAGAGTCCGCCGCCACAGGTCTACTATCACGGCCTCATCGACAACGGCTGCTTCGCGGTCGGCTGCAATCCAGGCGGAGGCGTGACCGGTCTTGGCTACGTCACACCGAGCTCGCAAAACGCGGCGAATCAACGCGCGGCCGTGTCTGTCTTCTATGGCTCGAGCCTGGCGAACTCCCACACGCCGAGCACAGTGACCCACGAGGTCGGCCACAATCAGGGCCTCAACCACGTGTACTGCCCGGGTGGCGGCTCGTCTGGGACCGATCCCAACTATCCAGAAGCGTCCGGCAAGATCCAGGCTCAAGGCTATGCGCTTGAGCAGCAAAAGCTGATCTCGGCCACGGCAACCTACGACTACATGAGCTACTGCGGGCCGAGTTGGGCGGGATGGTGGACGTGGCGCAAGACCTTTGCCCGCGCCGCCCTGCTCAGCAGCTGGGACTACGAGCCGCAGGAGGATCTTGTCGCGGCGATGGTCCTGCGCGGGATCATCTCTGAGAGCGGATACAAGGGCTTTTGGCTTGAACCCGGGACGCTCGCGTCTCAGCCGGTCCCTGGCAATGCGACGATCCGATTTGTGCGGGGTGGCGCCGTTCTGGCCGAGCTTGATGCCCGCGTCAATACGCTCTCGGACGACGTCTCCCAAGAGTTCATGGTCGCGCTCCCGGACTGGCTGATCGTGATGCTCGATGAAGAGCAAGGCACGCTCGGCGCGGGTCTGGATGAACCGGCGGGCGATCTTGCCGCCGACGATCTTGCCGCCGACGATCTCGACGCCCCTCTCGAAGAGGGCGAGATGCGGGCACCGAGCCCGGGCGGCAAGGCAGACCGGATCCAGATCGAGCTGTGGCGTGACGACGAGCTCACCAAGATCTCGCTCACGCGCGCGGGTCACTGAGCTTGCGCATCAGCCACTCGGCGCCGTATCGATAGTCGATGCGGCGCCAGTAGACTGCCGCAACGACGGATACGGCGGCGACGCCAATGAGGATGGCGAGGGTGTTGCTTGCGCTCAGCGACTGCCAGAGCCCCACCGGGCGTGTCGCCTCCCGGAACAGGGGGACGTGTAGCAGCAGCAAGGTGAGTGACACGCGGCCCAAACACACCATGGGGTGGTCATCGGCGAGCACCTTGGAGCTGCGCATCATCGCCGCCACGACCACTAGAATCGCACCGGCGAGCAAAAGCACGAAGGCGGGCGATGCGGGGAAGAAGGGCACGCTGACCGCGAAGTATCGCGGGTGGCTGCGAGCGAAGGGTAGCTTGAGGACGTAGAAGCACAGCGCCAGTACGGCACCAGTGCCCAGATAGGTTCCGCCAAGCGCGGCGAGCTTGCGAGCGCCTTCTCGATTCGCGTGCCGTCCCGCCCACATCCCGGTGAGGAAGAACGCGAACCAGGGGAAGATCGGAAACTGGCCTTCGGCCGCCGCGATGCGCAGCGAGGCGAAGGGCAGGATGTCCGAGCCCATCTCCTTGACGTAGCCCGCCATCCGCGGATTGGAGAGATGCATCGGGGTGTCGAGCCAGGTCTGCAACAGCGGGGTGCAGCCAAGCACGATCACGGCGAGCGCGATGAGGCCCCGATCCGACAGTCGCCGCAGCGCGGGCGCAAAGATCATCCCGGCGGCCATCAAATGCAACACGAACCAAGAACGCCACGTGAACCAGCTCGGCGTGGAGAGCGAAAGAAGGAACGCAAATCCGAGCAAGATCAGGCCGCGCTTGAGGAGTCGCGCATCACTCCCCGGCCGACCGCTTGCCATCAACGTCACGCCAACTCCGGCCAGCGTGATGAAGAGAGGCGCAGCCGCCCCACCCAGGCCGTTGAAGAGCAACAGTCCGGGATAGTCGGTCGCGTGCTTGCCCGGCGCGGGGCCCCGCCAAAGCCAAACGCCGAGGTGCTGCTCGATCATCAAGAGCACCGCAAGCCCGCGGAGCGCGTCGAGGCCTCCGAGCCGCGTTGCCGCACGAGGCTCACGAGCCGCCACGCTGACGGGCGCGCTCGAGTCGGCAGGGTGTTGGCTGGCTGTGGTGGGCGATGCCATGAAATCCGCTCCGCGACGATACGCGGAGGCGGTCGGTCTCGCTCCGCCGCGACCGCGATTGCAGTCGCACCGTCGATTGCTAGCCGGCAAACATGGTGGGGAACCACCGGGTTGCGACGCGCACGGCATTGGTGGCCGCGCCGAGTCGAAGATTGTCCGCGACGACCGTCATGCAAAAGCGGCGGCTCGAGGACACGGAACCCGACTGGCCCGCGCCTGGCGAGACGTCCGCGCGAATGCGACCCACCAGGACCTCGTCACGATGCCCGGCAGTGGCGAGCGATGACAGCCCATCGCCGGCCGCACCGGGGAACAGTCGAATGTGTCGGGCCAGCGCGGGCGCGCTTTGGAGCAGCTCCTCCAGTTCAGCCACGCTCGCGTCCTTGTCGAGCTCCATCCATACGTTGATGTAGTGACCGACCGCGACGGGCACTCGGCAGCATTGGGCACTCACGTGCAGCGAGGGAGCCGCGAGGATCTTTCGGCTCTCACTCATCAGCTTCTGCTCTTCGGCAGAGAAGCCCGAGGCGTCCGTCTTGCCGTTGTGCGGCACGACGTTGCCGGCGTAGTTGCCTGCCGGGAAGCTCAGCCCAAGGAGGTCTTCGGCCTCGACGTTGCGGGCAGTATCCGCGGCGAAGGTCTCAAGCGTACCCTGGCCGGCGCCGCTAATGGCCTGGTATGTGCTCGCGGTGACCGAGCGCAAACCATAGCGATCCATGATCGGTCGCAGCGCGATCGTCAGTGGAATGGTGGTGCAGTTTGGGTTTGCGACCAGCGACGTTTGTGCGGTGACCAACTCGTCGTTGACGCCTGCGGCGACGAGCGGCACCGAAGGATCTTGGCGATACGTGTTGCTCTTGTCGACAACGCGATAGCCTTGCTCAAGGAGCACGGGCACGTAGCGGGCACTGTGCTCGTCGTCGAGCGCGACGAGTGCGAGACCGTCTTTGACCGACTTCGCCTCAAGCAGCGCTGACGCCTCGCGGACCGGACGATTCGCGCCCGCGAAGCTCACTTCGCGCGGGCGGCTCGCGTACAACGAGTACTCCGCCTCCGGCCAATACAGCGGGAGAAGATGCGAAAGTTCCTGGCCCACGAGCCCGGTGGCTCCCAACACGCAGATGTGCATGCGCGCTAGATAACACGAGCCAAGCTTGGGGCAAGCCGTCGCGGTGCCACGCGACGGCCGGGTTTCCGACAGACAGTGCTCAAGCGGCGCGGTCGCGAGCCTTGACGGCGGGGCGTGTCAGCGTGCAAACGAGCGCAGATCTGGCTAAGGCTCGACGCGCGTCATCACGGTTCCATCGACGGTCATCGTCCATACGCCCTCGACCTCGTGGGGCGGATCCGTGACGTCGAACGTGGTGGTAATCATCCATACGCCAACGACGAAATCCTCGCCATCAAAGCGTTGCAGCGGCGCGTTGAGCTTGGTGTTGCTCGAGCCGTTGCTACGCAGATAGTTCACGCGCCCTTCGGGGGAGATCCGCAGGTCAACGTTCTCGCCAGTCCAGTGGCCCGCATAGCTCGACTTGTCGGCGGGGAGCGGTATCCCGCCACATGCGGGGACGGCGACCAGAGCTGCCACTCCGAGCGCGGCGAGCTTGAGCTTGAGCTGCGACTGCATCGGGTGATGCTAGTCGATCTCTCCGCGATGCGCGCGTCACGTGAGGACTCCAGCATCTGCGAGGCCGCGGGCGGCTCGCCAAGGGCGAAGCGCCGGAGAGCGCACGAATTCAGCAATTGCGCTCCGCGGGCGCTTACCCTGGCCCGCGCCGCAGCCGGTCGGGCCCTCGCGCGACCCTCGAGGACCCGTGCTAGGCGTTGCGCCGCATGTCGGCAACCAAGATCTTGCCCACCGATCGACCCACGCTTCACGACGACCGGTTCGCGCGCACGGTGGCCGCGATCAAGGCGCTCTCGATGGACGGCGTCGAGCGGGCCAAGTCTGGGCATCCGGGCATGCCCATGGGAGCGGCCTGCATGGCGGCGACGCTGTGGACCGAGTTCCTCGTTCATGATCCGAGCGATCCCAATTGGATCAACCGCGACCGCTTCGTGTTATCGGCGGGGCACGGCTCGATGCTGCTCTACTCGCTCTTGCACCTGAGTGGGTACGGGTTGTCG
>CAZVEM010000129.1:0-13010 GCA_964626165.1 uncultured Nannocystaceae bacterium
CGTCCAGTCGTACACGAAGCCGACGCGGGGGGCGATGTTGTCCCAGATGAACAGCGCCTGGTTTCCGAACAGGTCGCGCATGTCCTGGAGCTCCCAGCGCATACCGAAGTTCAGATAGAAGTTGGAGCGGATCGCCCACTTGTCCTGGACGAAGAACGCGTAGTTCGTCGTGCTCAGGGTCTCGTCGTAGCGGGGGACGCGAACACCCTCGCCGCGCGTCGTCGCAAGGGCACGGAGATCTTCCTGCTCCTTGCGGACAATGCCGTAACCGCGAGTGATCTGGTTCTCGGGGTTGTTGGCGTCGACGATGACGAAGCGGTTGTTGTTGACCGTCGACTGCGTGTTGAAGGTGTACGCGTCGCTCGAGGGGTCGTAGCAGAACTCACCGCCACCGGACTGGCCCGAGGGGCAGTTGTCGTAGAAGCCCGAACTGTTGCTGCCTGAGAACTGCGTGACCAAGCGACGCTGCTGGTAGTCGACGTTTCCGCCGTACTTGATCTGCATCGATCCCGCCTTCTTGAGCGAGACGAAGTGCGTCAGCGATGCGCGACCGCCGATCTGGTGGGTGCGGTCGCGGCCGTACTCACCGATACCACCGGAGAGCCAGACGCGAGTCGGACACGCGAGACCGGGGAGGTCCGCGCGGTTACAGTTTTCTTCGACGCCGGGCACGAGGCTCAAGGCGTTGTCGCGCTCAAGGAACTCGTAGAGGTTTCGACCGTTGCCGACCTGCTGCTGGGTGGTCGGCAGCCGTCGGAGGCTCTCGTCCTGCAGGCGCCATCCTTCGGTACCACTGAAGATGCCGTAGTTGATACCGGCGTCGATTTCGATCTTGTCCTTGGCGACGCGACCGAAGTAGTTGAGCGCGATCAGGTTCTGGAAACCGACGTCCCAACCGAAGGAGTTGTTGACGATACCGCTACTCACGCGAGCGAGGCCGCCCAGTGGATCGCTTGCGGGGTTGGTACCGAACGAGTTGGGGTCCGTGCTGTACGGCAGACGGAACGAGCGCTGATTAAAGCCGGGCCCACCCTGGAACGTGAGGCCGAGGCGATGGCGCGGGTTAATCGACCAGTCAAGGCCAAACACGTAGCCAAACCCGACGTTGCCGAGCTTGAACGACTGCTCTGCAAACTTCTTGGTCTGGATGTACTGCTGCCCGGGCGCACAGTCATTGTCGCCGTTGACGAAGGGGCACTCCTCGAAACCACCGGACATGTCCTTGTCCTGACGGCTGAAGAACTGCTGATAGAGCGTCCGCCGACCACCGGAGGGAGCCACACCGACCGTAAAGAAGAGGCGATCCTTGATGATCGGGCCGCTCACGATGGCGACGGCCTGGATACCGAAATCCGGGGTCTCCGACGCGCGCAGCGCCTCGTCTGTTCGGGTGATGAAGCGCGGCTGCGCGAGGCGGGGCGTCACGCGGACCAGGGTCTCACCGCGGATGTTGTTGGTACCCGAAACGCGACGTGCCTGGACCTGACCACCGGCAGCGCCACCGAACTCGGCGTCGTACCCGGACTCGAGAATATCGACGTCCGAGATGAACTCCTGGACGATTGTTGCACCGACCGTACCGAAGGAGGGGTTGTTCACGCTCGCGCCTTCGACCGTGTACTTGGTCTCCGCGCTCGTCGTACCGCCGAGCGAGAAGCCACCCGACGAGTCACGCACCGCGGTGGGGGCGAGGTCGACGGCCGACGTGAAGTCGCGGCTGGTGTTACCGCCGGTCGGCATCTGCTTGAGCTGCTCCATGTCGACGTTGGTGGTCGCCGACGTGGTGCCCGTAGGAACGGGGCTCTTGACCGTGATGGTTCGCTTCTCGCGCGAATCGGGGTTGATACCGAAGTTTGCGCGAAGGGCCGCACCTCTCTGAAGGTCGACGACCTTCGAGATGTCCTGCTTCCCGTAGAGCACCTGGACGGTGTACTTGCCCGACGGCAGTTCGTTGAATTGGTAGATTCCTCGAGCGTTCGTCGTGGTCTCTTTCGGCGCCTGCAAGCAGGAGCACTGAATGATGACGACGGCGTTCTCAATGGGTTCGCCCGACTTGGTGTCGGACACAACGCCTTTGAGCGCCCCTTCATCCGCGTGTGCGACGGCCGGAGCAGCCAACACGAGGACGGCGGGGATCGCTGCGAGAGACAACGAGATTGCGGTGCTGAAAACCGAGCGTTTCACCGGAGGGCATCTCCTCGCCGCGTCAGCGGCAATGCAGAGCTGAGACAAGCCGCCGTATACCATGAAGGGCGAGCGCTCCGCACCCACAGGACCTTGATCTCGCGGTTGGAGAGGGGGGCAGCTCACGCCGGGCCGGTGTGCAGCGAGCGTCGCGCCAGCCGGATCTCTGTTCTCCCCGTATAAAGGTGCGCCGAGCCCCTCTGCGGCCTCTTGCGCGCCGCCGGGGTTCATGCTGCGCGACGTCAAAAGCGGTGCTGGATCACCGTGGAGCGGACTCGCTGGAGGTGGCTCGGGGCAGCGTAGGGGCAGACTCGTTACGGAATGCATGGGGCCGCTGCGAGATCTCCATAGTCGAGAGATAGACACCCGTGCCTCAACCGGTTCCGGCGCCTGAACTTACACAACGAAGATCGTTGCGCATGTTCAGGTCCAGCCGGCCGGGTCGCCTGATGCTCGCGCGATGCTCACCCAGCTGGTCCCGCACGCGGACGCCGGCCAGGCGATCGAGCTGCGGCCGGGCCGCGAATCAGAAGCGGCCGCTGACGCCCACGCCCACGAAGGTCCCGGAGAACGCCGGGGCAACGGAGACCTTGGATTTCTGCCAAGCCTTGGTCTTCTTGTCGCCGCGGATGAAGACGCCGACACCCGCCCCGAGCACCGCGGTACCGGCCACTGCCAGCGGGATCGCGATGCCAAGGCCCAGGCGGTTGGCCTTCTGACCGTTATCGATAATCGTGTTGCGGGTGCTGTCACTGCAGCTGGGATCTGCCTTGCAGTCCTCAAGGTCCTGCGTGAACTCGTTGCCGCGCAGCGCCATCACCACGCCGAAGGCGGCACCTCCGAGGGCAAGAACACCACCCGTCGACATCATGATCACGCCCGCCAAACGGTCCTTCTTGCCAGGATCGGGACCCGTCGGTCCGGCTGGCCGGTTCCCCGCCGCGGCGGCCCGCGCGGCCTCTTCCTCGTCCTCGTGCTTCTTGATCATCGCGTCGGTCTCGGCGACGAGATTCTCCGCCTCCTCGCGATCACCAAGCTCTGGGTCACGGGCGAGCTCGATCAGATAGTTCTCGAACACGGTCTTGGCCTTGCGAAGGTCCGCGACGTCCGTGCTCAGGTCATACTTGCGCTTGTACGAGAGGCCGATGTTGTAGAGCAGGCCGGGCAAGTGGGAGAGCTCGTAGGCTCGCTCGAACTTGACGGCGGCTTCCTCGAAGCGGCCGAGGCGGTAGGCGCTCTCGCCCTCGCTGTACATCTTGCGCGCTTCGGTCTCCTCGGCCGACGGATCTTCTGCCAAGGCGGGCGCAGGCAGGCTCAGAGGCAAGACCCCAAGGCTAGCCGCGAGGACGAGCGAAAGCGTGGCGCGAAGAGGGCGGCGCATCGCGGCAACGCTATCACAGCCCTTGCACACGTCTACTCCGCTCCGGAACGCATCGGCCCGAGGTCGATCTCCTCGACGTCGGCAGCAGCGAGCGCCTGGCCCAAAAAGATGCTGCCAACCTTCGCAAAGCGCTCCGGGGCGTCGGTCGCCAGATAGGTCACGCGACCCACACTCTCGGCGCGCGCCTCCTCGGTAGCCGTCCGTGGCTCCAACTCCGCCGGCTCGACGGCTGCAAGCGAATGCTCGGCCAGCGCTCGCGCCACGAACTCGGCGGTCGTGCGGGCGGAGTCGACAATCTGCACCTCCGGACCGAGCTCGCGCTCAATCACTGCGCGCAACAGAGGAAAATGCGTGCAGCCGAGCACCAACACGTCGGGTCGCTCCGCAGCATGGGGACCGCACCAGTCGCCGAGGTATTCGCGGGCCGCGAGCGAGGGGAGCTCACCGTCGATCCAGCCCTCCTCCGCAAGGGCGACGAAGAGCGGGCACGCGCGCGAGAGCACTTTCGCGCCCGGACGGAGCGAGACGATCGCGTCATGGTACGCGCCGCGAGCGACCGTGCCCTCGGTTGCGATCACGCCGATGACTCCGCTCCCGGTCGCTTGGCTCGCCGCGATCGCGCCAGGCTCGATGACGCCGACGACCGGTGTGGTCGGAAAGGCCGCTCGAAGCTCCTCAAGCGCGACCGATGTCGCAGTGTTGCATGCAATGACCAGCAGTTTCACGTCGCGCTCGATCAGGCAACGCGCCGCCTGCTGGGCGTAACGCACCACGGTATGCGCACTCTTGCTTCCATAAGGCAGCCGCGCGGTGTCACCGAGGTAAACGAAACGCTCGTTGGGCAGTGCCTCCAACAAGGCACGCAGCACGGTGAGCCCGCCCACGCCCGAGTCGAATACACCGATTGCTTGCTGATTGCGTCCGTTGCTCATGACCGTGGCGACGCTTCATGTTTGCGAGCGGCTTCCTCGCGCTCCTTGTCGAGCTTGGACTGCACTTCGCGAACCCGCGTTGCGGCGAGCCAGCCGAGCACGAATCCAACCGCCAACACCGCTGGAATGTAGAGAATGTGGGCGGCGGGCATCGTCGTTCGAGCGCTCAGCTGCGCGGGCGGAGATTGTCGGCGGCGGCGAGCTGAGCAAGTGCACTTCGCAGCTTGACGCCCCGTACCAGCAGAAAAATCCCGTACGCGGCGATCACGGTCCAAATCACGCCGTAGGCGAGAATGATGTGGCTGTAGTCGCTTGCGACCTTGCGCTCGACTTGCGCCTCGTATTCGCGCTTGAGCTCAACCGTCTTGCGGTCATAGCCCTCGACCTTGGTGTACCCCTCCGGGGTGCCGGTTGCCGGAGCTTCACCGGCGCCGTCTTGCGGCGGACTGTTGCGCAGTTCATCCATGAGCAGCTCTGACTTGATCGGGACGTAGCTTGAAAGCAAAGGTCGTGAAAGGATGTCTTGTCAGGCGAGGAGTCCAGTCGCGCGGTCGTTCGGGGTACGGGCCGGACGCCGGCTAAGGGCGCGGCGCCGCCGCGAGTGCGAGGCGGGCCTCGCGAATCACCGAGATGCCGCGCTCGGCGGCAAGCTGTCGCACGCGCACGCCAAAGAGCCCCAGGCTGAGGCAGAGCAGCGCGATGAGGCATGGCCACAGGGATGCCCACATCTCGGCGGGCAGACGCCCGACGACCGTCGTGTTGGGATGCGTTGTGCGCCAGATCTTCACGGCGTAGTAGATGATCGGGACGTTCACTGCGCCAAAGATCGCCAACGCTGCGGCCAGGCGGCCATTGGCCGGCCCGTACGCGCGAAAGAGGAGATAGGCGACAAAGACCAACCACAGCAGCGCGGTCGAGATCTGTCGCGCGTCGTAGGTCCAGGGCTTGCCCCAGGTCGCATCGCCCCAGATCGGTCCCGAAGTCAGCACGCAGATCCCCGCGACGACGCATAGCTCGGCCGCCGCACGGGCTACCTCGCTCGCGCGCCACGATCCCGATCGCAGTTCGATGCCGGCCGCGACTCCGCTGACGACCGCAAACAGCATCGTGATCCACGCCAGCGGAACGTGGAAGTAGAAGATCTTCTGAGCAGTCCCCATCTCCGCTTCGATCGGCGTGTGGAGAAAGACCCGGTTCACGCAGTAAGGAAACAGTGCACCGGCCACGACAAAGGCCAGCACGATGAGGATCAACGCGGAACTCATGGTCGGTCGCCGAAGATCCTCGAGTCGGGCCTGCGCGTGCTGTCGGATCGCGTCGCCCCCACCAGTGGCGCCCCGAATCGCGGCGCTGGGTGTGCTGCTGTGCTCGCCCGCCATCGGCTGCCTCCTTAGCGCAATTTCGGCCGTGCGGCCTGCGGCGCATGCGTGGGGGCCGGTGCGGCGAAGAGACGCGGCGCTTGCTCGGCCGAGCCCAGCGTCGTCACGTTGCCGGCCCCACGCGCCCGCGCGACGCTGTCTACGACGATGCACGGAGGCAGGCGCCCCAACCTGTGTCTCAGCTCACGTTTCCAGGATCCTGGCCGGCAACGTTGTCGAGAGTCTTCTCGCCGTCCTCGGCCGCGTTCTCGGTGACGTGTCGTGCCGCAGGATCCGGTCCTCGCGACAACTCACCTTGCTCGCGTGCCGGACTGCCGACGAGCACGACCTCAAATAGCAAGGCGCCAACCGCGAGCAAGATCAGGTCCGTGGCCGCAAGCTGCATCATCGTCTGCATCGCGCCGGGATGTCCTTCGCTCACGCGCTGCGTCGCCGCAAAGGCGAAGAGCAACACCGGAGCACTCAAAGGATAGAGCGCGACCGTAAGCAACATCGCGCGACCGCCACCGGTCGCAATCCCCGCCGCGAAGATCGTTCCAAGCGCGCAGTAACCAACGACACCGAGCACAAGCACCAAGAACGCTTGCAAGGGGTGCGCGCTGAGGCCCGAGGCGCCAGGGAACACAAACGTGAAACCCGGCACCAGCAGCAGTCCCGCCATGCCGACGAGCACGACCGCCGTGACCACTTTGCTCGTGTAGATCGAGATGCGTTCGACCGGCGCCGAGAGCAAGTATCGCAGCGTGTCTGCTCGCTGCTCTCGTTCAAAGAGGCGCGTGAGCGTGAGCGCACCGACCAGCGCAAGCGAGAGCCAAAGTGCGCCGGGCACCATCCGTGCGTGAAGGTCGGCAGGAGCGCTAGCGAAGGCCAAAGCAAACAGCACGACCAAGACCAGCGCAAAAAACAACGTTGACAGCACCAGCTCAAGGTCGCGCAGCTCTTGGCGTAGCTCACTCCGCGTCAGCATCATCGCTTGCGATAGCCAGGTCATCGTCGTCGCAACGGCGCGATTCCAAACGCCGCCCAGCCTACATTACACCGACTCGACCCCGATCCATCGAGCGGTCACTCGACGCAGCTCTTCGGGGCCGACACTTCGCTCGACGCGGTGCGCCACCACCCCTTCATTGAGCCAAAGCACCTGATCTGCGAGGGCCAGTACGGTCTCGTGGTCGTGGGACGAGAACAGCACCGCGCGTCCTTGCTCTCGGGCCAGACGAAGCTGCTCGCCGAGGCGCTGGCGACCGTTGCCATCGAGCGCCGTGAAGGGCTCGTCGAGCACCAGCAAATCTGGCTCGCGTGAAAAGGCTCGGGCCAAAGCAACTCGCTGCGCCATTCCGCGCGAGTAGGTCGAAACGGGCCGGCGCAGTGATGGGTCAAGCCCGAAGACCTCCAGCCAGCTCGCCAGCTCGCGAGGGCCTACACGACGCGCCCCCGCAGCGGCAGAGAGATTGGCACTGAGCTCTAAGTTCTCCATCGCGCTGAGCCGCTCTTGAAGTTGCGGTGCATGGCCGACCCAGGCGATCGCCGCGCGGATGTCGATGGTCACCTCCGGGGCGACACGCCCTGCGAAGCTTCGAACACCCCGCTCGGGTTGCTCGAGCCCAAGCAGGAGCGAGATGACAGTCGTCTTGCCGGCGCCATTGGGACCCAGCAGGGCGACGATTTCTCCGGCACGCAGTTCCAGGTCAACGCCGCGAAGCACCGGCGCTTCCCCATAGCGAAACACGATCTGGCGGAGCTCGACCGGCAGGACCCGCGGGGAGATCCGCTCGAGCGATCGGATCACGACGTCTTACTCTCCCCGGCCGCTTCGAGCACCAACAGCTGGCGCTCCAGTGTTTCAAGCGCATGCGCGAGAAGCTCGACGCGAGAGGTGTCGCCACGATGCGCCGCATCGGTGATCTCGACGAGGAGATGCTCCTTGCGATCACGCAAGACGTCCTCGCGTCGAGGCCGGGGAAGGATCGCGATCGCCAGCACGACCAGCGCGATCAAGATGCCGGCTGCCACCAGCGCGATACGACGCATCCAGGTCGGACGGGTAGGAAGTCCGCCGATCTCGGCATGCACGGTACTGCCTGAGAAACCTTCGAGCGCAGCCGGGCAGCGACGCGCGGGATCGACGGCCGCGAGCGCGACACACGGGCCACCGATGTACTGGCGCGCCTCGATGGGGATCAGCGTCAGTGGCTCGCCGGCCGAAGTGGCGCCATGCGGATCGGTCTCGGGTGGACCCGCGGCGTCCGTCAGGAGGCTCATCCCGGGTTCGAGGACGACAGCGGTCGCGATCAGGGGAAAGGGCGCGACCCAGTCAAGCTCAAGTGTTCCATCGTGCGGCATGACATACGCCGTCGAGAGTGAGATCACCTCGCCGGGAGGGATCGGCTCGATCAGCTTGACCCAAGGCGCAAGGCCATCCGGTTCGATGATCCGGCTCGCGTCGGGATGGACTTGGACGTTGCGCATGCCGACCGCGCCGTCGATCCGCATGCCGCCGGTCGGCCAATAGGCGGCATCGCCATCGACGAGCACCTCATAGAATTGGACGACCTGCGCCTTGTCGTTCTCCATCGGCAGGATGCGCCACTGGAGCGCGCTGCGGACCCGCGTGCGATCTGAGGTCGTCGGAAAGACGCGGAGGCTGACGCTCACGCCCATGGTGTCGGTGAGCTGAAAGAGCGGCGAGGAGAAGGGCGCGTCGGAATAGGTCGCGCGTGCCAAGTAGATCGACTCAGGCCGGACGTCGACGTTGTCGATCAGGGCCACGCCTTTGTCGTTCGTGACTCCGTTGACGGTGGCCTCGGCCCCACCCTGCTCCATCATCACGATCGCCACCGCCGTGCCGGGAACGGGACGATTCTGCGGATCGACGACCCGCACCTCAACGACTCCCTTGCCGAGGCGGGTGGTCGCCATCGGCGGCGGAAGCTGCGGACGCGAGATCGGTCCGCTCGGTGCGGCACTGTTGGGACGCGCAAGTCCGCCCGGCGGCAGGCCATCTACGAGCACCACCGCAATCGCGGTGTCTTTGGGCATGGTGAAATCGTCCGACACCAGCTCGTCGCCGCCCTCGCGTACGGTCGCGCGGACACGCATGCGGGCGCCCTCTGGGATGCCGGGATCGAGCAGGTTCTCGAAGTCCACCGAGCCGGTGTCGTCGGTCTCTGCGGCGCGCGATTCAAGCAAGAGCGGCACCTTTGCGGGATTTGCCGCCGCCGCATCCGGTGCAGGTTCGCGGATCTCAAGTGTCACTTTGACACCGCTGCTCGCCGACTTGGCTTTGAGATCAAAGGTGCCCACGCGCAAGGTTCCCGGTGTGCGCCCTTTGACAGCGAAGGGCTTGCCGGGCTCGGGCATGCCGGCGTCGCCGTGCGGCGCCTGATCCCCACCGGCCTCCGCGGGTGCGACCAGGAGAACGCGGGTTCCGCCGCTGCCATCGAGGACCATCGGTTGCGACTTGAGCTCCACTCCGCCAAGCGCGGTGCGAGCCACAACCACACCACCGAGATGATCCGAAAGTCCGTCGAACGTCACTCGCCCCTGCTCGTCGGTCGTGCCCTCAAGGGTCTTTTGGACCGCGTCATCGCTGCCGATCACATCGAGCAGCACCGTGGCCATGACCGCGGGATGCTGGAAATCACCAAAGAGGCAGCGAACCGAAACGCTCCCAACACCCAGCCCCGGATCGACGCGCGGGATCCCGCTCATCTGCGAGGGATCGGCCATCGGCGGGGCGCCCGGCGGCGGAAAGCTGTGAACCGGCTTCGCACTCAGGATCAGGACCAGGCCAAAGAACACGCCGGCGATGGCGCCAAGCCGCGCCCGATTCGCGATGCCTCTTTGTACGAGGGTGCACAGATCAAAGCGGCTACGCATGCGTCGCCTCCTCACCGTCCACAGGGAAAGCGACCGACGGCGTGGCTGCCTCGGCCGGCTGCGTCGCAACTGCGGGCTCCGGCTGCGTCGCACCCTCAAGCCCGCTGTGCGTCGCACCTCCCTCCGGAGAGGCTTGGGTGGCGGCGAGATTGCTGGGCAAACGGATGCCTCGCTCTTGAAGTTGACGGACAAGCCCCGGCGAGATCTGCCGGTCTCGGTCGAGAGCACGCATCAACTCGATCGCCCGGAGTCGGTATGCGGTCGAGAGTTCCCGATGATCGGCTTCGCCGATCTTGCCCATAGAGTGCTCGAACGCGAGATCATTGATGGCCCGCAAGACCCGTCGATGCTCGTCGCGCAGCGCCGAGCTGGCCAACCCAAGTGGTTCACCGTCCACAGCGATGATCTTGGCGTCGGGCACGGCCAGGACCTGGACCACGCCAAAGAGCGAACGCAACGCAACCAAGAGCACGCCCAGCGCGGTTGCGAGGGCAATTGAGGCCGGCCCCAGCGTCGCGGTGGTGGTCAGCAAGATCGCCGCCAGCAGCAGACCGCTGATACCCAGCGCCGCCACGATCGCGCGGAGCCACGCGTCCCATTCTCTGTGTGCACTCCCGAGCTCAGACGTCACGATTTCCCTGCTCCTTGCCTCGCGTTCCGAGGCACAAGAGACCGCCCAACATCATCACGATCGCCCCGACCCAAATCCAGTTGACCAGTGGGTTGTAGAACAGTCGGAACTGCGTCCATCCAGTGACGATATTTACGTTCTGGATCGAAACGTAGACATCGCCGAGCGCGGTCATGTGCCGCGAGACCTCGGTCGTCGGCTGCTCGGGCAGCTGGTAGTACCACCAGCGCGCGGGCGTCAGGACGGCGACGCGTGCTCCCTCCTTGCTCACGCCACGCTGCGAGACCTCAGAGTCGACCAAGACATCGACCTGCGCGGTGATCATCTCGCGCTGCCAGTCCTCCTCGATAGTGAGGCCCCCGTGGCGGATCACGTAGTCGCCAAGCACTGCCGCTTCCCCGGGGCGGAGGTTGACCTTGCGCTCAATCTTGTAGCTGTTGCCCGCCCAGCCCAGGAACATCAACACGATGCCCAGATGGACGACGTAGCCGCCATAGCGACGGCGCGCGCGGGTCAGGAGCCTCAGCAGTGCTTCGGTCACCGGGGTACCGGGACGATTGGCTCGGATCGCCCGGATACCGCGGGCGAACTCTTGAAAGATCGTCGCCGCCGTAAAGACGCAGAGGCTCCAGCACAAGATCCCCATGACCGCGGAATGGCCGATGATCGAGAGCAGCGACTTGATGCCAGTGACCTTCCACGGGATCGTCGTGAGCGGCTCGCCGGGGGCGAAGTACAGCCAAATCGTTGCACTGACCGCCCCGACACCTCCGGCGATCAGCGGAATACCAAACTGTTCCTGCAGGCTCTTCGGCGAGGTCTTGTGCCAGGCCAGCAGGGGTCCGATCCCCATCAGCGCCAGAATTGCCAAGCCCAGCGGCACCATGACCCGCTCGAAGAAGGGGGGGCCGATGGTGACGCGTCGACCGGCCCACTCCGAAACGGTTGGATAGAGGGTCGCGCCCAGGACAAAGAGCGCCATCACCAAGAGCAGCCAGTTGTTCGCGAGGAACGCAAACTCGCGGCTCAGCAGGCTCTCAAGCTCGTTGCGCGCGGTCAGCAGGCGGAGCCGCGAGAAAAGCAGAGCGAAGCTCGCGACCAAGACAATGGCGAGGAAGATGCCGAAGGTCCATGCGAGCGCGGGGTCGTTGCCAAAGGCGTGAACGCTTTGAACCACGCCCGAACGGGTGAGGAAGGTTCCGACGATCGAGAGCCAGAACGAGAAGATGACCAGGACCAGATTCCAGACCCGAAGCATTCCGCGGCGCTCTTGGATGATCACCGAGTGCAAGAACGCCGTCGCCGTGAACCAGGGCAGCAACCCCGCGTTCTCCACGGGATCCCACGCCCAGTAGCCGCCCCAGCCGAGCTCCTCATAGGCCCATAGGCCGCCCAGAATCAGGCCCAGCGACAAGAAGAGCCAGGAAAATAGCGTCCAGCGGCGCACGCTTGCCTGCCACGCGCTGTCGACCTGCCCGGTGATCAGCGCCGCCATGCCAAACGCGTAGGGCACCGCGAGCGAGACGTAGCCGAGGTAGAGGCTCGGCGGATGAATCACCATGTACGCGTTCTGCAGCAGCGGATTGAGCCCCCGGCCAGAGATCGGTGTCTCAAGGAGGTAGGGCTCGAATGGGTTCTTGAGAAAGACCAGCAGCGCGATGAAGAACAGGTTGATGCCTGCCAGGATGACAACGACCCAAGGGATCAAGTCGCGATGGCGGCTCGCATTCGCGCGCACGGCAATCGCCGAAAACACGCTCAGTAGCAGCACCCAGAACAGCAAACTGCCGTCCAGACCGCCCCAGAAGGCCGTGACCTTGTAGAACAGGGGCATCGACGCATCGCTGGTGTGCTGGACGTACTGCAGCGAGTAGTCGCCCGAGACAAACGCGTAGACGATCAGCGCCGATGCGAATGCCGCCATCGCCGCGGTCGCGTAAACGCCCTGAATCGACGCTTCGATGAGGCGCTCGGAGCGACGGACCGCGCCAACCCATGCGAGTGCAAGCGTGCTTGCGCACAAGACGAAGCAAACGAGCACGCTGAGCGTGCCAAGCGATGACAGATCCATGCGTTGGCCTTAGGTCTTTCGCAACAAAGGACCGGCGTCCTTTTCCTCGTACTTCGACGGGCACTTTGCGCTCATCGTCTTGGAGTCGAAGGTACCGTCGGCCGCAAAGCGCCCGGTCATGACGACCTCACCGCCCTCGGCAAATGTGTCGGGGAGGTGGTCGAAGTAGCGCACCTTCATGCGCGCACCGCCGTGCTCAATCTCAAAGGCGTAGTGTTCGCCATCGGCGGACATCGCAAGGGTTCCATGGACGACATTGCCGTGAACCTGAAACTCGCGCGCGGAGTACTTGGCCTCATGACCGACGACCTGCTCGACGTAGACGTATTCGAGCACCCCCTCTGTCGCGCCGGTCTCGTAGTCGATGGACGATGCGACCGCGAGCACGACACCAAGGCCAAGTGTGACGGCGATCCCGATCGTGGCTGACTTGAGTCCTGACATCTGCAGAGTCCTTTTCGGGGCTTCCCAGGCCTGGTCGCCGCGCGTCGCAGCAAAGATGGGAGGCGAGGCGGCGTCGGGGGCCGCTGGGGTGTTCGTTGGGTCGGCGAGC
>CAZVEM010000129.1:13020-15475 GCA_964626165.1 uncultured Nannocystaceae bacterium
CCGCCGATGCTGATCATCGCTTTGGTCGGGCCACCGCTGCCATCTACAGCGAATTCATGGCCGAGTGCCTTGCTACCTAGCACTTTCGCAAGGGCCGCGTGCAGCCGAGTGTCATCGTCGCCGCGTAGCGCGTCGACCAGGCTGTGCGCCTGATCGTGCGCCAGACAGCCATGCAGCGCTCCGCTCGCGCTGAGGCGGAGCCGATTGCAGCTCGCGCAGAAGTTCTCGGTCATTGCGGCAATCGTCCCCAACACGGACCCAGCGTAGGGTCCAGAGGGCACGAGCGAGTAGCGCGCCGGCCCACGTGGCGAGCTCTGCACGATCGAGTCCGGTACCAGCGCGGCGGATGGCAGACCCAGATCACGCGCGACCGCCTCGCGAACCTCGGCCGCAGACATGAGCTCGCCCGGTACATAGAGCTGACCGGCGGCCATCGGCATGAGCTCGATGAAGCGCGGCGTGATGCCGCGGCTCCAGGCCCAGCGTGCGAGCGCACCGATCTCGTCGTCGTTAAACCCGCGGATGGCAACCGTGTTGAGCTTGATCGGCAGCCCCGCGTCGCGGGCAGCCGCGATGCCCTCGAGCACGCGCGCAAGCTCGCCGCGGCGCGTGATCCGAGCGAAACGATCGGGCTGCAGACTATCGAGACTGACGGTGACTTCGCCGAGGCCGGCGGACTTAAGCGCCGCTGCATGTTGGGCAAGCAGCTCGCCATTGGTCGTCATCGCGATCTCGAGCGGCCGCCCCGTGCTCGCCGTCAGCGCTGCGACTTGCTCGACGAGCTCGACGAGACCAGGTCGGACGAGGGGCTCTCCGCCGGTGAGCCGCACACGTTCGACCCCGCGCTGGGCGAAGGCCCGCACCACACGAACGAGTTGTGCGACGCTCAGCTCATCGCGTCGACGCGTCTGAGGGACCCCGGCTTCCGGGAGGCAGTAGGTGCACCGCAGGTTACAGCGGTCCGTCACCGACACGCGGAGATAGCGAATCGGGCGCGCGAACTGGTCGACAAGAGGACTGTCGCAGCCCTCCTCCGCGCCTGAGAGCGTGCCCGGATCCAGCTCGTGCTCGCTCCCGCGTGCCGCCGTCGTGGCGTCGCGTGGTCGGCGGATCTGGATCAAGTTCATCGCGGGATGAGTTTGGCACGCGCCGCCGAGATCGGCATCCCGTGCAGCCGATGCGGTCAGGAAGGGGGCTTCGACATCAACACATACGTAGGACCCGAGGCCCCTGCGATCTTGCCAGCACGGGGTTTGGAGGTGGCGCACGAACGCCAAGACCGAGCCCTAGGTGCCCCGCGCCCAAATGCGTTCGGCCACCCGAGCGAATGCCCGAATGGCCGACCGAGAGGAGTCCGCAGCGGGCACCGACTCGGGGCTGTTCCCGTTTCGGCGCCTTCGAGGAGAACTTCCTAGTGCTCCGCCGGGGCGTCGTGGCCCGCTTCCGCGGCCTTCTTGCCCTTGGGAGCCTTCTTGCCCTTGGCCTTCGCGTCGCCGGGCTCACCTGCATGATCGCCGCCGCCGGCGTGTTCGCCCTCCGCGCCATGCTCACCCTCTTCGTGGTGAACCAGCTTGTGGGCCTTGGGCGCCTCGTAGCGGCGCTGGCTTCCGATCTCGGTGCCGTCGTTGAGCGCCGTACCGCTCATCGCATCGAAAAGCACGACGGTGAAGAACAAGCCTACGCAGGCGAGCGACGAAAGGAACGCGAAGACGTAAAGCCGGTCCTCGCTCGCGAGGTGCATGAAGAAGGCGCACACCAAGGTGGCCTTCATGGCCGCGACGATCATCGCGACTGGCAAGCCGAGGGGTCCCAGGCCCGCGAAGGACACCGCGTAAGTGACCGCAGTCAGGACCAACAGCGCGCCGAAGACCGCGGCGTAGAGCCAGCTCGGCGAGACGTGGTGGTGGTTCTCGTGCGGATGTTCAACCGGCTGACCGTTGAGGTAGACGTAGTTCATCGGAGTGCCCTCACTTCACCAGGTAGAGGAGTGGGAAAAGGAAGATCCAGACGAGGTCAACGATGTGCCAGTAGAGGCCCACGTTCTCGACTGCCACGTAGTTCTCGCTGGAAAACTCATTGCGGGTCGACCGCAGGTAGATCCAGGTGATGACGCCGATGCCCACCAGCACGTGGATTCCGTGCAGGCCGGTCATGGTGAAGTAGATGCCGAAGAACATCGGCGTGTAGTACGGCAGGTGCTCGTAGCCCTGGTGCAGCTCGTACATGCTCCACGGAAGCAGTCCGTGCGAGATCTTGGCGGTGTACTCGAAGTACTTGACGACCAAGAAGATCGCGGCACAGGCGAGGGTCAAGAGCAGATTGCGCTTGAGACCGGCCTGGTCGTCGGTCTGGGCCGCACGCACGGCGAGCGCCATCGTGTACGAGCTGGTGATAAGCACCACGGTGTTGATGCCACCCATGGTCTTGTTGAGCTCTTCGGAGGCCAACAGCACCA
>CAZVEM010000130.1:0-15410 GCA_964626165.1 uncultured Nannocystaceae bacterium
AGCGCTCGGCAGCGCCTCGACGCCTGGCGAAGTTCACGAGCAATACGTTCACAAGCGAGACATGCAGGGGCCAGATCTCGACGCGTTGGGAGAGCCGGGCGCGCTCTCTCGCGTCGATCCGCATCTATGGGCCTGGGCCGCTGCCGTGGCGGGTTGCTTCGATCGCTACGCGCTCTATCGGCCGCAATGGCTCGTCACTTGGGCGGGTGCGGTGGCGTCGGGCCTTGACCACGACCAAGCTCGCCAGCGAAGCGGCGCACACCATGACCTTCCGCCACATCTGTCCTGGCAGCGCGTGCTCTGGCAGCAGATCCGCGCTCAGATGGACCGCAGCACTCTGGCCGAGCGCATCGATGAGCTGCGCCGTGCGCCTCCACATCTCCTGACAAGCACGGAGCACGCGCCACTCCACGTCTTTGGTGTGTCGGCGCTCGGTCCAAGTTGGCTCAATGCACTCGGCGTCCTCGCCCGAGTGCGACCCGTGCATCTCTACGCATGGGTCCCGACTCACGATTTGATCGCCGACGCGCCAGCGCTGCACCGCATTGAGCTGCTCGCGCAGCAAACTCGGGATGGCGCGCGGCAGCACGTTACGCGGCAAGGGCAGGGGAGCGATCCCGAAACCTCTCAAGCTACGATGAGCGCGACGTCAACGCGCAACATTCCGAGCAGTTCGGCGGCGCGAAGCCGCGGTCTGCTGGCGAGCTGCGCCCGGGTTTCGCGGGACTTCCAGCTCATGCTGGAAGACGACGCGCTCGGCGTCCGTGAGGAGGACCCACGTCTCGGTGCGCTCGACATCCCCGACGATTTCCCCGGCGGCCGTGACGACACCCCTGAAGATGATGCTGACGACGGCCGACGTGGACGCCTCTCCTTGTTGCACGCAGTCGTCCGCGAGGTGTACGGCGGTGATCTTCGCGACCAAGTGTCCGACGGCGACCGCGATTCGCCTCGAATTGATTGCGACACGTCAATCTTGATCCTCGATGCCGCGGGTCCGCTGCGACAAGTTGAAGTGCTGCGCGAGGCACTTCTTCACCGTTTCGAGCAGTCGCCGTCGCTGATGCCGCGGGATGTCCTCATCATGACGCCGGATCTCGACACCTTCGCTCCGCTGGTGGATGCGATCTTCTCTCGCCCCTTGCCACCGGCTTCCCAGACCACGGCGCGCGTTGGCAGTCCGGGAGAGCTGCTGGCGATGCCCCACGCAGGTCTGCCCGTGGAGATCGCCGACCTTGGCCTGCGCAACAAGAACCCGGCTGCGGATCTGGTCCTGCGGGTGCTGGAGTTGACTCAACTGCGTCTGACGGTGCCGTTGGTCAAAGATCTGATGGGCAACGCGTACGTTCGGCGTCGCTTCGAGTTGGATGATGACGATGTCGCGGTCGCAAGCGCATGGCTTGTGGAGGCTGGGATTCGCTGGGGATGGGACGCGGGGGAGCGTCGCCAGACCCGGGAGAGCGGCACCGCGAGCGAAGCGAACCCCACCGGTGCGCAGCTGGAGCCCGATCGCCGAGTTGCGGACAGCGCTGCGATCCAAATGTCTGGATCGGCGGACCGGGACGACCGCCTTCCCCCGACGGATGAGGACGCCCACACGTGGTCCGCGGGCCTTATCGCGCTCGCACGCGGCGCGACGATCACCGCGCGCGAAGATGCGCTTGATGACGGTGTCAATGCGGCTGGTTTTGCGCGCGAGGGGAATCACCGACTGCTTGGGGCTCTGCTTGAACTCTGTCGTCGATTGCATGAAACCATCGCCGAGCTACGGCGGCCTGCGACCCTGCAGACCTGGCGGACTCGGATCGCGAGCGTGCTCTCGCGTTTCGCCCTCGCTCCACCGGAATCGAGCCACCTAGTCGCGCAAGTGCTCGGTCGGTGTGACGACTTCCTGCTCGCCGCGCAGGAGGCGTCGCGCTACTTCGAGTCCGGCGCAGAACTGCCGCTCGATGCGGGGACACTACTCCTCGCGCTTCGAGAGGAGCTTGAAGGGTCGAGGGAATCGGCACGTACCAGCGCCGGCGGCATCACGATGTGTGCTCTGGCCCCAATGAGGAGCGTGCCGTTTCAGGTCGTGTGCCTGTTGGGGCTCGATGAGTCGAAGTTTCCACGTCGGAGTCCACGGAGCAGCTTGGACGCGACGCTCAGCGCCCCCGCATTGGGCGATCGCGACTCACTCACCGAGGATCGTCAGCTCTTCCTCGAGGCGCTCTACTCCGCTCGCGAGCAGTTGATCTTGACGTACAGCGGGAGAGACCCGCTGACCGACGCCAACTTGCCCGTACCTTCTGTGATCGAGGAACTCTGCGAAACCGTTGACCGAATGCAGAGCCGGCAGCGCGCAGCGGCGTCAGCGTCCCCCCCAGACTCTCCGATTCCCGCTCGCGAGCGGCTCATCCGACGAACGCCACTCTCGCCATTTAGCCGTCGAGCCTTCGGGGCCCAGCTCGACGCGCAGCAGCCAGATGCGCAGTCGCGTGACACCAGGAAGGGCCGGCGGCCGACATCGCCACCGGACTTTGATCCCGAGTTCCTTGCCATCGCACAAAGGCTCGACGCACCACGAGCGCCGCGTGCAGGCGTCATGGGGTTGCACGCGGAGGCTGTGCTCCCGCCACTCGACGCGTTGGCTGGCCTTCAGCCCGCCGCCACGGTGGGCTTGGCGCGTACGCCGTCCGCACGCAGGATCGGACCGCCGTCGGATGCAAACCGCGACAGCGATCACGGTGCCCTGGTGAAGGAGGATTCGGCATCAACGCCACTCGCGGCCGCAGACGATCGTTGCGTGACCTTGCAGGAACTCAGCGAGCGACTCATCGCGCCCGCACGCGAACTGCTCAAGCACCGCGTGGGGATCAGCGGCGATTTTCTCGACGGGGAGATGGACGCGAGCCTTCCAATCGAGCTTGATCGCCGACAATCCGTCGCGCTGCGGGAGTTGATCCTGCGCAGTCGTCTCAGCGCCCCCCTAGCCTCGCCTGATGCGTTGCGACAGAGGCTGCGCGCGGCCGGGCAGCTACCGCTGGCCCGGGCGGGAGATTCAGTATTTGCCGAGATCCTCGCCGACGTCGAAAGCTGTCTCGATAAGCATCGTGAGACCCTGTCTCGACCACGTGGTGTTGTCGACCTCGATCTTTCGCTCACCGGCGTGCGTGTCTTCGGCCGCGTCGAGGCCGTGAGCGACGAGGGGGAGATTCTGATCATCACGCCGCGCCGATCGAGCGATCCAAGGACACTGCTCGCGGCCTGGCTCGGATTGCTCGCGATTGCAACTCAGCAGCCGGTGCGCTCTCACGAGGCGATCATTCTTGGTCTGCAGGCCGAATCCGGGGGCGGTGGCCTCGGCGCGCGACGCATGACGATGCCGGTACCTTCGCAGTTGCCAGCGCTTGCCCAAGCGCGGCGCTACATCGATGCGTCTTTCCACGCGGCGATTTCGTCCCCCGGCGGCGTCGCCGTGTGGGGCGGCACGCACGGCGACGACGTTGCCATCGGCCCGGAACACGGCCCGGGCGCGCTTCTTCGTAGTCTCGCCCAACTTGCGATGCTCTCGCAGCGGCGAGCGCTGCGGTGGTCCTTGCAAGCCTCGTACGCGTGGGCGTACGTCATGTACCGCGACTCACTCCAACCGCTGGAGCGCAGCTGGGCCGAGGAGCGCAACGCCAACGTGAGCCGTCGGGCACGGCAGGCCGCACAGGCGCGCTGGCAGGATCCTCGAGGTGGCCACGGCGAGGGCGATGAGCAGGCTCATCGATTGTTGTTCCCCGAACATCCACCATTTGCCCCCGTTCAAGAGTCTGGCCAGGAGTCCGGCCAGGAGTCCGCCCCCGCACCCGATCATGGGACCCAGCCCTTGCGCACTCTGGTGTCTCGCGATGCAGAGGGATTGTCAGTGCGCGATGAGACCGTTAGTCGGGAGTTCGCGTACCTCTCTGAGCTGATCTGGCGTCCGGTCCTGATCGCGCTCGACCACGCCAAGGAGTCCCGACAGAGCAATCGCGGCGCGAACCGAGGCGATGCCGCCGCAGCGGCCGCCATCGACGACCAAGCCACGGCGCCCAAGACCCCGCGGGGCAAGACCAAGCGTGTTGCGGCCAGGTCCAAGGCAGGCGCTGAAGCGGCCATCCTCGACGCGAGGTCGCACAAGGCGCCGCCGCGGCCAACGGGGGAGGATGCATGACACGCGCCGACGAGATTGCCGAGTTCGACCCGACCGCCGCGATCGAGATGGGCATCACCCTCATCGAAGCGAGCGCGGGAACGGGAAAGACCTATGGCATTACGAGCATGGTCTTGCGACTCCTCGCGGAGGAAGGGCTGCGAATCGATTCGATTCTTGTCGTGACCTACACCCGGGCGGCGACGGCGGAACTACGCGACCGTATTCGCGGACGGCTCGTCGCCGCACACGAGGCAGGACTGCGATGGCTCTCCTGCGGAGGGGACGAGGCGCCCTTGGACTCTGGCGATCCCGTGATCGACCATGTCTACGCAGACCCAGCGCGACGTCTGGTGGTGGTCGAACGGCTCGCCTCGGCGCTGATGGAGTTTGAGCGCGCCGCCATCTTCACCATTCATGGATTTTGCCAGCATGTCTTGACGCGGTTTGGGTTTGAGGGGGGCATTACACCGAACCTCGAAGTGGGCGAGAGCCAGGACGCGATTCTGCAAGAGATCGTCGGTGACGCGATGGCAGCCAATGCGGTGTCGTGCCGCGACGCTGCCGAGTGGGACCTCATGCTTCGCGCGCAGGGCATGGGAAAGGCTGCGCTCCTCGAGCTTGCAAGCGGCCCGGGGCGCGATCCGTCGCTCGAGCTCATCCCGTCGCAAAGGTCGACGATCGAGCCCGCGGCGGGCACTGCGGAGAGTGGCGAGTTCTCGCTGCACGAGACTGGACCTGGGCTTGAGTGGTGCTCGTTCCTTGTCGACTACTTTGAAGGCTTCGCGAAGCGCCGCGCGATCCTCATTCAAGAGTTGCTCGGCCTCGGTGAGACCCAACGCGTGGAGGGCGTCCAGGGGCCATTTCACGCCAAGAGGGACGGCACGATCCGCAAGTCGCTCGAGACCCTGCTCGCAGACCTCGATGCACTTGTGGAGCGATCTGGCAAGTTCTGCGCGCCAGTCAAGGACGGCGACGATGACTCCGCGCCGCAGTGGAGACTGAGGCCCTCGCAGCGACAACCCGCAGTCCGGCCTGATCCCCGCGCGAGCGCGTCGTTGGCCGCGGCATGGAGCGAGTGCGCGCTGTATCGCGCGATTCGGGGGAAGCTCTTGGATCCGGCGGCGCTTGAGCGGGATGGTGAGCTCGGCCCGGAGCTCACCGCGCTTCATCGACTCGTGGGTGCGGCAAGCGACGCGACTGCGAGCGCGCGGGTCGAGTTCGTCGAGTTTGTTCGGCGCGAGCTACCGCGCAGAACTCGTGAGCGGCGACGGCTGTCCTTTGACGACCTGCTGAGCCTCGTTCATGCGCGCGTCATGGCACCCGCGTCCGGCCCGCCGCGAACTGCATTCGTAGGTGGGGCAGGTGACGAGACGCATGGCATCGATTCGATGTTTGTGCGTCAGGTTCGGGACCTCTATCACGCGGCTCTTATCGATGAGTTTCAAGACACCGACGCAGTGCAGTGGCAGCTGTTCTCGAAGCTGTTTCATCGGGACGACCGTCGCCTGATCCTGATCGGAGATCCGAAGCAAGCCATCTACGGCTTTCGCGGCGCCGACGTCGACGTCTACGGCGTGGCCAAGCAAGCAACGCCAAGTGCGCGACGACGCTCCATGGTCACGAACTATCGAAGCGATGCTCGCTACCTCGCCGCAGTCAATCGCCTCTTCGCGCTTCATGACGACGACAACGTCTTTGAAGTCGACGGCATCACGGCACCGGCGGTCCACGCTCCATTGCGTAGGTCCCAAGACTTGCAGTTGTTGTGTAGCCGCGGTCGGCCGGTCGCTCCACTGGTCTTGCGCTGGGTGGATAGAGACACGCTGCGCCCAGAGCCGCGCGCGACGCCCTGGCGGCGGCAGTGTCTTCGCACCTGGGCACGGCGCAACGCTCCGGGCGCACGTGCGAGTCGGCCACGGCCGCGGGCCGGCGCGCCGAGGGACATCTGGCGGGCGGTCGAAGCTCGACTCGTGTCGGGGCGCGGCAACCCTGCAGAGCAGATGACGCGAGCAGAGGCCGACGCTGCGATCGCGTCGGCCGTCGCGGTGGATATCGCGTTGCTCCTTGAGCGCGGACTCGCCATCGGTCCGCCCACGACCTCTGCTCGCACCGGGACCGACGACGGTCCGCCAAAGGATCGGAGTGGGGGGTCGTGGCTCCGCGGCCGCTTGCTACGAGCGGGTGACATCGCGGTGCTCGTGTCGACCAACGCACAGGCACTCGCGATCGGCGATGCGCTGCGGCGAGTCGGTCTTCGTGCCGTGGTGCCGCGAGCAGGGAGCGTCTTTCATGGTGAGGAGGCGCAGTGGCTGAGAAGCTGGTTGTCCTATCTCTGCCAGCCACAACACGAGGCACGCGCGCGCGCCTTCGCGTTGACGCCGCTGGGAGGGTGGGACGCAGTCTCGATCGTCGCGGCACGGACGAGTTCTCCAAGTGACATTGGCAACCGCGAAGCCGACGCATGGCTCGCTTGGACCGCCGCAGTTCGTGATGGCGCCCGCATCATCGATCGACGAGGGGTACAGGCTGCGCTGCAAGTGCTCATGTCCACGACGCGAGCGGGTCCAAGGCTGGCGGGTCAGTGGCGCGGAGAGCGAATCCTCACCAACCTTCGTCACCTTGGAGAGCTTCTTCACCGTGCGCATCGCTCACTCGCGGCCAGTCTGCAAGGCCTGCTGGGCTGGCTTGAGCATCAGATGGCGGCGCCAAGCCAGGAGGACGCGGACGACGAGCAACGACTCGAATCCGACGAGAACGCCATCTCGATCACGACCATCCACAAGAGCAAGGGTCTTGAGTATCCCGTCACCTTCGTGCCCAGCTTGTGGCTCCCAAGGATCTTGCGGAGCTCCGCATATGTCGCGTTTCGCGATCCCGATCTTGTCGCGAAGCGCCCAGGGTTTGCTGAGCATGTCGATCCGGACTTTCCAGGGAATCGCAGCGCCGACGCCTCCACGGCGTCACCCCCGAAGCGATACGCAGACCTTCGTCCCTTGCCAACCGCCCGCGGGCGCGAGCGCCATCGAAGGCTGGCGGCTCAAGCGGAGTTTCAGGAGAGTCTGCGACTTGCGTACGTTGCACTCACGCGCGCGCGTCAGTGCACCTTCGTGTATGACTGTCCGCGGGGCTATTCTGGCGTCGATGATGGTGTCGATGAAGGCGGCGAGGATCGAGCCGTGTCTGTTGGCGATTCGGGTGCTGGTGCCCCTTTCGGCGCCAAGAGCGAGCGCGACGGTCGCTCGCCGCTCGCAGCGATCTTGATGGGCGGCACGGACGTAGCTTCCGCGCTGCAGATCCAGGCTCCCACGCGGGGCGCCCGCGCGCGGCTGGTGGGCGCCCTCGTGGCCAGCCAGCGTCGCCGTGGTCGCCTCCATGGCTCTCGCGCGATGCTGTTGTTGTTGCGCGCGCTTGAGAGCCGTCACCCGCACCCTGCCTTGCCCCCGCGGCCCGATCCTCAGGGTGGCGATGCGCCGTTGGGCCATGCAGCGGAAGGACCACAGAGCGACGCACCAGCGCTCTGTGGTCATGGGCTCATCAGCTACGAGGCGCGTGACCTGAAGCGACTCGCGGCCTGTTTGCGATGGGCGAGGCAGCGACGTGGCGCGCTGGTGGGCCCCAGGTCGTCGAGGCGAAGCCAGTCGGGAGAGCAGCCTGAAGGCGAGGCCTCCGTGACGCCTCTTGTTGTATCCCCGTGGCATCGGGCTGGGCTTCGTGATGCATGGACGCGCACGAGCTACAGCAGGCTGCTTCGCGGCATCGAGTCATCCGGCGTGAGTGCCGATGCCATCGACGGCGCTCCTCGCGGCGACGTCGCAAGCACCACGCATCACGATGGTGGGAGCTTCGCATCGACCGAGGGCAGGGCAGGTGCCCCCGGCGACTTCGCACTGCGGGAAGAGGAGGATGTCCTTGACCACGATCTCACGCTCTCGCGCTCGCGTGGCGTGGCAGCGCGTGGTGAGGAACAGGGACAGGGCTCGGAGACCGCACTCGATGTCGAATCTCCTGAGCTATCGCGCCTCTCGGCGCTCGCGGACAACGCGATGGATGACTACTTCGACTGGCTCGCGGCGGTGGAATCCGAATTCGAGGGGGATGCGTCCCAACTCCCCGACGTCTTAGCTGAGCTCGGCATTGGACCTCACCTTTGGGAATTCGACGCCGCGAGTGGAGACGCCTCCCACGCGACGCTTGATGGCGCTCTCGATGAACCCGACGCCTCAACGCGCACGGCGACGATGAGATTGGGCGTGGCGCTCGCCGGGGCGGAGCCGCACTCGGAGCGTGCCGTTGAACAAGCGAGTCACGAGCTATCGTGGCTCAACGAGGAATGCACGCTCTCGCGTGCCGGCGCGGGAACGCAGTTTGGCACCTTGGTGCACGCAGTGCTCGAAGATCTCGATTTCGTCTCGCTGCGCGCCAAGGCCGAGGTAAACGGCAACAGCGTCGGCATCTTCGTCGATCCGACATCGTCGGCGGACGACATCTCTCTGCAAGGACGCTCCGATGCGGCCGAACTCGATCCAAGCTCGCTGAAGCGACTCATTCACGCTCACGCGTCGCGCATCGGTGCCCGCATCAACGACGTGGCGCTGCTCGCCCGTGGCATCATCCAAGCCCTTGATACGCCGCTCGGTCCGCACGCGGGTGACCTGTCGCTCCGTCAGCTCTCCATTGGGGATCGCCTGGACGAGTTCTCCTTCGACTTGAGTATCGCGGGCGGAGATCACTGGCGTGCAGGAATGCCAGGTGCCAAACTTTCCGAGTTGCTCGAGATTGTCGCCGGTCGACGCGACCAGGCCGCTGTCGTGGGAGAAGCTCGTGCCGATCAAAGGCTCGCTCACGACGAACTCGCGGGCTTTCTCTGTGGGGAGATCGACCTGATTTACCGGGTGCGTGTCGACGGAGAGTGGCGCTTCTTCGTCTGCGACTACAAGACCAACTGGCTGGGGCAGCGCGGGCTTACATCAAGGGGCGAGCGATTCGCCCGTTCGACGTACGCGCATTACCAGCGCGCTGCCTTGAAGGCGGCAATGGATGATCATCGCTATGATCTCCAGTACCACCTCTACCTCCTTGCGCTGCACCGCTACCTCCGCGCCCGCCTTGAGAACTACGACTACGATCGACACATCGGCGGCGTTGCCTACCTCTTTCTCCGTGGCATGCCCGGTGCCGCT
Source organism: uncultured Nannocystaceae bacterium (assembly GCA_964626165.1). Taxonomy (GTDB): domain Bacteria; phylum Myxococcota_A; class Polyangia; order Nannocystales; family Nannocystaceae; genus CAZVEM01. Next base: position 9,343 of record CAZVEM010000130.1, read on the forward strand.
CGTTCCCCGCAGGCGGATCTAAACGCGCCACCCGGTGTCTACGTTGACAGACCTCCGCGCGCACGCATTGAGGCACTTGATCGATGGATCGCTGCGTCGACGACCTTTCGCGCGATGGACGGCGGGATAGGGGCACGCACATGAGCGCCGGGGAGGAACGACGCGGGGAGCAGCTCAGCCTGCTTGGGCACTTGGCCGAATCGGGCGATGACGAGCAGCATGAGCACGCAGACGCGACCGCGGCTGTTCGCACAAAGCCTGCGGGCAAAGACCCAAGCGCGACGACGTTGACCGGGCAAGTTGGCGTGACTCGATCGGACCTGTCGCACGCCAACATCCTGCTTTCCTTGGGGACCGTCGGGTTTTCCAGCCGTGTGATGCCCTTCCTTCGGGCCGGGTTGCTTTCGATTGCTGACGTTCAGGTCGTCGACTTGCTGGCGATGGACGCAGGTGTGACGGACCTCGACACCTTGCTCGCCCTCGCGTTCGCCCACGCTGCGCCTCGGCAGGGCCATGCGGGAGTGGTTCTAGAAGCACTTGCCACCGAGCACGCGCCCGCTCGTAGCGGCCTTTGGTCGACACCTGGGCAGGCGCCCCGAGATGGCCTGGCACGGGAGAGCGAAGCGAACGCTTCGAATATGGGGAGTTGGCCAGATGCGAGCACTTGGTCAGAGCGCGTGCGCGCGTGCGAGTCGTTGGTTCTGGTGACGCGGGGGCCGTTGGAGTCCTCGACACCTACGTACCCAGCGGCGTACCCAGCGGCGTACCCAGCGACGTACCCAGAGTCCGCCGACGCGGCCGCGAGAGCGCGGACGATGCGTGGCGACGATCCGCAGGCGCGTGACAGCTCGCTGAGCTGGCGCGCCGAGTCGACTGGGCGCTTCCGGCCCTTTGTGCACGATGGTGAGCTGCTGATGACCGATCGCTTTTATCGGACGCAGCAGCGCCTGCTTGCCGCGCTCGAGGTCCTCGCCTCTGCCCCGCCGCCCGTCGCAGCCGACCATGGGACGGCAGGGGGGACGCCAGTTACCGCGTCGTCATCTGCTCAAGGAGGCGAGCCGCGCACAGACGCTCCACAGCGCCCGCATCCGGACACGGCATCCGCTGCGCGCAGCATGGCCACGGCTCCCCGCTGGCAGGCTCTGGCAGATCTCGAGCGGGCCCGTTTTGATCTGGATCGCCTCTTCCCCAAGCGGGACCACGAGGAAAGTATCGGTCGACCCGGGACCCTGGATCGCCAGCGACTGGCCGCGTTGATGATCCTCCGCCGACGCCTGACGATCGTGAGCGGCGGGCCGGGCACAGGCAAGACCTTCACGGTCCGCGCCGCGCTGATTTGTTTTCGCTCACAGTGGCATGCGCAGCGCGTTCGTGGGGCTCAGCATGTTCGTGGCACAGGGATGGAAGCGGTGCTCGGCGAAAGAGAGCCCACCGTCCACGTCGTCGCGCCTACCGGTAAGGCTGCGGTGCGTCTCGCGGAGTCGCTCCGTGCCGGTACCGACGGCGACGCGCTGCGAGACGACGAGCGCCGTTTCATTCACGCACTTGTTCCAAGCACGGTGCACCGCTTACTCGGTGTGCTCCCCGGAACCACGCCGCGCTATCGACAAGATGCGAGCCATCCGCTGCTCGCGGATCTGGTCGTGGTGGATGAAGCATCCATGGTCGACCTTGAGCTGATGCTGGCGCTGCTGAGCGCCCTTCCTCGCCACTGTCACCTGGTGCTGGTCGGGGACCCCAATCAGCTGCCCTCGGTTGCGGCCGGATCCGTCTTGGCAGATCTCCGGCAAGGCATGACGCACGGGGGCATCTTGGCGCAACGTCGGGACGATCCCGTGCTGTGCGAGCTGATCGGGGCAGGTGCATCGCCGACCGGCGGACTGCTTGCCGATGAGCTCATTGAAGCACCCGACGCGCCCGTAATTGCCCACACCATGGTGCATCTCACGCGGGGACGACGAACCACGAGCGGCGGGCCTCTGGCCACCCTCACGGCTGCGATGGCCGACTTCGACGGGAGTGCGGGCGCGTGCGAGCGGATCGCCCGCTGCCTTGGCGGCGCGCGGGAATCTGCGGACGCCGTAGATTCCGAAGGACGGCTGAATGCGATTCGCTCGCCGCAAGCTGCGGAGGCCATCACGGCGTCAGACGAGTCGATTACGATCCACGCGCATCGCAAGAGTCCCAGTGGCGCACGGATCTCGCTGGAGGTCCTGGATGCGGTGCTGCGGCACGAGCGTGCCAACCTCGCCTTGGCACTGGAGCTCGAAACGGCCTCGCCGGAGGTGATCGAGCAGACGGGCGAGCGCCTCTACGCGGCGCTCAGCCAGCTTCGCGTGCTGACCCCACACCGCAGCGGTGCGCTGGGCGTGGACGGAATCAATGCGATCGTTCAGGAGGCGCTCGCGGACGCTTGCGACAAGGTGCCCCGAATCGTGGGCGGCGGCTTCGTGCCAGGAGGATTCGCGGGGCCTCGCGTGCGCTCAGGTGCTCGAGTTCGAAGTGACCACCGCAGTGGCGCAGATGCGGGCTTGCGGAGCGACCTGAGCTTTTGGCCGGGCCGCCCGGTCCTCGTGACCGCGAACGACCACGAGCTTGGTCTCATGAATGGCGACATTGGGCTTTGCATCGGCCAAGGGGCGAGCGCTGAGGTGCTCTTTCCGGTCGCGGCGGCGGCCGGACGGCGTGGTATGTCGATTCGACGGATCCGAGCCGGTCGATTGGGCGCCCACGAGACCTGCTTCGCGATGACCGTCCACAAGAGTCAGGCGTCCGAGCTCGACACCGCAGTGCTCGTCCTCCCTTCGAACGCCAGCAGGCTGATGAGCCGCGAAATCCTCTACACGGGCGTCACGCGTGCCCGTCGACGGCTGGTGATCGCCGGCACGATCGACGCCTTCCTGATCGGGATGCAAACGCCGGTCCGTCGGGCATCGGCGCTGGGTCGGTGGATCTGGGGAGCTCGCGCGGCGCCGGGTCCAAGGGACGCGGAGCAAGAGCGCAGAAACCACCTCACGGCGGCCCGAGATCGCTGATTCGGCGTGGTCCGCCCGCTTGGTCCGTTGAAGTCCAGCCCACCGCCAAAGCAGCGGTCTAGGCGGCTCGCCCGCAATCCGATCGAGCCCAATCCTCGAGAGGACCCCGCCGCTTTCGCACCGACGCTGGGCTACCCGTGCGGTTGTTCGATGACAGCGACGAGATATCTGCGATAGAACCACCTCTCCCTCATGCTGGTGTCCGGCACTCACGCATGGCTCGCGACGAGCATCGCGGCCTCATCCTTGGTCTGCAGCGACCTAACGAGCGCGGTGGCGCATGAAGTACGGGTAGCGCTGGACGAGCACGAGTGGAGCGATCACCAGGCCGGCGCTTGCACGTCCGCGCCGCCGGAAGACCCGTGGGGTGAGTTCGAACCGGATCTCGGGCCTCCTCAGCCGACTGCTGGGCCCCCTGACGTGGTTCCGGGCCCACTATCCGCCGACGAAGATGGGCCACGCGTCGCGCCGGGATCTCGGAAGTCATACCGCAATCGAGCTGGCATACGCACGCAGCTCGCTTCGGTGCCGGAGGCACACACGGACGCCTCGTTGCTCTGGCATCTCGGCGGCTTCGTCGACACCGTCTACGCGTTCTCGCCCAGCTTCCCCGCCAACCACCTAAACCGAGGAAGCGGGACCCAACCCAGGCTGAACGAATTCAGCGTCAACCACGTTGCGTTTTACGTTCGCAAAGCGCCGCGAGAGGGCGCTTGGGATTGGACAATCGAACTCGCAGCGCAGGCCGGACCGGCACCGGCAGCGCTCGTTGCAAATGAGGTCGCAATCGGCGGTACGAGTGGCGCTTTCGCAGGTCCGAATGTTTGGCAGCACATCGGCAGAGCCAACGTTGGATTTCGAGCGCCTCGAGGGGCAGAGTTTAGCGCAGGCTTACACTCGAGTCCGATCGGCGTGGGGCTGCACTGGACGGTCTACAACTGGAACGTGACGACGTCTTGGGAACTTAACTCCGTTCCTTACTACCTGCCAGGGCTGAGATACCGGCAGCCCTTGGACCGAAGCGGCCGACACGCGCTTGAAACCTGGATCGTCAACGGGTGGCAGCTTGCCGCGGAGAACAACGCGGCTCCCAGTGGCGTGTTCGCCTATATTTTCACGCCACGACCCGACTTGACGATATCGGAGTATACGTGGGTGGGTCCGGAGACTGCCTCCATTTCTCCCGACACCTGGCGGTTGTTCTCCAACACGCAGTTTGTTTGGAATCGAGATCGGGTGGGACTGACGGGCTTGTTCGACATCGGCGGTGACGGTCGCCACGCTCGGGGGGGGCAACGCTTCTCAACGTGGCTTACGAGTGCCTTCAGCGCTCGCTGGTTGGTCGTGAAGCGTGGCGTCGTACGTTGGGACATGGCGGCTCGCGCGGAGGCGTTCTGGGACTCGGCAGGCCGAATCTACGGGGAGCCGAGAACTACGCTGGTCGCCGGCACCATCACCCAGGCGCTGCGAGTCGTGGAACATCTCATGCTTCGCCTTGAGTATCGTTACGACCATGCGCTCGGGCCTCAGGGGTTCTTCTACTACCGCAACGTCACCACGCCGGCGGCCGGGGGACTCGCGCAGAATCAACATCTGATTCTTCTGAACGTGGCCGCACAGTTCGATCTGGCACTCGGTCGATAGCGCCGACCGGAGCCGAGAACCTACATCGCGAGCTCAGATCATCGACGGGCATCGCGCGGCTGGGACGTGGGTGCGGGGACAGCCGTTGTGACCTTCGCTTCACCACGCGCTTCTCAGCTGTATCGCTCTGACACACTCCCGATCCATCGCGGCGTGGCGAGCGAGAGTGCGTGACGGTGAGAGCGCAGCGCAGTTGCGAACGCCGGCGTGTCAGTTAGTATCCACGCCCATCTCGACTCGTCGCGCCGCCATGTTCGACCGCACGTGCCACGTCCGCCTTTCCACAAGCCATGCGCAGAAGATGCGCGCGGCTTGTTGGGCGGCGTTGGTGAACTCGCCGCTGGCGGCCGTAGTTCTTGTGCTTTCGCTCGCTATGGCGGTGCGAACAGGAGCGCATCGCTTCGAGGATGCATCCGCGCAACGCGACGGTTCAGTGAGCGCGCGGCACACTCCGACGAGCGAAGTCGTGCGGAGCGACTCCGTAAAAATTGTCAGCGCCGCGCGAAGTCACGTCGGGCCGTCGGCGGAGAAGATCACCGCGCTCGGTTCCAGACTGTCGACCGACTTGATCGAGTGCAGCGAGGCCCCGCGAGCACTTGAGTTCGTCCTTGACCTGCCCGCGACGAACAGGCGTCGGCTCAAGGGACCGATCGACGCTCGGGGTCCCCCCGAGCGGACCGCGTAGCCTCGTCATCGCGAGTGAGTGCCGCGCGTTGGATCGCTCGGGAGCACCGTCGCGCTGACCAATCGTGCCGCGAGATAACCTCGCGGAGAAGGCGACTCGCGGCATCTCGTGACGTTTGTGTCACGACATGAACGCTGAGCAGCGGCGCGCCAGAGTGCAGCGCCGGTTGTCACGGCCACGTGGGACCGCTCAGGATTCGAACCTGAGACGGTTCGGGATTCGCGCGTTCATGTTCCTGCCCCTGTCTCTCCCGACCTACTCCAGTATTCATCTGCATGCCAAGGTCTCGTCCAAGAGAACTCGGAATCGTCTGTCCGGCCCACTGCCAACCTGGGCTTGGTGCGCGGCATCGTGGGTCTTGCCGATCGCCCTTCTCAGCGGAATGTCGGCCTCGCCCGCACACGCAGGCTCGGCTCTGACCTCCGCGTCGAACAGAGTTGCGCCAACAGTCGAAACGCTGGCGAGTGCCTTCTTCGGGCCCGCTCAAGCTATCGTTGCGTCCGCAAGACTCGACGACGAAGCGGCGCAGCCGCCCGCGGCACAAGAATCGGGCGAGAAGCCGCCCTGGGACCCGTGGGATCCCGACGCCGCGGATCAGCGCCAAGGCGGCCCCGGCACGGGCGGGGCCTCCGTCGTCGGGGCGACGACAGAGAAAGCGAGCAACGCCGGCCCTAAGGTTAATGCCCAGCGCGGGGAAGACTCGA
>CAZVEM010000131.1:0-15355 GCA_964626165.1 uncultured Nannocystaceae bacterium
TCGTCGGTCGTACCAAAGTCGGTCACTGTGACGATGTTTGGGTGCTGCACCTGCGAGGCCGTCCGTGCCTCGCGAACAAATCGATCGATCTGATCTTGGGTCCGTGCGTGGTCACGATCCAAGACCTTGAGCGCGACGACCTTGCCAAGCCCGGCGTGTCGTGCTGCAAAAACGCTGCCCATGCCACCGCGCCCAATGACGCGGAGCAGCTCGTAGCGGCCCGCCAGCGTAGTTCCGAGAAGAGACTCCGGTCCTTTGCCGGGCGCCTCACGTTGTCCGCCAAAGCCCACGGTGTCGATGCGGCGGGGGATGGCCGCGTCGTCACCGGTACCGACCTCGATCCGAAGTCCTGGTGGCGTCAGTGCGGGGAGACGCTCCAGGGTGTCACGGTCCTCGTGATCGACCTCGCCCGCCCGCAGCGGCCCGGAGTCGATGCCCCCGCGTGACTCAGAGGACACCACAACGCGGCCGGAGTCGGAGCGTGCGCTGCCAGCCGGGACCACGGGTTGCGATTGGTGCATCGTGATGCGGGCGCGCGGCGGCTCGAGTCCCGGTGCCTTGGGGTCGCGGGTTTCCGCATGGCGTCGGCGGACATCGGACGATGACGCGGTCTCGCTTGAGCCCGCGTCCTGCAACTCTTCGACCTCGAACTCTTCGTCGAACTCGCTCTCGGAGCTCGCGCTTCGGGCCGCGACCGCAGCGAAGGTGCGAGTCCCCTGCAGCTCTCGCACCGCTTGCCCGAGTTCTTGGATGAACTTCTCGCTCAACGCGGGACGCCGCGTTCGATCGTCGGCGAGCGCGGCTGCGAGCGAGGTCGGAAGCTGCGCCCGCGCTTGTAACAATGCGGTGAAGTTGGCGACGTCGGCGCTGTGCATCCAAAGCGCCATTGCAGCGAGGCTGTAGACGCTGCTGCGGGGGTCGAGCGGTCGGCCGGCGCGCTGCTCGGGCGAGGCCAGGATCGAACGTTCGCCCGCGGCCAGAACCGGCTGCCCGAGCAGAACCTCTCCGTTGCAGAGCACGATGCTCTCGGGCAGCAAGGACTTGTGCACCACGGCATGACGACTCAGGGCGAGCAGCGTCTTGGCGAGCGGAATCACGACCGTCGTCAGCGCGTCCGCGAGTCCAATCCCGTGCGGCAATCGTCGTGTTGCATCGAGATCAACCCGCTCGATCACCCCGAGGCCGGTGTCGATCGTGGCGACGCCGATGAGCGGCAACATGCCGGGAATCGAGAGCTTTGCGTAGGCCGCGAGCTCTCGACGCGCCTGCTCCCGGCCGCGCTCCAAAGAAAGCGTCCCGCCGCGAACAACGGTAATTTGGGCGAGTTCACCCTTCGGTCCGCGCAGGCGATAGGCGGTGCGCGTCGCCGAGGCAGCATGCGCGGATGCGCTCATCGACGGCGGCTGTGCAGCCGTCGTCGCAGCGGCGACATCGGTCTGGACGTGCTCGATCGAGGTGTCCGCCAGCGCCCCGACGACGGTCCACGGCCCAACCGTGCCACCAGGCACCAGCGACGCCTGGCTGCACTCGACCGACTCCACGAGGTCGGAAGGTTAGCACGGACACACTTAGTTCAAGTACTAGCGGGCCAGCGGGACCCACTCGCGCCCTTCGGGTGAGGCGGCGGACTAGGCGCTGCCAGGGCTGGCCTGGCTGTGCTGCCGAACGAAGTCGTCGACGAGGCTTGCCTCCCCGCGGCTCTGATAGCGGAAGCTGACGCCAAAGCCGGCGCGCTGTGGCGTTGCACACACCCACGCGACCGTCGATCTCAGCCGAAGTGGGGTGGTCTGCCCCTCGGGGTAGAGCTCGACATCGATCATGGACCCCACCGGCGGGGCGACGTCGGTCCGAAGAAATGCCCCGCCGCGGCTGATGTCTTCGAGGCGGCTCACGCGGCCGTCGGCCCCTTGATACCAGCGGACCGGGAGCGAGGTCGCGTAACGACGATGCTTCCGCGCGCTCGCGTCACGCCGGCCTTCGATCACGTCGAGCAGGTAGCGGACGCGCAAGAGTTCGGATTCGTCGACCCGAATCATGGCGAGCGGCGCTTGATCTGCGCCCCGAGCGGTAACCGACGCGACCGCTCCGTGGATCGGAACTTCGTCTGCCATCGCCCCGAAGCTGAACTCGATCTGGATCTCGTCCGCGACGTTGATGGCCTCTCGCGTAGGAATCTCAAACGAGCCAGCGGGTCCAAGATCCGGACGGAAGTACTCGACGATCTCACGCTCAGCTCGGAGTCGGAGCACTCGCATCGCCGCTCCAAACGAGATGCGAGGGAGACTCACCGACGAGCTATGCCTCAAGACCATATCTGTGCGTGACCCTAGCTGTCCCGCGAGCCGAGCGCAACGGCTGTGGTGCCCAAGTCCGTCGAGCCGACCACATGAATGCAAGATTCGCGATCTTGGCGACGCGTGCGCTCAGCTGACCCCTTGCGCTTGTGCGGCGCGACGCGTCGCCTCAAGCAATACGCGACCTCGCGCTTGAATTGCCGCGGCGTTTTTCTCCTTGACCGCGACCGACTCAAAGAGCGTGGCGACGTAGCCGACCGCAAATGCACCGGCGGCGAGCCAGTTGGCTATGTTGGTCTCGTCGGCCCCATTCGTTGGAACGATCCGCAGAAATGGTAGTGGACCCAGCACTGCTTTCACCCATGAGGGTCCGCCCGCAGGCGCGGGGAAGAGCTTCTGGAGCTGAGCTCCCGCGCGATGCGCCGCGAGGAGCTCGGTCGGGGTGTGGGCACCGGGCATGGCCACCGCGTCCGAAGCGACCGCCGCACGGATCACCTGCTCGTCCACAACCGGGCTGACGATGAAGCGTGCCCCGGCTCGCCGCGCGCGCTCGACTTGCTCCACGTCGAGCACAGTACCTGCACCGACAATCAGCCGAGTGTCGCGAGCAAATTCCTCGATGAGCTCATACGCCCCCGGCGTCGTCAGCGTGAACTCAATGACGCGAAAGCCAGCATCCACCGCGGCACGCATCGCGATCGCGGCACACTCTTGGTTGTCGGTCCGCAAGATTGCGCTCGCGCCTGCTTCTCGAAATGTTGCAAGGACCTCGTGGACGCCCATGGAGCGACATTAGCAGGCGACGCATCGGAGCGCTCCGTGCCCCCGATCCACCTCCGCGCGCCGGCGGAGTCGTCGCGCACGCGACACCGCGTTCGATCTTGATGGCATGTCCTGCCCGCGTCTGACACCCTGCAGTGGTGCCAGCGGCGCTACTCCTGTTTGGCGTGTTGGCGGCAGCGCCGCCGACGAGCACCTCGTCGGGCACGACGACCCCTCCTCGGAACGAGCGCGGTGCAGCGCAGCCGGACGCACCACGTCCCCTGCCTCGCCTGGTACTCGCTGCCCATGGCGTGATCGGCCCGCTCGATCGCGGTGAGGAGGCCTGTCGCCTCACTGATGACGGCTACAACATCTGCGACGAGACCGGCGACTTCCTCTCGGTGGGCGGCAACCTCGAGCTTCGCGTCAAGGCCTACCGCGCGCTGGGCTTTAGCCTGCGCACGCAAGTCGGCGGCAATGCGGCGGCCTACAGCCACGATCCGGTTTTCCGCGCGATGGTGATCCCCGCGTTTGGCATGGGGCTGTTTGGCCGGCGAGGCTTCTTCCGTGCCGAGATCGCCGCGATCGCGCCGATCGGCTCACCTCGATACCGAAGCTCGGGCTACTTGGACGAGACCTCGCGCGTCATTTGGGGCCCCGTTGCGGGGACCATTGGCGGCGGCGTGCGCTTCCCTCTACGGAAAAAGCCGATCGCCTTTGAGATCATCGGCTCGATGATGCTCGGGCCCAAGATTCGCCGTGAGACGGCAAACCCTGATTTCGATCGGTCGCAGGTGCTCGTCAGCTTCATCGTCGGCGTGGGCATGTCCTTTGACCTCGTGAAGTGACTCGGTCGTCGTCGCGCATCTCGGGGTCCCTGCCCGCTTTGCAGTGAGGGGACCACGGTCAAGAGACCTGATTCGACGAATCCGCCGTCTGCATCTACGATGCGGCCATGCTGCTCGCTTCGCTGCAACACCGTCTCATCCTCGCCGCCTCGCTCAGCCTCACAATCGTTGCCGGCGGCGCGCTGATCGCCTGCAGCAACGTGACCAACAAGAGCAGCGACGCGGCCGACAGCGGCGGCGCGCGCCCAAACACCGCGGGCGGACAAGGTGACGCCGCCGACGGGGACAAGGATGACGGCGACGGCGACGGCGACGGCGACGGCGACGACGGCGGCAGCACCGTCAAGACCGGTGGAAGCAAGCCACCCAGCCGCATCGATGGACCGATCGCGACCAAGCCGCCGGCACAAGGTGCCGCGTGCACAACCAACGACGACTGCGGTGCGGAGCAGGTCTGCGAAGGCCAAGGTTGCGACGCGGGCCAGGGCGTGTGCCAACCCAAGCAGCGCATGTGCACGCGCGATCTCAAGACCTACTGCGGCTGCGACGGCAAGACCTTCCAGAATTCAGGAAGCTGCCCGGGTGCTCGCTACAGCGCCGAAGGCGCCTGCGCGCCGCAGTAGGCCGCTTGCAGCTTGCTGCCGGGGCCGCGCGACCACGCGACTACGCGGACCCGTCGGACACGTACGTTGCCAAGCTTGGCGACCGACGCGCTAGCGCGCCTTGAGCCGACGAAACGCGTCGAGATCCGCTGCAGTCATGCAGGGGTTGTGCTGCAGCTCCCACGCGATCGTGGTTGTGGTCGCACCGCCATAGGCGTGGCCCGGATAGACCCGCGTGTGCTCGGGCAGACCGCCGAGGACTTGGGTCAGGCTGTGGAAGTGCGCGGCCGCATCGGCGCTCGGATCGTGCAGCCCGCCGCAGGAGCCCGCAAAGAGCACGTCACCGGTGATCACCGCGCCGATGTCCGGGAGATGCCAACAGATGCAACCGCTCGTGTGGCCGGGCGTGTAGAGCGCCTGGACGCGACCGTGACCGATCGTGAGCTCTTCACGATCGGCAACTTCACGAACATTCGGGGCGAGCGTTCGCGCGCGGGCAACTTCGACCGGATGACAATAGACCGTCGCGCCCGTCGCTGCCGCGGCCTCATCGAGACCCGCGATGTGATCGTCGTGGGTGTGCGTCAAGAAGATCGAGCGCACGGTCCAGTTGCGCTTGCTGGCCTCGCGCAGGAGTCGGTCGACCTCGAATGCGGGATCGATCAGCGCGGCCTCGCCGGTCTCTGGGCAACCGATGACCTCGCAGTAGTTTTCGAGCAGTCCGACTTCGAGCTGCACGACTTCAAGACGACTCGGCACGAGGGCCAAGGCAGCATAGTCACTGCCTGCGTGCAAGCGCCTTGAAGTGTGGATCGCTGCGAGGCGCTCGCGCCCCGCCCGCGGCGTGCGTGTTGCGATGCAATCTCCGGCTCAGCTCGGGCCAAGCTCGGGCCACGCTCGGGCCAAGCTCGGGGCCACGCGATCTCGGCGCGCTCGCAGACTTGTCGCGCGAACCGCCGCAAGGACCTGCTTCTCCGCTTGCATCCGCAAGCTGATGTCCCGACACTCACGCGCCGCCGGGCCGCCATGAAACGCGACGGACTCAACGCACTCAGCGCGCTCAACGAAGCGCAGCGTCGCGCGGTCCTGCACACGCAGGGTCCGCTCTTGGTGCTTGCGGGCGCCGGCTCAGGCAAGACACGCGTGATCACGCATCGTGTTGCCCGCCTCCTTGAGCTTGGACATGCGCCCGAGAGCATCGTCGCGGTGACCTTCACCAACAAGGCCGCCGGTGAGATGCGAGAACGACTCAAGCGGATGGTCGGAGCAACCGCCGCCGCAGCGCTGGTGCTGGGCACCTTCCACAGCATTGGTGCCCGGATGCTTCGCGCCGATCCCGAAGCCTTTGGCGTACCCAAGCGCTTCACAATCCTCGACCAAGGCGATGTCAGTGGCGTGGTTCGTACGGCACTGCGTGAATCCGGTGTGCATGCGGCCGGCAACGATCGGCGCTTTGATCTCACGGCCGTCTGCCAGCGCATCAGCCTGTGGAAGAACGAGTTTCTGTCCTACGAGCAGGCGCGCGAACGTGCCAAGAACGGCAACGAGTACGACGTCGCTGCCGCGCTCGCGTTTGAGGCCTATGAGGACCGGCTCCGCAGCCTTGGTGCCGTCGACTTTGATGATCTGGTCTGCCACGTCGCCGATCGCCTTGGCCAAGACGACGAGCTACGCACACGGTGGAGCGATCGCGTCCGCTATCTGCTGGTGGACGAGTATCAAGACACCAACCAGGCGCAGTTCGAATTCCTCCGCCGCCTCCTGGGCGAAGAGCAGAACCTCTGCGTGGTCGGCGACGACGATCAGAGCATCTACGGTTGGCGCGGGGCCAAGGTCGCCAACATCCTCGCGTTCCCGATGCGCTTTCGCGGCGCAGAGGTCATCAAGCTTGAGGCGAACTACCGGTCCACGCCGGCCATCTGCGCCGGCGCGAACGCGGTCATCCGCCAAAACACGCAGCGCTTTGACAAGACGCTGGTGCCCGCGCGCAAGAGCGGCGATCCGATCCATGTGGTCGCACTCCACGATCTTGAGCACGAGGCGGAGTGGATCAGCGCCAAGCTTCACGAGAGCGTCGCCGTGCGTGGCGAGCCTGCGCACCACTTTGCGGTGCTCTATCGCTCCACGCGGCAAGGCAAGGGCGTCGAAGCCTGCCTTCAGCGTCACGGGCTGCCCTACAGGGTGCTCGGCGGTCAGACCCCCTACGACCGCAAAGAGACCAAGGACGTCCTGGCCTACCTCAAGTGCATGATCGATCCGGGCGACGACCTCGCCGTGCGTCGTGCGATCGACACGCCCTCGCGCGGCATTGGCAAGGTCACGATCGATCGTCTCGCTGCATTCGCGGCATCTCACAAAGTCGGCCTACTCGAAGCGGTCCATCGTCACGCGCAGGTCGAGGGTGTCGGTGGCCGTCAAAGCGCCGCGCTGGAGCGATTCAGCACCCTCGTCACTCAGGCAACGACCAAGGCCAAGGACGAAAAGAAGGTCGGCCCCGCCCTGCGCGAGCTGATGAGTCAGGTCGGCCTGCGTGACCATGTGCTCCGCGACACGGGCTCGCAGGAGGCAACGACCGCGCGCTGGGCCGGCGTCGAGCTCTTGTTTGGCGCGCTCGACCGATTTGAAGAGCGGCTCAACGCCAGCCCCTTTGCCGCCAACCAGCGCAAGCGTTGGCGCGAATGGATCGCCGGCTTCTCCGGCGAAGTCAGCGACAACGCCGGTGCCGAAGACGTCGCGCCCGGCATGATCACGCTCGCAACCATTCACTCCGCCAAAGGCCTTGAGTGGGAGACCGTCTTTGTCATTGGCTGTGAAGAGGGCACCATGCCGCATCCCCGGACCGAGGCGGCCCGTGTCAGCGATGCGATCAGTGGCGACCTTGAAGAGGAGCGTCGACTCTTCTACGTCGCGATGACGCGCGCCCGCGATCAGCTCTGGCTCACACGCAGCGCGATCCGAATGGTCCGCGGTGCCCCCGACAAAGTGCTGCCAAGTCGCTTCATCATCGAACTTGAGAACGGCGCCAAGGACAGCATCGAGTTCCTCGATCTCTCGGAGTCGTCGGCGCCCAGCAACGAGGAGCTCGACGCGATGACCGACGCGTTTCTCGCCTCGCTCTCACTCGACGAGCCATCCTCTCAAGCCACAGCCCAGCGCCGTCCCGCCTGAGTCGGCCCGCGCCCGATCGTTGAACTCGACGCCTCCGGGCGCCGCTCGCCACGGCGGGGCGGGTCCCCATTCGAGCGCGTCGCAGGCTTGCGCGTATCTCTGGGCGGGCGCGTTGATCTTCTCGCGCGCACTGGCACGCTGCGAGCATGCGCTCCTACGCGTGGACCTACCGCGACCAAGAGGCCCCGGAAGCAGAACGCGAGACGCTCTACGAGGCCTACGTCGCCGTCGATGAAGCTCGCGTGGGCCGGCGTCCCGCCGTCATGGTGGCGCACACCTGGGCAGGCATCTCCGATCACGAGCGCGCGGCCGCCGATGCCTTCGCGCGCGACGGCTACGTCGGCTTCGCGCTCGATCTCTATGGCCAAGGGCAACGCGGTGGCGACCCCGCGACCAATGCCCGCTTGATGACACCGCTTCGCGAAGATCGAGCCGTGCTCCGCCGCCGCATGCGGGCAGCGCTGGCGGCGTTGCGGACGCTGCCGGAGGTCGATCGAGACCGAGTCGCCGCAATCGGCTACTGCTTTGGCGGTCTGGCGGTACTCGACCTGGCGCGCGACGGCGAGGCACTCTCTGGTGTGGTTGCGATCCACGGCGTCTACACGCCGGCGCCCCTGCCCGAGCGACCGATCCGCTCCAAAGTGCTCCTCCTCCATGGTTGGGACGACCCGATGGCGACGCCCAAAGACGTGATCGCGCTGGGGCAAGAGCTCGACCGCTGCGGCGCGGACTGGCAACTGCACGCCTTTGGCGGCACCGTGCACGCATTCACAAATCCCGCCGCGCAGGACCGAGCTGCCGGCAAGCAGTACTCCGAGCGCGCGACTCGTCGCTCACGTCACGCCATGGACTACTTCCTCCGCGACTGCTTCCAGCTTGAGTCCGACACGACGCGGTAGGTCAGCGCCCCTGCCTCCGTGGGAGATTCTCCGGCTCCCAAGCGGGTCTGGTGAACGCCCTGGCTTTTTGCGCGGCGGCCAGGATAGTATGGCGGCGTGAATTGGAAGATCATTGGACTTGGCTTGGTCTTGTCGTGCGCTTCGCTCGCGGCTTGCGGTGGTGACTCTGGCGATCAGGACGCGGGCGCCGATGAGGCAATCGGCGATGGCGATGGTGATGGCGATGGTGATGGCGACGGTGATGGTGATGGCGATGGCGATGGTGATGGTGATGGTGATGGTGATGGTGATGGTGATGCGGACGAGTGCACCAAGGTCGATCTGCTCTTCGTCGTCGACAACTCGTCCAGCATGGGAGACAACCAAGACAGCTTGGTCGCCAGCTTCGACGGCTTTGTCGCGGGCATGAAAGCTTCGCTCGCCAACGCCGAGGACTTTCACATCGGCGTCGTCACCAGCGACGCCTACATCCACAACGAGATGGGATGTCGAAATCTCGGCGACCTCGTCACGAGCACCGGCGGCCTCGACTCAAGCGGCGTTGAATGCACTCCTTATGCTTCTGGTGGCCGCTACATGGACGACTCCGAGCCCAACCTGGGATTTAAGTTTGGCTGCACCGCCAAGGTCGGCAGCGGCGGCGCCGACGACGAAAAGATGGCCCGAGCCATGCTCAACGCGCTCAAGCCCGGCATCAACGACCCCAGTGCGGGCGGCTGCAATGCAGGCTTTCACCGCTCCGACTCTCTTCTGGTCATCGTCCTCATCTCTGACGAGGACGACGTCCCCGAACCCTTCGGCTGCGATCCCGAAGACCCCTTCAACAACCCCTGCGATACCGAGGCCTCCGGCGGCGGCCCCGACGACTGGTACGCCGAGCTGGGCCTCTACAAGCCAAATGTCGACTCCAACGTGGTCGTGCTCTCCCTCGTGGGACTCTCGGGCAACAACACCTGCGGCGCGGTGCCAGCCTCCAAGCTCATCGGCTTTGCCAACCGCTTCGACGAGAACGGCTTTACCGGCGACGTCTGTGCGTCGAACTATGACGACTTCTTCGCGCAGGCCCTGCCCGTGATTGACCTCGCGTGCGAGAACTACGTGCCGGTTGGCTAGCGGGCGTGACGGGTGAGAGATTGGTGAAGCGGGCAGCGTGCTGACGCCGCTCGCAGCACCGACGCAGATCTTCTGGCCCCCAGTTCTCCCGGGGGCGATGGTCTTGCGCTACTCGTGTTCGCGCGCCTCGCACCGTGCCAGACGAGCTTCTCGTGCCGAAGTTGTGCGAAATTGAGACCAATCTGAAAGCTGGCGGCGAGATCGAGGATGCAAGGTGGCGAGATCGAGGATGTGGGTTGGGTCGATCTTCAACGTCAGGTGGCGCCGCGGCGCAAACAAGCCTCGCCGTTTTCAAAGCGAGAGTGCCGAGGTTCGATGCAGGGTGCCTTGAGTGGCGATGTTAGGTGCCTCGATCTGCGATGCATGGTTGCGCCGAAGCGCGATCGAGGTGGCACCAGATTCGATGCGCGGTCGGTCCAAGTGCGCGCAGAGCTTTGAGGTGCGGAGGTCGTGGTTGCACCGATTCCAAAACGAGCTCGCGCACTTTGAAAACAAGCGACGCCGATCGACGTGCCGGGTCGCTCGATCCGACATGCCACGGTCGTCAAACTCCGATGCAAGGTTGCCTGATCCCCGATGCACGGTTGCTCGAAGTTCAATCCCGGGGTGCCCCGCATCGCTTGTCGGGTAGCTCGATCCGTCGATCGAGGTACCTCCGCGGCGCAACCAAGCTCGGTGATCGGAGTGCAGAGTTGGGTGGCGGGAGTCCGGGGTTGGGCCTCCGGAGTCCGGGGTTGAGCGTCCGGAGTCGCAAGATCGCCCGTGTTGACTGCCTTACGTGGGGAGTTTAGAGCCCGATCGACCGCGTGATGGCCGCGAACAGGGCGAGTTCCCGCCATTCGCGCGATCCTACTCGGCGCACGTGGAGCCGATCCCCGGGAGAGCGACACGGCAAGGCCACGCCAATGAAGTGCGCGAACGACTGGGTGCACTCGATGCGATCGGGACTGAGATGACCGAGATTGCCAGCGCTGCCGGATCATCGATGAGGAAGTCGCGGTCATGCTCGGAGCGCTGCTGCTATCTCGGTCATCCCGTACTTGTTGAGAACCGACGTCAGGAGGACACGCGAGCCAGGAGTTCCGAGCCAACCTTGAGGACCTCAGAATTGGCTTTGAAGCGCACAGCCTTCGGCGTGATATATTTCTTGCCAGGCGATGCATCGCGCTTCTGAGATTCTTGCGATACTTGACGCGTGCTCCGAGCATGGCGCGTTTCCGGTGCTCGACAATGGCTACGTCTACCTCGCCGCGGCGCGCCTCACCGCCTACCGTTCAGAGAGAGACTGGTCTCTGACCGTGGAGGTGTTCGGGTTCTCGCCCCGCGCGGGTCAGCCCGACACCTACGTGTACACCTTCGGTTCGTCGCTCGCGAATCGGCCGTGCGAGACCGACTTCGCATCCCGCGAGGATATTGAGAGCAACGCAGCGGCCAATCCCTACAACGTCGAGAGCTTCTTTCGTCCCCTCGACGCGGACTGGATTGGGAGTGACGAGTGTGTCGCGCCGCACGCCAAGCACGTCCTGCTTCGCGGTGCGAGCATCAAGCTGCCCACGCAGTCGCAGCTGATCGAGGCGGGTATCGTTCCGGAAAATCCCACGGGCGTCGCGATCCACGAGGTCGTGCGCTGGATCGCGGAAACGAACCGCAACGCCGTGCTCGCCAGTTATAGCGAGCGTCGCCGTCACGTGCCCGGGCCGTTGGAAGAGTTGCTGACGCTCGACGAGTGGCACCACCCCGACATCGCAGGCGGCGAACGTCCATCGGGCTCAGAAGCATTTCAGCAAATCGCGGAGGCTCTCGCGAACAACGATCCCGCACGGTACTCGCCCACCGAGGCCCCGAACACGCACTGGACGAACTGGCCGGAAGGCGGGACGCTCTGAAGGGCGGAACAAGCGGATGCCCTCACGTAATCAACCCTCCGCCATTACCGGGGCGGTTCATTCGCGGAACATCACATCATGGACAACAGCCTATTTGATCAGATGTGTCACGATTACCCTGAGTTTCTTCATGCCGAATGGAAACGCCGTCTGAACTCAGGCAATATTCCCGCGACATTGCGCGAGTACATGCCGCTCGCCGAATTGTGGGGGATAACGGACGATCGAGAGAGGAAACATCTAGTTGAACGTGCGCCGGACGTGGCGAAGCGGCACCTGGCGGCAGCGATAGAGGAAATAGACGACATTCTCGACGAATGGTTGGCCGGTCCGGAGGCCGACAGTTCGAGTCCCACGCTCGAGTACCTCGCGTTCTCAGCGCTGAGAATGGCCGCGGATGCCCTCTGAGCGAAGCGCCGGCCCAACCCAGAGAAGAGTTTTCGCGCGTCGCGTCTGCCGGCGGCCGTCCGCCTGCCTGTCGTGTCCAGCCCTCTTCGTCTCAGTGGCGGCTCGCGGTGGCTAGGCCGCTGATCGGCACCGGCTGCGACCAGTCCGAAACCGCGGCGAGCTCTGCCTCATGCATCGGGCTCAAACTCGAAGCGACGCGCAACGGCGTGTACGACCCGGAGAGTCAGCGCGACTCGCCGCGCAAAGCCGAGTTCACTAGGCACCAAGCAATCCCTGCACGAGCTGACTACACTGAGACCGACTGATCTTGAGGCGGAGGTGCTTGGCCATGGCACCGTTCGCGGCATCGCGCGGGGAGTCCAATGAAGAAAATTGAGTCTCTCGAGGGGTGCCGACGGGCTCGGCCCTTCTTATCAGGGTGGACCCGGCAACTGGCGTTCCTCTGAGCTACGACGGCGATTGGGCAACCGGCGGCCGAAGGCATTATCTGTGCTTTCCGTCGGAGGCCCTCGCGCGAGAGTTCGCGTCGGAACAACTTGCACATGTGCCGCTCGCCGAGTGGTGGTTGCTTGACGCCTCGGGGGAGCAGATAGAGTTTCTCCGCAACATGGACTCGGCCGCGCGCGAGGCCAGCCTTGTTGCCGCCGCTCGCTCGGTTTCCCGTCCTTGGTGGCGGCGGCTCTTGGGAGCGTGAGAATCCCGGAGAGCCCAGACCGAAGGCAGCGCGCATCGATGACGTCTCTGTCGAGTTGCGCACGAGAGGGTGTTCGAGGTGCCAGGCGTCGACCGGCATCACCCGCAGGTTGGCGTTGTTGGCCGACGCACGGACGCTGGCGTTCCTGTAGGCTGACACGAAGTGATACGCGAAATCGCTTCTCTGGGACCGGTCGCTGTCGATCTTGGGAGCCACCGGTATTCAAGGGCCCTAGACCACAGCAGCTGTCACTGTCGCTTTTCGCCCGACTGAACAAGCTGCAGCGTGTCGTCCGCCACGCGCGGTGTTGGAAAGTCGGGGCCGGAGTTTGCTCAGCCTCCGCGACTCGCGACGCTCGCGCTCAGGGCTGTGGGCATGTGTTCGGCGACGCCGGCGTCACGAGCTTAGAGTTCACTCGGGAACGGGGGCTTGCTCGGCGCACTCCTGGCTTCTGACGCTCGCCACCTACTGGCTCGACGCTCAGAATTCGCAGATGCTCTTTCCTAGGCACTCAGCCGGCGCGCCCGCCAGTTGATCAACGACAGCTGAGGAAGACGATGCGCTATCACGTAATGCACTGGACAGGCGAGACGGAGTCAGACTACCCGCCGCAGAGATTCGGCGAACGTCTCGACGAACTAGCGTTTGCAGAACGGGAACACCCGGATGTCGCAATCGTCCACGAGTCCGAGTGGTCTCTGACCATACTAAGATCTGGATTCGTTGTGTGGGAGCACCCTGACGAGGGTGGGCCGAAACACCTCGGTCCACTGGACGCGCCTACGATTCTCCGGCTCATGGTCAAAGTGGCGGATGGTCGGATCTCAGATTTGAACTCTGAAGCCTGGCGTTCAGGCTACCCTTGACACTGGGTCACCCAGAGTGGAAGCGATCGTGGAGTGAAAACGGCGGCCCAACCCGGAGAAGTACTTTCGCGCGTCGGATCTGCCGGCGGCCGTGCGCCCGCCTGTTGTGTCCAGCTCTCTTCGTCTCAGTGGCAGCTCGCGGTGGCTAGGCCGCTGATCGGCACCGGCTGCGACCAGTCCGAAGCCGCGTCGCGGAGCGATCATCGATCATCGCGATCATCGGATCATCGAACCCAGAGAAGAGTTTCCGCGCGCGGGGTCAGATCATCGAACCCAGAGAAGAGTTTCCGCGCGCGGGGTCAAACGGTCCCTGACGTGATGTGTCCCGTGGCTGGGCCACTGCGTCCCAGCCGCTGGCTGCACTGGCCAACCCGCGGACCGTCAGTGTCGGCACCCGTCGGTACTCGGGGCGACCTCGTCCGCGGTCCGACGCGCCCACCGTCCTAACGTCGGCCGCTCGAATGGCGGGCACGTCCCCATCCGCCTCGCGAGTGCAACTCGAGCCCTGCAAGGTCGACATGGCCTTGTCATGAGTCTTCCTCGACGGGTCTGTGCAGGCGATGTTCGTATGTCGCAGAAGCGAACGTTTCGCGGTGAGTTCCGGCTGCCGCCGACCCGCGAGCTCACTCAGATCCTCGAGTACGCGCTTGCCTATGCGGCGCAGCAGACCGGCGTGTTGCTGCACGAGTTCTTCGTACTCTCCAACCACGACCATGAGGTCTTCACCGACCCAGAGGCCCGTGCGCCCGAGTTCTGGCAGATCTTCCATGCGCTGGCGGCTCGAGCCATCAACGCTCACTTTGATGAGGGGGATTCGCTCTGGTCGACCTTGCCCGTCAACTCACAAGTGCTCCAATCGCCGTCGGTCGTCTGGGACAAGCTCCTCTACACGCTCAATCAGTCCGTCGACGCCGCCATTACGCATTACCCCGGTCAGTGGGAAGGTGTGACGAGCTGGAAGCTGGAATACGGCGTGCCAAAGCTCGTCAAGCGCCCATCCGTGTTTTTCGATTCCCGCATGCCCGAGACGATTGAGCTGATGATTCATCGACCGGCCAACGTACGGCCCGACCTCGATGATCTTGAGCTTCGGGCTGCCGTGCGCGCTGCAGCCCAGCACCAGGCCGGCGACATCCGTCGGGAGATCCAGTCACAGGGCCGCGGCTTTATCGGAATGGAGCGCTGCAAGAAGTTGCCCCGCAACTACGGGACCACCACGAAGATGAGACCCGGTGGGTGGGCTAGCGGATTTGCGCCTGCTATCTCAGCGCCCGACCCTGAGACACGGGTGCGCGCGATCGTGGACCTGCAGACCTTCCGCGCCGATCATCGCGAATCAATGCGTGCGTATCGAGCTGGTCAGCACGATGTCGTGTTTCCAGCGGGCACGTACAAGATGCGGGTGCAGTTCGGTGTGCGGTGTCAGCCGCCGTAAGGGGGCACTCAGATCATCGAGCGGGGCACGACGTGATTCGCGTGGAGAGGAGCGTGGTTGCCGAGATCGGTGACCGCGGCGAAGGAGTTTGGGCACGCGGGCTACTCGGCGGCCGAATCACCCGTCGATGCAAGGGTCACGGCGGCTCCGATGGACATGACGGCCGGCGAGGATCGGCAGAGTGGGCGTTTGAGGTGCCTGGGGTCGAGCGGCTTCACCCGCAGGTTGGCGCTGTTGGCCGCCGATCGGATGCTGGCGTCCCCTTCGGCCAACACGAAGTGATGCGTGAGAGCACTTCTCTGGGACCGATCGCTGCTGGCGTCCCCTTCGGCCAACACGAAGTGATGCGTGAGAGCACTTCTCTGGGACCGATCGCTGCT
>CAZVEM010000132.1:0-776 GCA_964626165.1 uncultured Nannocystaceae bacterium
ACGGTGACGGTGACGGTGACGGCGATGGCGATGGCGATGGCGATGGCGATGGCGATGGCGACGGCGATGGCGACGGCGATGGCGACGGCGACGGACCCGAGTGCCAGAGCGACGCAGACTGCAAGCTGGTCTCGGACTGCTGCGAGTGCGACGGCATTCCGCTGGATCAGCCGTGGCAGGACTGCGGGATGCGCTGCGATCAAGACCAGTGCGGCGCGCTTGGGGCGACCCAGGCGCAGTGCGTCTATGGCACCTGCGTGGTGGGAAAGAAGAACTGCGATGCCAACCAGGTGACTTGCTTGCAGCCCACGCCGAGTTGCCCGGAGGGTTTTGTCCCTGAGATCACCGAGGACGGCGGCTGTTACACGCAGCAATGCGTGCCACTCCTGCTGTGCAACGTCGTCCCGAGCTGTGACGCCTGCATCGCGCTGGGCCTACCCTGCGTGCAGCACTTTGGCGATCCCTTCTCGACCTATGAGTGCGTCGAGCCGCATCCAGGCTGCGATGGCGCGCTGAGCTGCGAGTGCGCGGGCGATCTGATCTGCGACGAGCCGGGCTTTATGTGCACCATCCCAGGTCTCGCCGACCTCGCCTGTACCTGCGACGTCTGCTAGCGCAGCAAGTCGGTCCTTCCGAGCCGCGGCTCGGGCAGGAGTCAACTCTTCGCGCGTGCACGCAGTTCCATCGTGGGCTGCGTGTAGGAGATCGTGCGCCGCCACCATCGTCGCTTCGGCCTGCGTGCAGGCCGTGAAGCACTCCGGGAGAGCACCTCAGGA
>CAZVEM010000132.1:786-15229 GCA_964626165.1 uncultured Nannocystaceae bacterium
GGCTTCGTTGGGAATGGCGTCTTTACTCTCGACGTAACGGCGTCGGAGGTTCCCATGTCCAGCGCACGTACACCCGATCAAGAGGACGAGGACGCCGTCGCGCGTGCGTCCGCATCTCACCCAAGCCCACAAGCCCGCGTGCATCGCCGCCGTGCTCGTCTCATGGGCGCGAGCGTCATGGTCTCGCTCGTGCTCGTGCTCGGCGACGCCATGCTCGGCGGTCCCTGGAGTCAGCGAGGCTTGGTCTACACCGCCTCGGCGGCCGGGCTCTGCCTCCTCTTGATGTTGATCGCCGGCTCTGCGCTTACCGCCTACGGGCGCGCCTTTGAGGGCGGCATCCGACCCAAGATCGCTGCGCTCGTCGAACGGATCTGGTCGTGGACCTGGGGTGACACCGCCAAGACCCCACAAGCGGATCGCGCGACGACGACAACGCTGGAGCGAGGCGATCGCATCACGCTGGTCGCGGGACTGATGCTCACAGCGCTCGACGTGCTCTTGACCCTACTGTTGCTGCGCGACGTCTTTCCCGAACCACCCTATCGCTTCGACGCATGGGGCATGCTCTCCCCCGCCGTCGCGGACTGGTCGTTTTATCTCGCGGTGGCGATGTTTAAGACCGCGCTTGAGCTGTGGTTCGGCATGATCGACGAGTCACGACAGGCTCGTGGCGATGCGGGCTCGAGTTGGGCCGCGCTGCGCTGGTTCGTCCTTGGAGGCGCGAGCGCATTTGATGCCCTGCTCGCAGTCTCGCGCGGCATGATGCTCTCCGAGCAAGGCATCGAGGGTGCGGGCGTGATGGTGTCCAACCTCGTCTTTGTCGGCTTTGGCCTGGCCGTCCCCTGGGTCGCAGCGCGCACGGGCGGACTGCTCGTGCACAGCGCAGATCCCTTGCTCGCGCGGCTTGGACCCGTGGCGCTCATCGGAGGTCTGTTCCGGATCGCCGCGCGCGTGGTGGTCTGGGCGGTCGCACTCGTCATTGCGCTGCCTGCCTTGGTGGTACTCGGCACGCTGGCGCTGGGTGCAAGCGTGTGGAGCGTGCTTGAGGATCTGTGTGGCGTGCTCCTTGGGCACGAGGACGCTGGCCAAGACGACGCGTGGCAGAACTGGGCGGCACGCGAGGGCGCCGGTGGGCCGGGCGGCCGGAGCGATTCGGGCGGACGCGACATCTCCAAGGATCAGCGCGTATCTCGAGGCGCGCTGCTTGGGGGAGGTGCGGCATGAGTGGCGCACGTCCGATCTTGTCGGCACTCGGTGGGCTGGCCTTGGTCGGCGGTGGAATGGGCTACCTCGCATTCGCCGGACCCTCCCATGGCCCATCGCGCGGCGATGACTGGCGGCCGGTCTGCGCCAAGGCGCTTTCCTGGGACGCCATCACGGTGGAGCGTCGCCCCGATCCTGCGGCAGTTAGCGAGACCCTCATCTATGGACTGGACCTCACCACCAGCAATGCAGAGCTCGCGCAGCATCAGCTCGGCGCGGTCCATGATCACGCGTTGACGCTGCCGGCGACCACAAGTCTCGCGGTGCTCTTGATCAGTGATGACTCGGACCGCTCGACCACACCGGACTTGCCGTACGAGTCCGGAATCGCCACCGAGCACGTCACGGTCGAAGGACTGCCCTGTTGGCCGAACTGTCCGCGCGAGACGCTGAGTCAGCAGCACTGCGCAGACCAGCTCAGCAATGCGGTCGCGCAGGAGACCCGCCGGCTCGAGGACGGCATCGCGCTGCAAGAGCAGAGCGCGAGGGGCATCCGCGCCGACCGAATCAACCGCTGGTTTGAGGCGGTTCCTCAAGAGACGGCGGCGTCCCGTTCGACGCTGCTGCGATTCTTCGCCAAGGTCGCCGAGCTGCCGGTGGTCCGTCGCGGGGATTCGAAGGTCACCTTGGTCGTGCTCAGTGATCTCGCTGAATCCAAGAGCCATGAACAGCGCAAGGTCCAAGATGCCGCGCGCGAGTGGCAACGCAGTGGGACGTGTCCCTCCGGCAATTGGCTCCCCTCACTCGCCGGGGTCAACGTGGTGCTCTTGCAGTCGCGCGTCGCGGATGGCGACCGTCACTGGGGCGAGGACTGGAGCGCGCTGCTCCGTTGCGCGGGCGCAGATGTGACACTGCATCGCTATTCAGTTTCGATCCCGCTGTCTGAGTATCTCTCCGTCGCTCACCGGTAGGGCGACCTGAGATCCCACGCGCGCCACCGACTCCCTCCAAGCGGCAGGAGGTGGTGCGCTGCGCGACGCGATGCCGCACCGTACGTTCGGGGCGCGGCGAGGTCGCTAGTTCGCGCTGAGCAGTGCCGCGAGGTCGAGGAGTCGGGCCGCGTACGCGGACTCGTTGTCGTACCAGCCGCACAGACGCAGAAGCGGTCCGGCACCATGGCAGACGCCGACGTCGACGACGCAAGACACCGGATCGCCGATGAGGTCCGACGACACCAGCGGCTCATCGCGGCACTCAATGACGCCGCGCAGCTCAGGTTGCGCACTGGCCTGCGTGACCGCATCGAGCACGGTGGCGAGCGAGGGAGCACCTTCCAGCGTGACTGTGAGATCGAACATCGACACGTCGGGCACCGGCACGCGGACCGATGCCCCACCCAGCTTCCCCGCGAGGTCGGGCAGCACCTTGAGCACCGCCCGCGTCGCGTTGGTGCTGGTGGGCACGATATTAAGCGCGGCGGCACGAGAGCGTCGTAGATCCTCACCCGCGCCGGGACCATCGATCAGCGCCTGGCCGGCTGTGTAGGCGTGCACGGTGCCAATCAGTCCCCAGCGAACACCGAAGGCCCGATGCAGCACGCCCAGGAGGGGTGCCACCGCGTGGGTTGTGCAGCTGGCCGCGGAGAAGATCGAATGCTTGCGCTCGAGAACATGGTCATTGGCCCCGATCACGATCATCTGGTCCACCTCCGCGGCCTGACCGACGATGACGCGGCGCGCACCCTCAAGGTGCCCGCGCAGGACCGCGCGCTGGCCGAGCGCCCCCGTGCACTCCAGTACGAGGTCCACGCCCGCCTGTGCCCAGGGAATCGACGCCGGATCTCGCTCGTGGCTCACGGCGATCTCGCGGCCGTTCCAAAGGAGATGTTGCCCCTTGGTCTCGACGCGCACGGGGCTCGGGCCGTGCACGCTGTCATATCGGAGCAAATAGGCGAGCTTGTCGAGCTCGACTAGATCGTTGACCGCGACCACCTCGAGCTCGGGGCCCTGACGTACCCGACCGTTCCAGTCCAGCTTCGACGCGCGGAGCTGGGCCGCTCGCATCGCGGCGCGCCCGATTCTTCCTAGGCCATTGATGCCGATCCGGAGGGTGGACATGTCCAGGAGCATAGTCCTTCGCCGGCACTCGTCCGTAGGCGTGCGCCCGTGCGCCCCGCGATGCACGTTGCGGAGATTCGCCGCACCGCAAATGCCGCCGTTGTGTCCCGCGCAGCGGGCCTATCCCTACCCTGCTAGCTTCCCCTCAATGTCTCGACTCGCCTTCGTTGGCTCTGCCGCCCTCGCGATGTCACTGGCGCTTGTGCTGCCCGCGTGCAAGCCGAGTGCGACCAAGACCCCAGTGGTACGCGATGCCCAGGGCAAACCGGTGGTGCTGCCCGAGCCGCTTGAGGTCGCACTCAGCAGCCCCGAGGTGGTTCATCTTGATCGGCCCGGCATGTGGATCGGTCGTGTCACCACTTGGCTCCCCGAGCCCAAGAGTGCGACGGCGCTCTTGGAATCCGAGCTCATGAGCCTCATGCCGCGCGATCTCGCAGGCGTGGTCGCAGCGGCGGCGGAGCTCGATGAACCGTGGACGATCGTGCGCGCCCAGCAGGGTGAAGAGCTGTGGCGCATTCCCGTGCGCAAGGACGCAAGGGCGGCCCTCAGTGAACGCTTGGCGTCGCTGACCGCGGAGGGAAACTTTGGCGGTCGAGTGCTCGGACCGCCCGCCGTCGAGAGCCGAGATGGCCGTCAGGGTATCCCGCGTAATCAAGGCGAAGCCCGCCCCATCCTGATCTGGCTCGATCCCCGCGAAGGAACGATCGTGCTCGCGAGCTCGGTCGCGGGCCTGGTGAGCGGACCGAACATCGCGGCAACCTTTGCGGAGCAGGGCGTGATTGCGCGCGCTGGGACCGAGCGCTTGGCGGGGCGGTCGCCGCTTCGCCGCGTCGAGATACAAGGGTCCCAAGAGACGCTCCGCGTCTCGGTCGAAGTCGATCCCAAGGCCGCGGGCGACGAGCTCCCGAACTTGCGCAAGGAGCTGCGCATGGATCCCTCACCCATGCTGGAGGCGATTGCCTATGGCGAGCTCGCCGTCGCGGTGAGCTCGCGATTTTCCGACGCGCCCCAAGTCGTCAAGCAGGCGATCGCGCAAGGCAGACGCGCGGCCGACAACGCGCCCTTCTTCGTCAAGGGCATTGTGAAGGACATGTCCGATAAGTTCGCCGCCGCGGCGAAGAGTTGGGACGGACGCTACGTGCTCGCGATCGGTCCGGGACGTCACGCCTTTGTGGCCTACGGCGCGACCAACCCGAAAGACAGCGGCAAGGCAGTGATTCGCCTGCTCGACACCGCCGCTGCCAACATCACGATGGGCTCGAAGTTCCTCGACAACCTACCGAGTATCTCGGTACGGAAGAACGTGGTGAAGGGTTCGCGCGAGCCGATTCATCTCCTCACCCTCGGCAAGGTCAAGCGCTATGTGCCAGCCGAGTTTCAGCCGCTTCTCACCGAGGAGCGCCAGCTCAAGATCGCGATGGCGTTTAGCGAGGCTGCCGGCGGTGGCATGGTCGTGATCGGATCGGCGCCCGACGCGGCCCTGGCGAAGTGGCTGGAGAGCCTTCCCGACGTCGAATCGGCGAAAGCGACGCGGGCCTCAACGCGAGAGAGCTTGGCCGCGGCCGTCATTGCGGTTTCGCCCACGCAGTTGCAAGCGCTGGACGGATCGCTCAATCTCTCCCGTGCCCTCGATCTCAAGGCGGATCCTGCCGCTCGCGTCGACGTCAACGTGACGCAATACAGCGTGACCTCGCTCGACGCAGTGCTCAAGTTCGCGACCCCGCCGCAAAAGCCCGGCCGCGCACGGCGATAGGCAGCCGCCACGACCCGCAGAGTATTTACCGCGTGCCCTCACCCGAATCAGGCCCTCGTCGTGCCTTCAACGATCTGGCCCCTCGAAGCGGACATCCACCTGCGGAGCGTTCGGCGTTTCGATTTTCTGGCCCGCACGCAGGCGCGACGACGCTGACCTTCGCACAGGAGGTCCTTGCCGGCCTGACCGCGACGCCCAAATCGCTGCAACCCAAGCACCTCTACGACGCGCGTGGATCGGCGCTCTTTGAGGAGATCACCAGAACGCCGGAATACTATCTCACGCGACTTGAAGCCGAGATCATGGCGCGGCACGGTGATCGCCTGCGCTTGCAACTTGGAGCGCACCTCACCGTGATCGAGTTGGGCGCGGGTGCTGAAGCCAAGGCCCTGGACTTGTTGCAGCATCTTGAGCGACCACAGGCGTGGCTTCCGATCGACGTTTCGGTGGAACATCTTGGCCAAGCTGTGCACAGATTTCGCGACTTGATGCCAGAGGTGGCTGCGCGCGCCAACGCGGGTGATTTCATGCGTCAGATCGAGATCGCGCTTCCTGCTGAAACCCAGCGATTGCTCGTCTTCTTTCCCGGATCCACGCTGGGTAACCTCAAAGATGGAGAAGCGCTCGCCCTCTTGCGCGCGATCCGAGGCGCCTTGGCACCTGGCGACGGAATCTTGCTCGGCACCGATCTCGTCAAGGATGTTGCGATCTTGCAGGCCGCCTACGATGACGAAGCGGGCGTCACCCGTCGATTCATCAAGAATGTCCTCGTCCGGCTGCACACTGAGCTTGGCGTGCCGCTTGACCCCGAGGACTTCGACTATCAGGCCTCCTGGAACGAGGCGTGTTCGAGAATGGAGATGCGCCTAATCGCAAGGCGGGACCTGAGCGTATCGCTGGATTCCATGGAGGATGGTGCGGAGATCTATTTTGAGCGCGGGGAGGCGATCTTCGTCGAGGGCTCGCGGAAGTACACCCGCACTACGCTCAAGCGATTTGCCGCGGAGACAGGTTTTGCGATCCGAGACACGCTGATGGATGCCCGCGAGCACTACGCGATCAACCTTTGGGAAGCCCAATGAACGAGCCGAATCAGGCTCGCGCGCATCGACCCACAACGCGACTTCACCTGTGGTCGGACGCCGCGATGCTGGACCACAATCCCAGACATGGCGTCCGCCCGGAACATCCCGAACGCCCCGAACGCCTGCGAGCTGCGCTTGCGGGCGTCCAGCCGCTGATTCAGCGCGGAGCGGCGGTGATGCACACGCCCTCGCCGGCGACCGCAGAGCAGTTGACCCGAGTGCATACGCACGCGCACGTCGATCGGCTCTTGGCGCTCCATGGAAAGTCTCAGCAGCTCGATCCCGACACGTCCGTCACGCCAGGCAGCGTCCACGCGGCTCGACTTGCAGCGGGCGCGGCCCTGCAGGCCGCAACTCACGTGATGAAGCACGAGGGTGAGCGCGCATGGGCACTGACGCGGCCGCCCGGGCACCATGCGACGCGAAGCACATCGATGGGCTTTTGCCTGCTGAGCAACTTGGCGATCGCCGTCCGTCAAGCGCAGCATCTCGGCGCACAGCGGGTGCTGATCGTGGACTTTGACGTCCATGCCGGGAACGGCACCATGGATTGTCTGCACGACGATCCCAACGTGCTGATCTTCGATCTGCACCAAAGTCACCACTATCCGTATACCGGTGAGCAAGATGATGTCGGTCTGGGCGCTGCTTATGGCAAGCGGCTCAACTTGCCGGTCCCGTCCGGGCGAGGTGGCGAGGTCCATCGTGAGGCGTTTGAGCGATGGCTGCTCCCGATCGCGCGGAGCTTTGCGCCGGATCTGGTCGTGGTCGCAGCCGGCTTTGACGCGCACCGCAGCGATCCGCTCGGCGGTCTGAACCTGCACGAGCAAGACTTTGCGTTCATGGTGCGGCGGCTCTGTCAGCTAGCCGATGCAACCGCCCGGGGCCGGCTCTTGTTGACGCTGGAGGGCGGCTACGACCTTGATGCGATCGCGTCGAGTGTCCGCGCATGCGCGGAGGTCTTGGCGGCGGCTGATCCCGCGCAGACCGTCGAGATCCCGCGGCACGGATCTGGCCACGGACCCGACAGCGGACCCGACACCGTCTCGTCCCAGGGGGATGCAAGCGCCGACGGGCCAAGCGAGGGGCGCCTCTCCAAAGATGTGAGCGTCGCCGCGCTCTCGCGGGTCGCACCCTCTTCGTTGATCGACGATGTCCTCGAGGTCGCGCGAAGTTGCGGTTGGCGAGACGTGCTCCAGCAGCAGTCCTGAGTGCGGATCAAGCGCAATGGGGCCACCTATGGGGCCGACCTGATCGGCTCGCGATCATGCACGCAAGGCGGTTGGGTCGCTTGACATCGGCCCTCGTGTTGTGGATATTCGCGGCCCCCTGCCGCAGGGCATGGGAAGCCGGGGCGGTAGTTCAGTCGGTTAGAATGCCGGCCTGTCACGCCGGAGGTCGCGGGTTCGAGCCCCGTCCGCCCCGCTCGCATCGAGGACGCCTGTGCGTCCTCGATTTTTTTGGGCCTCTGGCGACGGCCTCTGGAGTGGGTTGGCAGGCGCCACGCAGCGGGTTGGCGCCGTGACGATCCATCACGCGTATTTGGCCAGAGGCCTGCGGCTTCGCAGCTACGCAAAGAGCCCGCCCGGGCGCGGCGTGTGGACATTCGCCCGTGGGAAGCGCATGTCGCAGCTCAGGAACGCGCCACTCGGACGCCGAGCCGTCCGCGGAGTGCGCTGTCCGCGGTCGGCCCACGCTCAGTCGCCGCCATGGGCCCACCATCCCCGCGCGCCGGATGCAGCACCGGGCCGAGGGGGGTCCGTGTCAGGCGGGATCTTCGTCCGATTCGAGCGGCGTCGGTGCCGGGTGCACCGGGAGCTCTGCAGGTAATGCCCGGAAGCCCCCAACGGTGCCCGCACCCAAGGCTCGCAGCCGCGTATCGGCTTCGTTGGCGAGTCGGGTTCCCGGAAAGGCCTCGCGGGCCTGCTTGTAGCGCGTGCCGGCCTGCTCCAGTCGACCAATGCGCTCGTTGGCCTGCGCCAGGTGGAATAGATAGATCACGCTCGTGGGTGAGAACTGCAGCGACTGCTCAAGTCCCTGATCGAGGGCCTTTTCGAGGATGCGCACCCCGAGATCGTTGTCGCCCATGCGTACCAGGGTCAGGCCTTCCAGGGCCAACCACGCTGCGCGCACGCACTCGTGCAGATAGGCCGGCAGCAGTGCGACGTACATCTCACGATCTGCACGAATCGTCTCGAGGAGGCGCGCATCCGGGGTCTGCGTCAACACACTGACCTCGTAGCGCCCAAACGCCGCCCGCTCGCGGATCAGCGGCGGCAGCTTATCGTCCTGCGTCCCAAACAGCGCGCGAGCCTCGTCGAGGCGCCACTCGGCTACGAGTAGGCCGCCGAGCTGCGCCCGCGCATACCACTCCCGTTCAAGACTCACGCCCTCGCCTGCGGCCGCGAGCGCGATCTCGGCACGGAGGTTGCGTTCCAGATCCCGGGGCGCACCGGCTCTCAGCGCCCGCTGCATCGATTGTCCGCGTCGCAGCGCGAGCTGTTGGTCTCGGCGACCATAGGCGAGGGCTCCCGCCGCACCGCCCATCAGCAGCGACGTCATGACTGCGATCTCGGCATCGCAGGCAGACAGGCCAAGGGCCATGCTCGCGAACAGGATCGCGCTGGATCGCCGCACGGCCATGAAGCACATACTAGCAGGCTGTCGAAGAACCCCGCGCGGAGTCCTGCCGGAGCCCTACTCTCCGTCCCAGTAGTCCTTGCGCTGCGCCGCATCAAAGAAACCAGCGAAGGTCGCATCCGTCGGCCGTCCGCCGAGCGGTCGGCCACCGACGGCGCCGAACTTGCCCGAGTCGGGATACTCAAAGACATCGGTGTCAGTCGCCGTGCTGACCGCGAGATAGCGCAGCTCACCGGTGCCGGTGTTGATCAGCTGATGCGCGACCTCCCGACCACCCGGCGGGCAGCCAATGATATCGCCGGCCGCAACTGGATAGCTCTGCTCGCCGAAACGAAGCGTGCCCTCGCCTTGGATGACGAAAAACAGCTCCTCGTTGGCGTGGTGGTTGTGGAAGGGAAAGGCCCGTTTTCCCGGCGCGACGCTGGTCACGTTGTACCCGAGCTTCTTGGCGCCCAATCGCGTGCTCACGGGCGCGATCTTGGCGTGAAAGCGATCGCCATGGACCAGCTCGCGACTAAACTCAAGCTCCGCGGACCGCATCACAGGGCTGCGCGTGACGGTCACGCTGTCAGCGACGGCGTGGGGTGTGCTCTCGAGTTGTTGCGCGTGTCGGGGTGCCTCGGCCATCTGCCCCAGCCTCGCAGCTCGTGGGTGTCAGATCCATTTGGCCCGCAAGGTCGCAGCCCTTCTCTTCCCGCGCGTCCCTCCGGTCACGCGGCCCACTTGACCAATCCCGCAGCGGTGACCGGCACCACGACCCCCTGCCAGAGAGCCTGCTAGCCGCGGTGTGGCGGCGCGTGTTCGACTGATTCAGAATTCCTTCACATTGACTCTGCGATTGGCCTTTGACACAGGTTGGTCAACTAGAGCCTGCCGGAACGATCGCGCGCTCAAGTGCGGCTCAAGTCGCGCTCGCATCCACGATTCGGCGTTTTCGAGACATCACGGGCTGAGCTTCGTACGATCCGAGCCTTCTCTGGAAGTGACCGTCGTCTCCGAGCCGACGGCGCCACTGCCAGACCCGAGCCCATCTCTGAGCTTGTCCTCCTGCATTGCCTTCGTGTGCTGCCGCGCGCCCGCGGCACTTCAAGTTTCAACCCCCTCCACACTCGCCTCAAACGCACCCAAGGAAACTCCATGCCGATGCTGACTACCTCCCTCCTCTCCGCGGTTGTCCTCGCTCACAATCCCTCCTTATCGGTTCCGACTTCCCCCAGCGAGCTCGCATCGCTCGAGCGAGTTCCGTCCCGGGTCGGGGCAAGCACCAACGCCGCCTCGACGCACTTCCACGGCTACTTCGTTAACGTCCGTGACCTCCGTGGCCGCGCGAATGCAGGCAGCTCCCACCGCGCCGGCGTGGACCTCAGCGGATCCGCCGAGCACGACACGAGCGTCGACGCGATCGATCTCGACAGTCAGGCAGGCCAGCACACCGTCGCGTCAGGCGGAGCTGTGGTCGCCACGCCCGTTGGTGCTCAGCTTCGCTCGGGGCTCAACTTCGAAGCGCCGGAGGGCGGCCCACCCACTAGCTCGAAGGGACATTGGTGGAGCGTCCATATCGCGCCCGGCGCAAGCATGATCTTTATTGGCAACTACGGTGCGGGCGCCGGCGTCTTTGCCGGTCCCAGCCTCCGCCTCGGTGGCCATGTCCATAAGTTCTTCGACAAGTTTTACATCGGCGGCGGGCCCCAGCTGCACTATTCGGGTTACTTCGACAAGTTCAAGGACTCGGTCCACTTGATGACCTTTGGCGGAGATCTGTTTCTCGGCGGCGGCAACGAGAAGATTGTCGGCTACGGTCACATCGAGCTGGGCGTTGGCTTCGTCAACTTCAAAGATGGTCAAAGCAACTTGTCAGGCACCGGACTCGCGGGTCGCCTCGCCGTCGGTGGCGGTCTGCACGGCTACATCACCCGGAAGTTCAGCATGGGCTTCTTGGCCGACTTCGTTGTGCCCTACGGGCTCGATCTTTTCCTGACGATGGGCATTCACTTCCGCTAGCCCTCGATCTCATCGCAGCGGCTGGGGCGAAGCAGCGCTCGACCTAAGACCGTCTCCCGTGCAACGACCCGCCCGGCGATCGCCGTCGCGGGTCGCTGCGTTTTCACGCGCTTCCCATTCGGGCGCTCCACCTGTGCTCAGGCTATGCTCGTTGGATGACAAGAGCTTACCTTTGCGCGTCGTTGGCGGCCGCGACCTGCCTTGTTGCGCTCACGCTCGCCGGATGTGGGCCTTCGACCGGCCCCGATGACGCAGGTGGCGATGCGACGCAGACCGGGGACGGCGATGGCGATGGCGATGGAGACGGTGATGGAGACGGTGATGGCGACGGCGATGGAGACGGCGACGGCGATGGCGATGGCGACGGGGACGGCGATGGCGACTGCAGCCTCCTTGAATCGCTGGTCGTCTCGGACGCCTACATCGTCGGGGGCGAGTTCTGGGAACCCGACGATGGTGCCTTCGAGGTCATGGTCACGCTGACCAACACCAGCGAAACCGACTTCCTCGACTATCCCGGCATCACGGTGACGACCGACAATCCGCTCCTCACCGGGAGTTCGAATTGGTTCTTCGCGCTCTTCGCGGGTGAGTCGATGCAGATCTCGACGAGCGTCAACATCGATCCCTTGATCGAGAGCGGGACGGTTGCAGAGATCACCGTCTCCGCGACCGCGCTTGGGTTAGAGAATTGTCCGCCTCAATCCTCGACGTCGACGCCGGTCACGATCATCTGGTTTGAGGGATAACGTTCATTCGACAGCCGCGTGGCATGCCGCGTGTTACCTTGGTGTCGGGCCGCCATCAAGGAATGATGAAGATATGATGAATACGAAGTCAGGTGCGCAGGTTCGAAGCGCATCGATCTGCCTGGCCGTTGGAGGCGTTTTCTTCGCGATGATGCAGCTTTCTTGTGGTGGACGCGGCGATGACGAAGACGCGGGAGGGGACGACACATCGCAGGTCGGCACCTTCGACGGACTCTTCGATGACGTCGCGAGCGGGATCAACTTCCCCTTCGACATCGCCATCGCCCCGGATGATCCAGATACCGACGATGTCGAAGCCGGCGATCTCTATGTTGCGGGCTACGGCACCTCGGAGGTCTACCGCGTCGACGATCCCAGCGGCGAAGCGATGGTCGGCAACGCGACACCCTTCTTCGATGGCGGGGCGATGGGCTTTCTTGGCACGACCGCGGTCTCCATGTCCCGAAGAGATCAGCTCTGGGCGGCCTTTGAGCAGGGCGGCGCCACGGGCCAAGGCGCACTCGTTCGCCTCTCGGACCAGGGCGACGTGACGCTCGTGCTGGAGGATGATGCCGCGTTTAGCCATCCCGGCGGCCTGTGCTCGGGCGGTAGAACGGACGGCGACGACGGATCTGTGCTGTTCATGGTCAATCTCGGTGACGGCAGCGTCTGGCGCGTGACGGTGCCGGACGACGACATCATCAACGCGGACTTTGTCCGGGTCGCTACGGGACTCGCGTCGGGTGCCCCGGGGGCTCCGGGCACGGCGGGCAACGGCATCAACAATCAGAATGAGCTGCCGCAGGGCGGCGCACGTGGCTGTGCATATGCAGGTGGCGACCTCTTTGTTGCCGATGCTCAGAACGCTCGCGTCGTGCGGATCCCCGACGCGCTCACGGTCGAGGATGGCGACGTGATCGCGCTCGAAGACACGCCTGATGGACTTGTCACCTATCCAACGGGCGTTTCAGTCAACGACGCGGGCGATCTCATCGTGATCTCCAACGACAACGCGAAGGCGTTTGTGGCGCTGGATCTTCCCTCCGGGGGATTTGTCGACAACGGCTTGCACGATCTCAACGTCAACTCGGGCAACTACGGCGTCGCGGTCGCGCACGACACGATCTGGTTCACGCGCGCAAACAACTCATCCGGCACCTTGCGCGCACTGACAGAGGCCCAGGACGTCCCACCCAGCACCGCTGGACCCTTCCCACTGCAATAGCGAAGCGCGCAGGCGAGCGTAGATGAATCTCGTCTGAATCTGAAATCTAGGAATTGCCGCGGATGTGAGATCTCGGTCCGCCGCCCTCGGAGTTGCACGCACGCAATGGCTCGCGATGACAGCACCTCGCGCAAGCGATCTTCACTGGCCCGCCCTTTGTTGTGCGTGGTAGCTTGAAGGATGACTCGCGCTCGCTTGCTCTCCCTGGTGCTGTTGGTTGTTCCGACGCTCATGCTCCAAGCTGCCGCGTGTGGCGGCGGATCCAATGCCACCGATGCCGGTGATGCGGATGCCACCGGTGACGGTGACGGTGACGGTGACGGCGATGGCGACGGCGATGGAGACGGTGATGGCGACGGCGACGGCGACGGTGATGGAGATGGTGACGGCGACGGTGATGGAGATGGCGACGGCGACGGCGACGGCGATGGCGACGGCGATGGAGACTGCGGCAACGGTGTCCTCGACGGCGCCGAGGAGTGCGACGACGGAGCGGACAACTCCGAGTTTGGTGCGTGCCTGCCCAACTGCGTGCTCAACGTTTGTGGTGATGGATTCACCGGCCCCATCGAGGGCTGCGATGACGGTGGCTTGGTCGACGGCGACGGGTGCTCGGCCCAGTGCACGCTGGAGGGCCTCGATCCAGGCGTCATCATGTGCGGCAACAAGGTCTATGCCTGCGGCGACCTGATCGACAATGACGGCGACGGCAAGATCGATCTCAACGATCCCGAGTGCATCTCACCCTGCGACGACGACGAGGGCACATTCAAGACCGGACTCCCGGGACAAAACGAAGATTGCAAGCAAGATTGCTACTTCGACTCCAACTCTGGCGCCGGCGATGACAAGTGCGAGTGGAATCTGATTTGCGATCCGGAAAACCCCGGTGCCGAGATCGGCTGCGCGTACGACCCAGACTTCATGATGTGCTCGCTCGAGCAGCCCATGACGTGCCTTGACTTCTGCTCCCCCAAGGTCCCCAACGGCTGTGACTGCTTTGGCTGCTGCGAGATCGACGGCCAGTACGTCTACCTCGACGGAGCGGACTGCAGCCTCGACAATCTTGGAGCCTGCCAAAGCTGCACCTTCAATGAGGGCTGCAACAACCCTTGCGAGCCGCTCGAGTGCGAGCTGTGTTTTGGTCAGGATCCCGAAGAGCTCCCACCGGGCTGCGTGGAGCCGTCTTGCCCCGATGGCATCCAATCCTGTCTTGACACCACCGACTGCGAGGGCACCGAGTTCTGTTTGACCGGTTGCTGCATCCCAACGCCGCAGTAACGCGCGCATCTTCAGCGAGCGTTCATCTTGAACGCTCCAAGCTGTTCTACGGCGCTGTGAGCGATCGCAGCGCCGTTGTTGCGTGCGCGTATCCGCTCCCTCTTTGCATTTGCTGCATGCGTGCGCGACTTTGAACCGCGCAAGCGATCGCGTCCGTCGGTGACAGATCGGAGTTGTCGCGACTTCTTGGTGTGATAGCTTGCGCAAATGATCCGCGTGCGACGACTTGGTCTCCTCTTGGCGCTCCTTCCCGCGATGACGATCGGCATCGTCGCGTGCGGCGACGACTCCAATGACAGCGATGCCAACGATGCCGGAAACACCGGTGACGGCGACGGCGACGGCGATGGCGACGGCGATGGCGACGGCGACGGCGACGGCGATGGCGA
>CAZVEM010000133.1:0-15218 GCA_964626165.1 uncultured Nannocystaceae bacterium
AGCGACGTCATTCTCCTCACCGGCGGCGCACGCGGCATCACGGCCGAGATCGCGTTCGCGCTCGCGCGCCAGGGCGGCCGTGCATTTGCGCTGCTCGGTCGTGCACCGGGGCTCTCGGTGGAGCTACCGGATTGGTTCGTCTCGCTGACGCGTGATCCTGCTTTCCAGGCCTCGACTTCGCCGTCGCAGCAAGACGCGGTGATCAACGGCGCGATCCTGGCCAACGAGGGCGCCGCCGATCCCAAGTCGGTCCGCGCGCGCCGTCAGGCGCTGCTGGGTGGCTGGGAAGTCCGGCGCACGCTCAAGACGCTGGAGTCACTTGGCGCTCGGGCGCACTACATCTCCGGTGATGTTCGCGATCACGACGCGGTCGCAAACGCGTTTGCGCAAGTGCGTGCCAAGTTCGGCCCCATCACTCGCGTGGTGCATGGGGCGGGCGTGCTCTCGGATCGACTGCTCGTCGATAAGCAAGCCGGAGAGTGCGCAAACGTGTATGAAACGAAGGTGGGCGGTCTTCGGGCGCTGCTGGCCGCGGATCCTCAGGGCGAGGTCGCTCATTGGCTGCTGTGCTCGTCGTCGACCGCTCGATTTGGCCGAAAGGGCCAGTCGGATTACGCGCTCGCAAACGAGGCGCTGGTTCGTATCGCGCAGCATTTGCGCGCGGACGGGCGCAACGCCCTAGCGATCGACTTTGGCCCCTGGGCAGGTGGCATGGTTACGCCCGCGCTGATAGAGCTGTTTGCGCGCGAGGGGATTGACCCGATCGGACTGCGAGCGGGTGCGGACCAAGTCGCGCACGAGATGCAGTCACGACCGCTTGATGCTGAGCTCGTCATGCTCGGCGGCGGGACCCGACTCAGTGCGCTGGCACCCGCGGCTGCGCCGACGCAGCGCGACGCAGGCGTCGAAGCAGACGTCGACGCAGCCGTCAGCGCTGCGACCCACGCGCGTACGGAGCAGGTTTCCGTGCGCAACGGCGTCTCGCAGCATGGTGTGTCCGCAAACTCGAATGAGAGCGCAGCGCTCGGCCGCGATGAGGCGCCCGCGCTGACGCGTTCCATCTCGACCCAGACGCATCGTGTGCTCATCGATCACGTGCTCGACGGAGCGGCAGTCCTGCCCACCGCATTGGCGCTGGAGTGGATGATCCACGCGGCATTGCTACGCGCTCCGGGCTTTGGTCTCGCTTCGATCTCCGAGCTTCGCGTCCTCAAAGGGGTTCGCATCTCGGCCGGCGACATCGCTCAGATCCGCGTGCACGTGGCTCCCATCGCGGCGTCGGGCTCAGCCAATGGCAGCCCGGCCGAACGTGGGTTCTTGGTCGAAATGCGGAGCCAGAGCGACGAGCGACCGCTTCGACACTTCTCGGCGCGCATCCACCTTGCGTCCGACGCCGCGCTCCATGCTCGTGCGCAGCAGCTTGCAGGCGAGGGGCCCGTTGACCTCGTATCACTCGCGGCCGAGCTTGGTTCTGGTTCTGGGCTCGCGGGGTTCGGCAACGGCCATGGTGCGCGCAACGGTCACGGGCCGCAGATCGGTAGCCATGGTGCGAACGGCAGCGCCCATGGTTCGGCCAACGGCAATGGACACGCCAGTGAGGGCGACGTCTATCGCGACCTCCTCTTTCACGGACCCGCCATGCAAGGCCTCGCGCATGTGGAGAGTCTGACGGAGTCGGGCGTGCTTGCCTGCGTCGCAGCCTCGCCTCGACCTGCGGATTGGATGGAGCAGCCAGTGCGCAGCCGTTGGATCTTGGACCCCCTGGCGATCGACGTCGCCTTCCAGGCGATGGTGCTGTGGACGCAGCGCAACATGGGACTGCCTTCACTGCCGACCGGCATGGAGCGGCTGGATGTGTACGGACGATTTCCCGCGCAGGACTGCCGTGTATTGGCCCGCGTGACCTCACGACGAGAGCACGAAGTCGTTGCCGATCTCGAGTGGATCAGCGCAGAGGGTCGACGGATCGCGAGCGCGAAGGGCTATCGTAGCGTCGTCGACGAATCGCTCCGCGGCGCGTATCAACGCCGCGTGCTGGCGTCGCCCGCTCAATACTTGCACGACGACGTGAGCGCGGCGCCTGCGAAGTAGTTGGAGTCGCGTGCCCCACTCTCCGATCGCGATCGTATCGATTGGCCTCGTTGCTCCCGGCGCGAGCGACCTGGCGTCGCTGCAGTCCTTACTCTGGAGCGGCGTTGGACCTTCGAGAGCGACGATGGCGTCGCGTTGGGGCGCTGGGGGCGAGACGCCGGTGCTCGCGCCGGAATCCGTCTACACGGCAGACTGGGAGCACGGGGAGCGGACCGATCGCATCGCCGGACTCGCGCGCTACTCGATCCACGAAGACGCGTGGCCGCGGCCCCACGCGCCCTATGCCGAGCAAGCTGCCCTCGCCGCACTCGATCCCTCCTGTGGGCTCGCCGTTGCGGCGTCGCTTCGCGCACTCCCGGACGCCTGGCGCCAACGGATCGATGCGAGCCGGATTCGAGTCCAGCTCGCGACTCTCGCATTGCCTTCGCGACATGCTGCAGGCTGGGCCGCCCAGGTGCTGGCAGCCTCGTCGCAGCGCAGCGGCATGCGATACCGAGCTTTCGATCGTTTCGCCGCCGCGGCGCCAGCGAGCGCGGTCGCGCAAGCACTCGGTCTGCGCGGTGGCTCACTCTCGCTCGATGCCGCCTGCGCATCATCGATCTACTCGGTGGCCTACGCGTGCGACGCACTCGCTTCGCGCCGTTGCGATGCGGCCCTCGCCGGTGGCGTGGGGGCGGCCGATCCCCTCTACTTGCAGATGGGCTTTAGTCAGCTCGGCGCGCTGAGTCGCAGTGGACACTGCCGCCCGCTAGACGCACGCGCCGATGGACTGGTCGTCGGAGAGGGGGCGTGCGTGCTTGCACTTCGGCGCTTGGACGATGCGCTGCGCGAGGGTGAGGACGTGCTCGCAGTCATTCGCGGTGTCGGGCTCTGCAACGACCGCGCGGGCAAACTCCTGGCGCCCAGCCATGAGGGACAGCTACGCGCCATGCATGCCGCGTACGCCGGACTCGAGCTCACGCCCTCATCGGTCGGACATGTCGAGTGCCACGCCACGGGTACGCCCACCGGCGATGCCGTGGAGGTGCAAAGCGTGCGCGAGTTCTTTTCCGCTACCACGCGGTCGGCCGCGGTCGCGCCACGAAGCCTTGGCGCGACCAAAGCGTGTGTGGGCCATCTGCTCACGGGCGCGGGCGCGATGGGGATTACGGCCGCGGTGCTGGCAGTGCGCAGCGAGACGCGCCCACCCGTGGCCGGACTGCAAGAGCCTTCCGCCGCGCTCTTGGACGCGCGCGACGTCGTGTGCGCCGGCGCGGAGGCAAGGGCGTGGGAACTTGCATCGCATGCCAAACAGCACGGACGGGTCGCTGCCGTCAACGCGTTTGGATTTGGCGGCACCAATGCGCACCTCTTGGTCCAAGAGACAGAGGCGGCGCTTGCCGCAGCACCGCGCGGCACCCAGGTCAGCCTGTCGAGGCCAGACGCGGCGGACGAAGGATCTCCCGACCTCGCAACCCATCACGACCGAGCGCAGACAGATCCCACGTGGCATTCCGCTCCGCTGCGGATCGCGGTGACCGGTGTCGCCATTCGGCTTGGCGACTGTGACGATCGTGAGGCGAATACCTTGCGGCTGATGGGCCTTGCCGAGGGGGTGCCCAAGCAAGCCGATCCACGGCTGGGTCGTGGCGAAGTCGCGGGCGCTGGTGACTTTCTCGACGAGATCAGCCTGCCCCAGGGGCGCTACAAGATTCCGCCGAGAGAACTGACCCGCGCGCAGGCCCAGCAGATCTTGCTGCTTGAGGCGGCGCGCGCGGCCGTACTCGACGCCGAGACGGGCCTCTCGCCACAAGCCTTGGTTGCGCCAGCTGCTCCCGCAGATTCCGCTGCCGTCGATCCAAGTCGCGCAGGCCCAGGAGAGCACGGCGGCGCAGCGGTGCCTTCTGCCGAACTCTCGATGCGAACGGGGTGCTTCCTTGGCATCGAGCTTGAGATCGCAACCACCGATCATCATCTGCGGTGGCAGCGGGAGGCGGACGCTCCTGCATCGCCGGATCTGGCCGCGGTGAAGGACCGACTGGGTCCCGCGCTGGATGCCGATCGCGTGCTTGGAGGCTTGGGCAGCATCGTCGCCAGTCGGGTCGCACGCGAGCTGGCACTTGGTGGTGCTTCGCACACCGTGTCGTGCGACGAGGTCTCCGGCCTGGCGGCGATCGAGCTGGCGGTGCACGCACTTGGGGACGGTGGCGCGCTCGATCGAGCCATTGTCGGCGCGGGCGATCTCATGCAAGACCCCCGCACGCGCGCGGCCCTCGATTCACTCCTCGATCTTCGTGGTGATGCGGGTGATCTCTCGCGAGAGCCGCTGGCACTCCAGGACTGTGCTTGCGTGTGGGTGCTTGAGCGCGAGGCTGACGCAGTTGCGGCCGGTCGCAAGATCTACGCGACGATCACGGGCGTCTCGTTGTCGCACGGCGGCGAGTTGGGCAAGCCCGGTACCGACGTCGATGCTTTGCAGGGCGCCGTCGATCAGGCGATGGCTCAAGCCGGATGTAACGCGGGCGACATCGAGCACATCGAATCGACAATGGTGCAGCGTGTCGCGCGGGATCATGCCGAGCGCCGGGTTCTTGCGGCGCTCTCGCGAGCACGGCGGGACGCGATCGCCAAGCAGACAAAGGACCGTGTCGAATACAGCCTCGCCGATCTCCGTGCTTCGCTCGGCGCCGTCGCAACCGATCTGGGCTACGCCGGAGCCGCCACTGGAATGTTGGCGGCAACCCGCGCCTTGCTGTGCCTGCACCACGTGGCGCTGCCGGCATCTCGCTGCGCAATGATGGAGCTTAGCGGACGCGTGGCTGGCCCGTCGAGCAAGCGCGCCGATCGGTCCAGGGCTCTGGGCGGTGGGTCATCCCGGGACTCGTCGATCAACGCGCGAGACGAACTGTGGTCGACGGATGCCCGAGCGATCTTGGACGACCGTCCAGACGCGGTGGTCGTGCGTCGCTGTCAGCCGTGGCTGACGGCGGATGCCTCGGCCGGCCGTCGAGCGCTCGTGACCGCGACCGGCCTTGGGGGCGGTGCAGCGGCACTCGTGCTGTGTCAAGCACCGCAGGGGCTACCAGCGGTCTCCGAGGCAACGCTCGGACAATCCGGCGAAGCGACTCGATCGAACATCGAACCCTTGCGCACGACCGAGCGCGAGGTCTTGCTCCTGCTCTCCTCCGACCACCTTGCCGGACTTGAGGCTCAGCTGCGCGAGGTCGAGGCCTGTTCGACCGATGCCGATGCGCTGGCGTCCCTCGCCGGCCGGCTTTGCGCAGACTTCGATCGGAGTCGATCCGCATGCATGACGATGGTGATCCGCGACGGCGATGCGGCCCTGAGCACGCTCGATGCCGCCCGCACGCTGCTCGCGGCGGGCGTGGGTGCGAGCGCGCACGGCGGTCGTGTCTCCCTTCGCGTCGGGCCGCCGCGCTTTGGCGCATCGCCGCAGCTGGCCTTCGTCTTTCCCGGCTCGGGCAGCCAGTTCGCGGGCATGGGCGCAGAGATCCTCTTGCGCGCTCCGTGGCTCTTGGAACAGCAGGCGACGCGCTACGGAGATCTTCGCGTTCAGCAGCTTGGTTCGATGATCTGGAACGCGAGTGCAGAGACGCTGGCCCAGGATAAGCGGGCGATGATCATCGCGCACGTCTCGCTCGCGACCCTGATATCCGACCTTGCGATCTGGCTGGGCCTGCGACCGAACGCGGCGATCGGCTACTCCTTGGGCGAGAGCGCGGGACTCTTTGCGCTCGGCGCATGGACACAGCGGGCCGCGATGCTGCAACGTGTCGCGTGCAGTGACCTTTTTGTCAATCAGCTCGCGGGCAAGAACCAGGCCGCTGCGACGTT
This sequence comes from uncultured Nannocystaceae bacterium, assembly GCA_964626165.1. Lineage (GTDB taxonomy): Bacteria > Myxococcota_A > Polyangia > Nannocystales > Nannocystaceae > CAZVEM01. The sequence goes on from CAZVEM010000133.1 coordinate 5,926, forward strand.
CTGGGCGAGCAAGGGCCTCATTGCTCCTGAGGATCTCGGAGGAGCCAGCGGGTCGGCCAACACACCCAACGAGGGCGATCTCGTCGCGAACTGGCATCCCGAGTGGCTGGTAGGCGTGGTGGCGGCGGGTCGCGTCGAGGTCGAGCAAGCACGCGACTCGTTGGGACTTGCGCGCACCTATTTGCTGATCGTCAACACGGACGATGAGTGCGTGATCGGTGGCCTCGCTTCCGAGACACGTGCGTTGGTCGACGCGCTCGGCAAATCCTTCGTCGAACTCCAGGGTGTCAGCACGGTGCACTGTGAAGTGCTCTCGCCCGTCGCCGACGACTATCGCCAGCTGCACGTACAGCCAACGCGTGCGCCGGAGGGCGTTTTGTTCTACGTCGGCAGCCAAGCCGAGCCGATCGTCCCCACCACAGAGAGCAGCGCCGATGCGATCCTCGCGAATGCGCGTGAGGGCATCGATTGGCCACGGACGGTGCGCCAAGCCTATGCCGACGGGGTGCGGGTCTTTCTAGAGATCGGCCCGGGAGCTTCGTGCAGCCGCATGATCAACAAGCTTGGTCTTGGCGATCGGTCCATGAGTGGCCGTGGTCCCGGTCGCACGCCGGATGATGCATCGCCGCTCGCGATATTCTTGCTGCCGGCGACCCGAACACCGTGGGCGGCGCTTCTGACCGCGATCGGAGCGTGCTGCCTCGAGGGAGTTGAGATCAACGCGCAGCGGCTCGCGTTCTTGATGCGCGGCGGCACCCGGGACCAGCGACGAACGACTGACGCAAAGCCTCATGCGCAGCGATCCGCTCTTGCCGCGCGTTCCACCGGCGGCGAGCCGGCGAGCATCACCGTGCCCGTTGGCCACCGACTGCGCGGCAGCGACGATGCCGACGGCGAGTCGATCCTACGACCGACCACGCACCCGTCCTCACTCAAGAGCAGGTCGCAAATGATCTCCGCGCAGGCCACAGGCCCCGCGCAGGACCTCCGATCCCCGTCTCGAGGAGTTGCGCATCACGATTCGGACGGTGTGGAGCTGGCGCGCGCAGACGTGACGCCTGCCCCCATGCCGGCCATTGCGGCCGCACAGACCGAGCCTTCGTGGGCGCAGCAGGGGACGAGGGCAGCGCGCGGGGAGACGTCAGATCGCCTGTCGCACGCGACGCGACTCTCTTCTGCGACCTACAGCGCACATCTCGAGTGGATGAACTTCGCGCGCACGCAGATGGACGCGATCGAGGCATTGCTTGGCGGACGTGCGATTCAGCCAAACTCAAGCGGCTCGGCGGGCGCGTCTCAACCCCCGCTCGCCGCCGCGACGTGGGTTCGCGATGCGCCCGGGCTGCCGAGCGCGACGCCGCGCCCCGCAGCCAGCGTCACGCTGCCGCACACCGCCACGGTTTCAGCTCCGACGCCGCGCCCGGTGCCCGCGCCGAGTCCGGGCGCAACGAGCCATCTTCATGGTCTGCGGAGCAACACGCTGTCTCGTGCGGAGTGCCTGGCCTACGCGTCACGCTCACTCTCGCAATCCTTAGGGCCCGCGTTTGTCGAACTCGATTCGATTCCCACGCGTGTGCGACTGCCTGCGCCGCCGCTGATGCTGGTCGATCGCGTCGACTCGATCACGCTCGGGGAGGCGCCGCTCTCGTCGGGCACGCTCGCGACCGAACATGATGTTCGCGCGGGCGCCTGGTATCTCGACGCCAATCGCATCTGCACGTCGGTCGCAATCGAGTCAGGCCAAGCCGACCTCATGCTCGCCGGCTTTCTTGGCATCGATCGCGTCACGTCGGGGGGCGCGGTCTATCGTTTGCTCGATGCGACCGTAGAGTTTTATGGTGCCCTGCCACGACCGGGTGAGACGATCCGCTACGAGATCGCGATCGAGCGCTTCTTTTTGCAGGGAGGAACCGCGCAGCCGAATCCCGAGGGAGGCGCGGGCCAGGATCAGTCCGCGACCCATCTGTTCCGCTTCCACTTCGACGCGACGGTCGCCGGGCGTCCGCTGATGAGCATGCGGGATGGCTGCGCCGGCTTCTTTACCCCGGCTCAGCTCGACGCGGGGAAGGGCATTGTCGAGTCCGCCCGTCGTCTCCGGCCGCCTGCGCTCTTTGATCGCCGCCTCGATTCCATCGGTGTGTCGCCCAGCACGGACTCGTCGGCTGTTGGCCCGCGCGGTGGAGATGTGACGTCACGTTTGGCGCTCGATGCAGCAGAGGTCGAGATGCTTGCGCGTGGGCAACTTGGCGAGCTGTGGGGCCGGGACTTTGCCCTTGCGACCCCTGAGCAACCCGTCACGTTGCCAAGGGGCCCGCTGCGTCTGATTCATGCCGTCGAGTCGATCGATCTGCAGGGAGGTCGCTACGGCATCGGGCGGGTGGTTGCGACGACAGAAATCGACCCCGAGGCCTGGTTCATCACCTGCCACTTCGTCGACGACCCCGTGATGCCGGGCACGCTAATGTACGAGTGCTGCCTGCAGGCGCTGCGCGTACTTCTGTTGCGCCGTGGTGTCATCCTCGACGCCCGGCGTGGCGACTACTTTGGTCCACGGGCGGGCGTGCGGTCGCAGCTCAAGTGCCGGGGACAGGTATTGCAAGATAGCGTGCAGTGTCGCTGGGAGATCGATGTGCAGACGCTTGCGATCGACGACGTCACGCAGGAGGTGTACGCGATCGCGGATGCTCGAATGTTGGTGGATGGCAAGGCAATCGTTGAGGTCGAGCGCATGAGCGTCCAGGCCTTTGGCTGCGCGTTTGAGGAGCACGCGTCGCGCTGGGCGGCCGCGCAATCTGGGCGCGCGCTGCCCTCGACGAGTGCGGCGAGTGCCTCGGCGATACCTCGCGCGATCGCATGTCCTTGGGCACCGCCTGAGCACTTCGTGGATGAGCTCACACGCATGCGGCTTGAGGAGTTCGCCGACGGCTCGGTCGTGCGGGGTCTTGGACCTGCCTTCGCGGAGTTCGACGCGGGACGCTTCATCGCGCGACTCCCTCGATCGCCCTTCTTGTTCATCGACCACGCTTGGATCTGTCGCGGTGAACAGACCGGTCCCAAGGCAGGCGCCTCCGCGGTGGCGGTGCTCCAAATCGATCGCGCGGACCCGCGCTTTGCCGACCTGGGACAGGCCGCGTTGCCCTTCTCGTACCTCCTTGAGATCGCCCTGCAGCCCTGCGGCATGCTCTCGGCTTGGACGGGATCGGCGCTGAGCTCTAAGCAAGACCTGCGCTTTCGCAATCTTGGGGGTGAGGCGACTGTGCTCGCAGCCCCATCGCTGCCCCTGGTGCTCGATTCCAGCGACTGGCTGCGGATTGAAGTGACGCTCACGGCCAGTTCCCAGTCCGCGGGCATGATGATTCAGCACTACGAGTACCGTGTGGAGAGTGCGCTGGTCGGTGACCTCTATCAGGGGACGACCTACTTTGGCTTTTTCACCAACGATGCGTTGGCGGCCCAGCGTGGACTAACGCAGATTCCGATCGAGGAGCTGGTCCCCGACCGTGACATTGCGCAGGGGAACGGCGTCGCGAATCAGGGTCGTGCAACGTCGACGCTTGTGCCTCGGCATGCGCCGTTCCCTTCGGACCGCATGCGCATGGTCGATGAGATCCTGGCGCTTGAGATGACCGGAGGACCACATGGGCTTGGCTTTGCGGTGGGTGCGGTCAACGTGGATCCCGACGCATGGTTCTTTCGCGCCCACTTCCGCGACGACCCGGTTTGGCCCGGCTCCTTGGGACTCGAGGGCGTGGTTCAGCTTCTCGCGTGTTGGTCACAGCAACGCTGGGCCTCAGCGGCGGAGCGGGAAGCCGGCCTCGCGAAGTTCGAGCTCGCGGCATCCAGTCGCCATCGTTGGGTCTACCGTGGCCAGATTGTTCCTGGGGCCACGCGTGTTCGCATCGACCTGGTCATCACCTCCGTGGATGACCTTCGGCGACGCGTCGCGGCGGATGCGGTGCTCCGTGTGGACGGTCGAGCGATCTACGAGGTGCGCGACCTCGAGATCGAGTGTGCGGTGCCGCGCTGAGTTAACGCGCCGACGGAACGCTGGGCTCGGGGAACTCGATTGTCTCGTTGGGTGGCATGACGCGCGCGGGGGCGCCGCTGATCGGACCGTCCCATTTGGCGTCGCGTTGCGCAAAGGACTTGCCCCTGAACGAGACGGAGTTGACCGTGCCGGTGAACTCGCCGCCGATGACTCGCGCTTGCGCATCGCCGGCGATGTAGATCGCCGTCGGAGCGACGATGATCGTGTCGAGCAGTTCGAGCGTCGCGTTCCCGCCGACCGAGATGCCTTCGTCTTCGGCGCTTCGGATCGTTGAGCGAGCGACCTTGATGTGCGCATCGCCGCCGATCCACAGACCCTGATCTTTGGTGTCGAAGGTCGAATCGAGCACCACCACCTTGGCGTTGCCGCCGGCGTCAATGCCAGAGCTGCCCTTAAACGTCACGCGCTCGACCAGCAGGTCGCAGCCCTGGACTGCCCAGATCGCCTCGTCGTCTGGAACTTCAAGGACCGTGTCGTGAATGTGCAGCGGTCCCCGACAGGTGATGGATTCGGGCGCGGGCGGATCGGTGTGCTCGACCCGTGCAACCTCGCCTGGTGGCGGTGGGTCCGCTGGCGCGGCGACGGGTGGCTCTGGCGAGGGTGAGGCGCCTCGCGACGCCGAGCCCGTGTCGCCAGGCGGCGTCTTGTCAGCGCCGGGCGGTGCCTCCTTGGGGCCCTCTTTGGAGGACGCGTCTGCATCACCCCCGCTACCCGTCGCAGTCGCGCGCTGAACTTCTTCGGGTTCCTCCGCGGCTCCAAGCGCGTAGGCGAGACCGGCGACGACGCACAGGCCGAGCACGGATCCGACGGCGAGGCCGATGGTCGTCTGTCGCCGAGGCTGCGCCTCGAGCTCGGTGACGAGCGCACGCAGCGAGGGCCAGCGCTGCGCCGGATTAACCGACAAGCCGCGCAGCAAGAGCTGATGCAGCCAGCGCGGCACTCGACGTCGGCGACGGACGCGCGGTGGGATCTTGATCTGTCCGGCACAGATCGCGGAGTAGACGGCGGCTGCGGTCGGTCCTTGGAAGGGTCGCTCGCCGTAGAGCGCTTCCCACATCGCGACGCAGTAGGAAAACTGATCGGCGCGTTCATCGATATCGTGCGAGCCGTATTGCTCAGGCGCCATATAGGCGGGTGTCCCGGAGAAGACACCGGTCTGGGTCAGATCCGTGGTGGCGTGAAGTTGCTCGGGCGTTGGCGTCGAGCCCTCGTTGGTGCTGGTCGCCGCCATGACCGCGGAAGCCGCCGGCACGATCGCCGCGAGCTCGGGGATCGATGAGATATCTCGACGGGTTCCCGGCGCCGCTCGAGCGATGCCGAAGTCCGCGACCCGAGGACGACCGCCTTCGCCGACCAGCACGTTGTCGGGCTTAAAGTCGCGGTGGATCAGTCCGGCCTCATGTGCGGCTGCCAGTCCAAGACCCGTGTCATGAAAGAGGCGCACGATCTCACGCCAACTTCGGTGGCGGGCCTTGAGCCATTGCGAAAGCGTCCCCCCGGGGACGTACTCCATGGCGATAAAGATCGCGTCTTGGTGTTCGCCGACGTCGTAGACGGTCAGCACGTTAGGATGAGAGAGACGGGCCATTGCCTGTGCCTCCCGCAGCATCCGACGCTGGGCCGTGGGACCGCCGGCCGCCGTGCGCAGCTTGATGGCGACCTCGCGGGCAAGCTCGACGTGGTGGGCGAGGTACACGACCCCCATCCCGCCACTGCCGATCTGCCGGACCACGACGTACTCGTTGGCAATGACCGCGCCGGGTCCCAGGGGGCCGCCAGCACCCGGCCGGGGGGGTCCCGAGCCGTAGCCGTCGTCGGCCGCGATGGTCGAATCGCCATCCTTCGTGGCGCTGAAGGTCATCGACGACATCGTCCCTGAGCCCTACCCGACGCTAGCATGCTGCGCGCCGCGCGTCCTGTCGGATCCGGCGAGGATCTCCATCAGGAGGGCGTGGCGCGAAGCCGAGCGTGCCAGGACGAAGCCCGCGGAGCCCTGAATCAGCTCTGGACGCGCGCGTAGCTGAGTTTGTAGCGAATATCTGAGGGCAGGCGCTTGGCTGAGATCGCGGTTTTCCACGTGAGGCGCGTGCCGTCCTCCGAGAGCGTGAAGGTGTTGGTGCGATCACCCTCGCCGCGAAATTCCTGGCGAAGCTTATTGGCGCTGTCGAGGTGGTGACTGACTTGGACCTTGTCGCCTTGCTCGCTCTTCCACTGAACCTGGGTACCGTTCGCCGGTGCACGCACGCTGCGAATCCCGGGCTGCAGAACAACGATGTCGTCCCCGTCCCGGGAGATGGAGAGCAGGGCGGGCACGTTGTTGCTGGCCATGAGGCGGCGCTTGGCGATGCCCTGAATCAAGTAGGCCATCTGCGCGACGACCTCATCGACCGCGGCCTCGACTGCCTCGCGCTGCGCCGAACCGCCGACGTAGCGCCAAGAACCAAAGACCTCAAGCGTTGGGCTGATGCCTTCGCCGTCGTCTGCCCAGGCTAACCTTGGCGGCAGCGCTGCGACGAGCCCCGCGGCTCCACAGGCCAGGATCAGTTCACGCCGTCCGAGCATAGGGCCATCATACGCTCGGGAGCGGTGAAGATTCATTTGGAATTTAAATCGGACTGGTTTCGTCGCGATCCGGCCATGCATCGGCATCGGGATAGCCGCGCAGGGCGCAGTATCGGCCTCGATCTGCCGTTTATTTTCCCTGGCCCAGATTGTGTGCCTAGGGTGCGTCCGTGGCCAAGCTTACCTCCGGCACCTACCTCCAAGCTCGGCGGCCTCTCCTCGCGGCGGCCATGGAGCCTGAGCTCGCCGATACCCTGCGCGAGGGCAGCCTGATCGCTCAGATCAAGCAGTATCAAGTCGTCGAGGTCGTCGGTGAGGGCGGCATGGGCTGGGTCTATCGGGCCTACGATCGCGATCTTGAGCGCTCTGTAGCGCTCAAGGTCATGAAACCCGACGTGCCGATCCGCGAGCAACTTCGATTTCGACGCGAGGCTTTGCTTGGCGCACGACTGACGCATCCGGGTATCGCGCGCGTGTACGACCTGGTAGGAGTGCCGGGTCAGGGCCTGATGTGGTTCGTGATGGAGTACCTGCCGGGCAAGGATCTTTCTCAGGTGCTCGACATCGCGCGCACGCGGGGAAGTGGCGTTCCTCTGCCGCGTGTTCTCGACGTTGTGGGCGCCTTGCTGCGCGCGCTCCAGTACGCGCATGAGTGCCGCCTCGTGCACCGCGACGTCAAGCCCGCGAACATGTTCGCGACACGAGATCCCAACACACGTCGGGTGATTCACAAGCTGCTCGACTTTGGCGTGGCGCTGGACCTCCATGCCGTCGCGACGCAGCAGCTCGAACCCGAGACCCAGCTGGTGGGCGATCCTCGCTATATGCCGCCCGAACAGACTCGACTCGGACTCCCGATCGACCATCGCGCCGATCTCTATGCGACCGGTATGGCTCTGCATGAGCTTGTCGCCGGCACCCATGGCTTTGCGGATCTCGCCGATGCAGATCCTCGCGTTTGGCTGGCGGCGCAACGTGAACGCGAGCTGCCGCAGCTCGACCGCTCATTGCCCCATCTCCACGACGGGGAAGTGCACGCACGGCTCGATCACATCATCCGTCGTGCGACCAAGAAGGACGTGGCGGAGCGCTATGAGAGCGCGCTGGACATGGCAGACGATCTTGATGCGCTCAAGCGGGCGCTTGAGGGCGTCCCCGCTCACGCCTGACGGCTGGCCTGACCGCGTCGTCCTCCGACGCCCCGCGCCATTCCGCGACCCTGCCTTGAGCGCCGACAGATCGCTCGCGATCCACTACAAAGCGGTCGCGAACTTGGCAAGCTACGGTCATGCAAGCGCAGGCGACGCAACTGCAACGACTTGGCCGCCTGCGCGGGCTTGGTTTCGCACTCGGGGTGCTGGCCTGTTTTTTCGGCGGGTGTTCTGCCCCTCCCGCGTTGACGCAGGACGCGTCGGGCGGTTCGAAGACTGGACATGACGACCAAGGCGCGGACACGAGCTACGGTGCCGGCGATGTCGCGGCGGCCACGGGTCCTCACGCTGCACGAGTCAAGCACGCCGACACGCAGAGCGCATCCGACCCCAAGCCGTGGGACGATCTGAGCTGGCTCGGCGAGCAACGTCCGCCGCAAGTCGCGACGACGCTTGCCGACCCAACCAAAGTTGGCGCGATGAAGACGTTGGACGAGGTCGACGGCAAGTTCTCCAAGATCCGCATCCAACAGCAAGCCTCGCGGCGCGAGATGGTCTTTGTCGCGCCCAACGGTCGTACACACCGTCAGAGTCAGGTCGAGACCCAGCGCACCTACGAACTTCATTCTCCCTACGCCAAGGCGATTGTCGCAGCGTTGCTGGTCCGGCCAGTGCAACGCCGCGTCTTGATCGTCGGCCTTGGGGGAGGGACCTTGGTGCACTTCTTCCAACACTACGCGCCCGCGATGGAGATCGATGTGATCGAGATCGACCCTGGCGTCATAACGATGGCCTCGAAGTGGTTCGCGATCGCGCCACGGGACGCCGCTGAAGGGGTCGGTGCGCTTCGCATTCACGAGGCGGATGCGGTTGCGGCCCTCACGACTGGTGCACAGGCCGGAGTTGCCGATGCCCCCTCCGACGACGGGCTCGTGGCTCTCCAGGGTCCCTGGGATGCGATCTACCTCGACGCGTATCTGATCGAAGGGGCGGAGGGAACGGACAGCGACGGCGTGCCGCGTGACCAGAAAAGCGATGCCTTTCTCCGGGCCTTGCGTTCTCAGCTCGCGCCGGGCGGTATCGCGGCGTTCAACGTCCATTTCACGCCGAAGTGGGAGGCATACCGAGACTCGATCGCTGCTGTCTTTGAACATGTCTCGGTGATCGAACCGATCAAGGCGCAGCACCGACTCGTCGTGGCGAGCCAAGAGCCACTGCCAAGCGAAGAAGATGTGCGGGCCCGCGCGACGCAGCTGGGCAAGTCGCGAAGTCGACTCGCCACGGTGCTGCTTGAGGGCACGAGTGTGGTGACCTCCCTCAAATGAGCACGACGGAAGGATCTCCCCCCCGGGAGCTGCCTTCCGCATGCGATTCCTCGGCGAGCGCAGCAGGCGCCTGTTGAGAGCTCTTACAAATCAACCGCCGCGCTGGAGCTTCGTTGGCGTTTGAATTGTTACCTGACGACCACCGCGAGGCGAGTTGTCGTCGAGTGAGCCTGACAAGGTCGGCAAGGACCACAAACAGCGAATCAT